>DATNQY010000239.1:0-24300 GCA_036703785.1 Candidatus Obscuribacterales bacterium
CTCGTACCGGACCGAAGCGTTCAAGTGTATTTTTGCGCACAAACGAATCTACGGCGAGTATCTCGGCATCCGTAAGTCCCGAATATGCCTTTGCAATCGGAATCAGTTGTCCTTTGCTCCAGACGCCGAATGTGTAGTCGGTGTAGAGGCTGGCCCGTCTGCCGCTACCACGTTGGGCGTAAATCAGCACGGCGTCGATGCTGTATGGGTCGATTTTCCACTTCCACCAATCGCCTCGCTGTCGCCCGACGCGATAAGGTGAGGACAGCCGTTTCAAAACCAGTCCCTCGACACTGAGGCTGCGACTGCGGCTGCGTTGCTGCTCAAGGTCTGCCCAACTGTTGCCGGTAACTGCAGGTGATACCATGATTCGGCCCAGCGTCGAGGTTGTATCCAGCAACTGAGACAGGG
Source organism: Candidatus Obscuribacterales bacterium (assembly GCA_036703785.1). Taxonomy (GTDB): domain Bacteria; phylum Cyanobacteriota; class Vampirovibrionia; order Obscuribacterales; family Obscuribacteraceae; genus JADYXS01. The sequence continues at coordinate 412 of DATNQY010000239.1, forward strand.
TGAGGCGACGCCAGGAAAACGGTTGTTGCCGCACGTCGGTTGCTTGATACTCGAGCAAGTCATATGCCATGAGGATCACAGGCACGTCTTGCATGAGCTTGTTTGTCACTGTTTTTCGTCCGATTCGTAATTGCAATTGGCCGAAGTCGATGACTTTGCCTTCACGCCAGGGCAGCACCTCCGCGTCGATGACGGTACCGTCCGGCAGAAAACGCGCGGCCTCGACGAGCTCGGGGAATCGCTGACTGATCAGCTCCTCGCCGCGTGACCACAAAAATATTTCACCGTGACGTTTGATCAATTGGCAGCGGATGCCATCCCACTTCCACTCCGCGCACCATTGGTGCACATCGCCCAGACTCTGCGGCGCATCTTCGAGCGGGTAAGCCAGACAAAATGGATACGGTCTGCTGATGTCGGCGTCTTCCGTTTCCGGGCTGAGCAGATTTACGTAAAATTCCGCAGTCGGCTGCCAATTTCCCATTAAACGGTGCGAGATCACCTCGACGTTTATCCCGCTGACTTGCGCCAGCGCGCGAGCCACCAATTGCTGGGAGACGCCGACACGGAAGGCACCGGTCAAAAGTTTATTCCAGACGAAGCGTTCGGTGGTGTTCATCTCGCTCCACGTTTGCAGGATGAGCGAGCGTTGTTCTTCCTCGGCAAGGCGCTTCAAACGATATAATCGCTCCACCATTACGTGCAGCGGCAGATTCGTGGATGAAGTGTTTGCCGGCAGAAGTAGTGCTATCGTCTCGGCAACATCGCCGACGGCGTCGTAGCTTTCATCAAACAACCAATCGGAAATATCGGCTGCTTCGATTGCCCATAAGCAAAGGCGCGGAACTTGCACCACAGCTTTGGGTTTGCGACCGCTGAGAAAGAAAATAGCCCAGGCCGCATCCTCCGGCGGCGCCGATGAGAAGTAATTGGACATGGCGGCGATTTTTTCATTCGTCTTGTTGGTTTCATCCAGCGACGAAAAGAGGTTGACGAATGTCTTCATGATGTCCTCTCTGCGCTATGTTTGCCAACAGCATCGATCATCAGCTGTTCCATGGCGGCATCTTCGGCGACGTGCGAGAGTGATTCGGTGTCCGCTTGTTCTCGCGCCGCTGCAATCGCGAAGGCAGCGCTTTCCATTTGTTCGCCTTCGAATCTGGTGCTCAGTCCTTCGGCGGCGACGCCGCGCTCTTGCAGATAACGCACCAGAATCGGAACGTACCCGTGAGTGACGAAGATGCGCTCGGCGCCGCTGCCTTTGATTGCGGCGAGCAACCCGGTCCAATCGCTGTGGTCGCTGAGCACAAATCCGCGGTCGACGGCTTTGCGCCGGCGCATGCCCCGCACCGACATCCAGCCTGAGGCAAAAGCGGTGGCGGGATTTCCGAAGCGGCGTAGCCATGGCGTGCCGCTTGCCGACGGCGGCGCCAGAATGAGTGCGGTGCTCCAGTCTGTTTTGCGTGGAGCGATGGCGGCCAGTTGTGTCGATGGAAGGGCGATGCCGGACTGGCGGTAGTCGATATTCAGCCGCTCGATGGCGCCATGAGTGAAGATAGGCCCGATGTTGGGATCGATGCCGCTGAGAATTCGCTGCGCTTTTCCGAGCGCGTAGCAATATATCAAGCTGGCCTTGCCGCGTTCTTGATTTTGCCGCCACCAGGAATTGATCTGATTGAATACGTCGGCTGCGGGCGGCCAACGGTAGATTGGCAATCCATAGGTGGCCTCGGTAATGAATTGGTGGCAAGGCACAGGTTCGAAAGGCGCGCAGGTTTTGTCGGGATCTAGCTTATAATCACCCGATACTACCCAGACTTCTCCTTTATGTTCCAGTCTTATCTGCGAAGAGCCGAGTAGATGTCCGGCCGGGTGAAACGATACGGACACGCTGCCAATTTGCAGGGATCGCTCATACGGCACCGTTTGAATGGTGGCATCGTCGCCAAGTCTGGTTCTCAGCAATAAGCGGCCTGGCTCGGCCGCCAGGTAAGCTTTGCTGCCCGGGCGAGCATGGTCCGAATGCGCGTGCGTAATCAGCGCCCGATCGACAGGCTCCCAGGGGTCGATATAAAACTCGCCGGCTTCACAATAAAGCCCGCTGGACTGAAGCGTAAGTAGTGGTGATGCCACCACTGTGCCAATTCCTAATAATGAACGAAAGGACTATCAACCAGCTCGACTCTTTCCTCGTTGTCGTAGCCACGAAGCGTGCACAAAACTTCGCTGGCGCCAAGCGCGGCCAATACCACTCTCAAATCGCCGACTTCATGAATGCGCCGGCGAGCCAGTGAGGCGAAGCCTACCGATTCCCAGTGTCTAGGCGTCCAGCCGCACTCGAGTGCGGCGTCCGGGTCAGCCAAAATTGCATTCATCAACGTAGAGAGCGGTAATTGCATTGTGCGAGACACCCGCATGGTTAAGTCCTTCACCCAGCGGTTGGACGGCAACGGGGGCGATTGGTTTCAGTGGTCGCCAATGAGGACATTAAGATTGCCCATCTGGGTTCTCGAAACTAAACTGCAGCGCTGCCGTCTGCGCCCCCGGCAGCCGAATTCTAGAGATGGCTTTGTGAAACTCGCTCAGGCATTACCATTTTTGTACGCCGCGGCGATCGCGGGTGTGGTCTGGCTTTGCGCGCCGGAAGTGAGCGAAGCGCGCGCCTGGCATGCCCTTCGCCAAATGACGAACACCACCGACCGCTATCAAAGGCAATATACCAAAGCCTGGAAGATTGTCCGCGACAATTATTGGGACCGCAGCAGATTGAACGATTGGGATCGATGGCAGCACGCTTACGATGGGCGATTGCATAGTCGGGCCGAGGTGAAATCGGCGATTCGAGAAATGCTGGCGTCGCTGCACGATGATTACACATATCTGCTCGGCGACGACGACATGGCCGCTCGAGAGCGGGAGTGCCATGAGCATAGCTGCGTTACGGCCAATATGATCGCGAAAAACATAGGCTATATTCAAATTGCCAATTTGAAGGCCGATGACGTCGCGATGGAGTTCAAGCGCGCCATGAAGCGTCTTTCCAACGCTTCGGTGTTTATTCTTGACTTGCGCGACAATCACGGTGGTTTTATAGACATCGCCGACAGTTTGTTTGCCATGCTCGCCGAGCGCGGTACGTTCTTTCTGTATCAGGGACGCCACGACGGCGCCCCGGATGACGTCCAACGAGCACTCACCGATGATGGTTGGAAAGTGGCTCGCAATGGAAAGGTGGCGAAGCAGAAACGCCTGCCGGATCTCTCGGGAGGCAAACCGATAATTGTGCTGGTCAACCAGGACACGAGGTCTGCCGCCGAGCTGCTGGCCGGTGCCTTGCGCGACAATAAGCGCGCCACTTTGGTGGGCACTCGCACCTTCGGCAAGGGTGTGTTGCAAGATTCATACGAAATTGCCGACGGTGTGGAAATGAAGGTGGTAACCGCCGGTTATTTTCTGCCTGCCGGTGACAGCATTAACAATCGTGGACTGGTACCGGATGTGGTGATTGATGACTCCGGTGTCACAGGCGAGGATTTGCAGTTGCGCAAGGCTCTTGCCATTGCCGAAGAAACCGTTCGCCAGACGGCGTCTCGACAGTCAGCCGTAGCGGCAGCCGGCGACGACAAATCACACATGTAGGAGGTTGGTGTCATGACGCTATTGGGTTTCATCCTATTTTTGATTGTGGCGGCGATTTGTGCCTGGATCGCGGATTCCTTTGTTCCCGGGCGTGTTCCGGGTGGGTTTTGGGGCGCCGCACTAGTCGGTTTGATTGGCGCCTGGGTAGGCGATTCGCTGCTCGGACGTTGGGGTCCCAACCTCGGCGGCGCCTACATCATTCAGACAATCATCGGTTCAGCCGTTCTCGTAGTTATACTCTCGTTATTCAGCCGACGCTTGGTGCGCTAAGCTAGGGCACAAACCGCGAACGCAGCACATCAGTAAACTTGTTGAAAATTCAGCCTCAACTCAGAAGGAGCGAAGCTATGGCCAGGAATTCAGTGAATCGCTATTTCGAAGGTCTGCTTGTCGGCGGCGCTCTCGGGTTAGTTGCCGGGTTACTCTCGGCGAAAAAACCCGGTTCTGAGCTGCGTAAAGATCTATCTGAGTCTTACGAGGATTTGCTCAGGCAAGCTAACGATCAGCTTGGCGATCTGAAGGGCAGTTTATCCGATAAGGTCAGGCCAATAGCCGCTCAGGCGGCCGATCTCAAAGACCGCCTCAGCGACCGCGCCGCCGAACTGCGCGGACAGGTTGCCGGTGTCACCAAATTCGGCGGCAAAGACCTGAGAACAGGCGGCAAAGAGCTCGTCGATAACTTCATGGGCAACGGCTCGGGACCAATGTACACACCTGGTGCTAAAGCCGCGCCCTTCGAAGGTGCCTCATCAGTTGCCGACTCATGCAGCACCTACTCAGCAAATAAGCCGGAAGCAGCCAGCTCATAGCTGAGATCTGGCGGAACAGTGATATTGAAGCAGCGTCGTGACCTTAAGCATAGTCATGAGGCAAGAAACGCTTATGCCAAGGTCTATTTGGAACGGCGTCATCACATTCGGTATGGTGAGCATTCCAGTCAAACTGTATACGGCGACTGAGAATCACGACATCGCGTTTCACCAACTCCACGAGGAATGCGATACCCGTATTAAGTATCAGAAGTTCTGCCCTCACTGTGAACGCACGATCGACAATGATGAAATAGAAAAAGGATACGAGTATGCGCGCGGCGAATATGTAATTCTCGAAGACGAGGATTTCGAGCAGGTGCCGCTGCCGAGCAAGCATGCTATTGATGTCTCGGCCTTCGTGAAGAGCGAAGAGATCGATCCTATATATTACGAAAAACCTTATTATATTGAGCCGGACGAAGCAGCAATTCGTCCGTTTACTTTGTTCATGAAAGCGCTCACGGAAAAGCAAATGGTGGGAATAGCCACCATTACTTTGCGCAATAAAGAGCGGCTTTGCGCATTGCGCGAGCTCAACGGAACGCTATTGCTCGATACATTGCTGTATCCAGACGAGATTCGCGTCAGTGACGAAACGGCTGCGCCGACGGTGAAAGTGTCGGAGAAGGAGCTTAAGCTTGCCGAACATCTTATAGAGTTGATGGAGCAAGATTTTGATCCTTCGCAATACGAAGACCATTATCGTGAAGCGTTGCAGAAGGTGATCGAAGCTAAACTCGCCGGCAAGGAAGTGGTGGCCGAGGAAGCCGTGGCGCCGAAAGGCAAAGTTATCGACCTCATGGATGCTTTGCGCGCCAGCGTCGACAACATCCAGCAGAAAGGAAAGCCATCACTGAAGTCCGCCGCCAAGGCGACAAAAGCACAGATTGACGACGCCGAAGAGCGCGAGTCGAAGCGCAAGCCGCACGTAGTCGGCAAGAAGGAAACTGAAGAGGAACATGGCGGCAAGCGCCGCACCAAAAAGACAGCCGCGCATACCGCCAAGACGAAACGCACCGGGAGTACAAGCCGTAAACGCAAAGCTTCAGCGTGATGGCGCAACGCGGAGAATGCCGCGCGCCGAGCTGGGCACGACCGCTAAGGAGGTCATTCGATGGACGTTTTATTGGACGACACAAACGCTTTGGGAATGGTACGCCTCGAACATGGTCGCTTATTCGAGTTTATGAAGTCGGCCCTGGAGAGCGGTCAACCTGAGTTTACCAACCAGGTAACTCGCGCCCTCTTGCGCGAGCTGGACATTCATGCCGCTTTGGAGCAGGAATTTGTTTATCCGTTTATGAAAGCAAATCTCACGGAGAAGGACTTCAAGTTGGCAATTCGCCAGGATGCGCGATTGGCAGCGCTTAAGTTGAAATTGCAGTCGCTCGATGTGATGGATGAGGAGTATTATCCCACTCTATACGAGCTGATCGAGCAGTTCCAGTTGCACCGGTTTGCCGAGGATCTCTACGGCTTGACGCATTTGGAATATCACACGCCCTACGTCGACAATCAACTGGCGTTTTTGGCGGAGGCGATGGAACGCCGTCGCGCTGAGATGCTGAAGCGTTCGACTGACGTCACCTCGAATAGGCTGGCATCGCAGCAGGCTCGCGTCGAGCACAGACAAGCTCTTCAGGAAGAACCAAGGACACTAGAACAGCCGAGGACGATAGAAGAACCGACGACGATAGAAGAAACGAGGATAATACGGGAATCGCGCGGAAGTTAGGTGAGCCATGCTCGAGGAATATCGCCGAAAGCGGGATTTCAAAAAAACTCCGGAACCGCCGGCGCAGCGATCGCAACGCGGCGGTGATCTGAAGTTTGTCATACAAAAGCATTCCGCCCGTCGTCTGCATTATGACTTTCGACTGGAAGTGGACGGCGTGCTGGTGTCGTGGGCGGTGCCGAAAGGTCCATCCACGAGTCCCGGTGACAAGCGACTCGCGGTTCAGACGGAAGATCACCCTTTCGACTACCGTAATTTTGAAGGCGTTATTCCTGCCGGTGAATACGGCGGCGGGCCCGTGATTATTTGGGATGAAGGCGTTTTCGCGGCTGAGAAGGATGGCAAAGTTTATTGGGGCGACCCCGATCGCGGGCAGAAGATTTTGCGCGAAGGGCTCAAGAAGGGCAAGATCAGTATTTTCCTGAAGGGAAAGAAGCTGCATGGTTCATGGACGTTATTTCGCCTTTCCAATAAGCAAAAGGACTGGATTCTGCTCAAGCATAAAGATGAGTTCGTGGATACCAAACGCGACGTCACGAGCGAAGATCGTTCTGTTGTGTCTGGTCGTACCATCGAAGAAATGCGATCGGGCGAAAGTGCTGCCAAGCCGATCCTGGAAGCGGCCAATTTGAAGGGCGCCCGTGCAGCCAAGTTTCCCCGAGAATTCAATCCGATGCTCGCTACTCTCACCGACGGGCCCTTTGAAGAGAGCGGTTGGATTTACGAGCCCAAACTCGACGGCATTCGTGCCATAGGTTTGATAAACGCAGGCGATGTCACCCTTGAATCCAGGCGTGGTCTGGATCTCACCGCCAGCTATCCTGAAATAGCTGAGGAGTTGTCCGCTTACGACGAAAACATTATTTTTGATGGTGAGATCGTGGCGCTCGACCAGAACGGGCGACCTTCCTTTCAAGCACTGCAGCAACGCAGTGGGCTGACGCAGGCGGCGGACGTGAAAAAGGCTAGCGCGTCCACACAGGTCTATTACTACGTCTTTGACTTGCTTTATGTAGGGAAGCATTCGTTGATGAATGTTCCTCTTGAAGAGCGCAAGGAATTGCTAAGGCAAACCCTAATTCCCACGGATAAAATTCGGCTCGTCGACAAGATACCGGCCGATGGTTTCACTGCCTATCAAGCAAGCATGGAGGCTGGACTTGAAGGAATCATGGCTAAACGCGTCGATAGTATTTACGAGCCAGGGAGGCGTTCGAAGTCCTGGCTGAAGGTGAAGGGCACGCTAAGCTCTGAGTTTATAATCTGTGGATACACTGAGGGCACCGGCTCGCGCGCCACCACATTCGGGTCTTTGATTTTGGGCTACTACAAAGACGGCAAGCTCTATTATGCGGGCGGTTGCGGCACCGGATTCAACGAAAAGACGCTGCAATTGCTGTACAAAAAATTCAGAGAATTGAAAACCGATAAATCTCCGTTTTCTCAGAAAATTCCCGGCAAGCGGATTCAATTTATCAAGCCGGTGCTGGTGGCGGAAATTAAGTTTGCCGAATGGACGAAAGATGAGATTCTGCGATCGCCTGTATTTATGCGATTGCGGCCCGATAAGAGTGCCACTGACTGCAGGCGCGACGAAGTCGTGCATGAGGTGAAGGAGAAAGGTCGTAAAGATATGATACACAAGCATCACGACAAAGCGCAGCCGGCTGATGTCGTCAATCTGGCGACAAAACGTGCCCTTAAGGAAAGTGGCAAGTTAAAAGAGCCGGGGGAGTTGCAAGCAATTTTAGATCAATTGGCCGAGGCGAAGGAAAAGACCATCGTCGAGGTCGACGGCAATAAACTACCGGTAACCAACCTGAGCAAGGTATTTTGGCCGGGCACGAGTCACCACGAGCCTTTGACCAAGCGCGATTACATGATGTACTTAGCTAAGGTTTCGCCGTGGTTGCTGCCGCACATGAAGGATCGACCGATTACTTTCGTGCGTTTCCCCAATGGTATCAAAGGCGGAAAGTTTTATCAGAAGCATTGGGAAAAAGGACTGCCGGACTTTGTGCAGACGCTCTGGCTCTTCGCAGAACATGTCGCTACCGACCAGGAGTATATTGTTTGCAATAACCTGCCTACATTGCTCTGGTTGGCGCAGATAGCCGATCTGGAGTTGCACACCTGGCAATCGAGAATAGAAGCTGGTCCCGATGCTTGGAGCTTGCCGAAATCGTTCGGCGGATCGGTGGAAAAGCTGGAAGCATCATTGCTCAATTATCCGGATTTTCTCCTGTTTGACCTTGATCCATATTTGTACAGCGGCAAGGAAAAGCGAGGTGAAGAACCGGAATTGCACATGGAAGGATTCAAGAAAACCATCGAGCTGGCGAAATGGGTGAAAGAAATTCTCGACAGCATGCACATTGAATCCTTCGTAAAGACTACCGGAAAAACCGGCATTCACATGTACGTCCCGATAGTGCGCGAGTTCACCTTTGATGAGGTTCGTGCGTTATCCGGAGCAATTGGTCAGATCATTTTGAAAAAACGCCCCAATGACGTCACAATGGAGTGGGCCGTTGTCAAACGAACCGGCAAAGTTTTCTTCGACCACAACATGAATGCCCGGGGCAAGACGCTGGCGTCGATTTACTCGCCGCGAGTCTCGCCCGAGGCTTCAGTATCATTTCCACTATCCTGGGATCAGATAGACGATGTTTATCCCACCGATTTCACTATGCACAATGTCCCTGAGCTCTTGCAGAAGAATGGTGATTTGTGGGCCGACATTCTGAAGCACAAAAATGACCTCAGGCAACTATTGTCGCGTCAGCCTGGTCTTCAGCAGACAAAGAAAAAACGCAGCAGGTGACTTATGAAAGCCGAATCCGGAACGACTGTTTCCTTGTGGGCGGCAACTGCAGATGTGCCGCAATTCAAACCTCTAGACCATGATATCTACGCCGAGGTCTGCGTTATTGGTGGAGGCTTGGCCGGATTGACTACGGCTTATTTGGCTGCTGAAAAGGGTTTAGCCGTGGTGGTGCTGGACGACAATGATATCTGCGGCGGCGAGACTCACAGGACCACGGCCCACCTCAGCAATGTCATAGACGATCACTATAGCGAGCTTGTCAAAAAGCTCGGCGTTCACAAGTCGATGCTCGCCCAACAGGCGCACACGGCGGCGATCAACGCGATACAACGAATTGCCGTCACCGAGCGCATTGATTGTGACTTTCGATGGGTTCCGGGCTTTCTGTTTTGCGGTCCCAACCAAGATGCCGATGATCTCCGAAAAGAATTTGAAGCGGCCCAAAAGATTCGGTTCAGCGGCGTTGAAATGCTTAAGTCGACTCCTTTTGGTTCGGCATTGCCGAATGATTTTCCGTGCATTAAGTATCCTAGGCAGGCGCAATTTCACGTATTGAAGTATCTTTCGGGATTGGCCAAGGCAATTTCACGGTTAAGCGGGCGAATTTTCACTTACACGCACGTATCCGAGATCAAGGATGGACAACCGGCTGTGGTTACTACCGCCGGCGGTGCCAAGGTACGAGCGCAATGGGTGGTAGTGGCGACAAACAGCCCTGTTAGCGATTATATGAAAGTCTATATGAAAGAAGCCGCCTGGCGAACCTACGCCTTGGCGGGTGCTGTCGATCGCGGATATGTCGATGAAGCGCTGTTCTGGGATCTTGCCGATCCGTATCACTACATACGGACGCAGCCGCTAGAGGATCACAATCATGAGTGGCTGGTTGTCGGAGGCGAGGATCACCGCACAGGTCATGAGGCCAATCCTGCCGTGCGCCTCAGTGCGTTGGAAGACTACACCCGGGAATTATTTCCGGCTGTTCGAGAGGTGCAACTGCACTGGTCCGGACAGGTTATGGAAACAATGGACGGCTTGGCTTTAATCGGGCGCGATCCCGAGCGTGGCGACAATATTCTCATGTATTCCGGCGACTCAGGGATGGGAATGACTCACGGCACCATCGCCGGGATGTTGCTTACCGATATGATGAGCGGCACAGAAAATTCCTGGGAAGCGATTTTCGACCCCAAACGACCTGGTGGGCTGTATGCAACGGTTCAAACCGCCAGGGGCGCGTACGACATAGCCAGAAGCTACGTCGCCAAAGGCGATGTTGATTCACTCGCAGAGGTCGCACCGGGGACAGGCGCCGTCATCGATCATAAAGGCAAAAAGATTGCCGTCTATCGCGGCATCAACAACGAGATATGTCAGCTTTCGGCCGTTTGCCCGCACATGAAGGGCGTTCTTCAGTGGAACAGCTGCGAGCACACATGGGATTGTCCTGCGCACGGCTCTAGGTTCTTAGCGACCGGTGAGGTTGTGAACGGACCTGCGAACAGCAACATGGGCAAAGTTGCCGGTGCCGACCAATTGCCTGAGCAGAGCGATGGTCCCGGCGTTGAAACCGGCGCCGACATTTTTCCCGACATGCAGGCGCCGCCGCCAGAACAGATTGGCGACGAGCCGTGGCAGGGAATCTAGCCTGCAGCCAAGCTCAGCCATAGCTTAAAGCAACTTTAGATTATCGCTTAGTCGCGCCGGGAATAAAACTGGTGCGGTATCTTGGCGTTTATGGCACAAAATCAGATCGCTATCGAGTACTCGGTGCCGGGTCGGCGCGTCGCCTTTGTGGCGGTGTGCGCTTTGGCACCCGTGTGGTCCATGATCGCGCCGGCGAGCTTGGGCTTCTTTCTTTCGTGGGCCATGTTCTCGTCCGCGCCCACATACATTTTGGTGTTGATTTCATTCATGCTGCTCGCCATAACCTTTGGGGGACTGGCTCTGACTGCATTCGTCGAGGACAACAAGATTCACTTGTCCAAGGACGGCATTTCATTTCCCGTATTTCTTCTTCCCGGCTTGCATTTCAGGCGCGAGCGCCTGTGGTCAGAGGTGAAGGCGGCAGATATCTCGTCCTTCGACAACAATGGTAATCAGCTTTTGCTGCTGTCGCTGACTACAGGTGAAACGGTAGGCTTGCGGCTGGCTACGATTAAGCCTGAGCAACTCGAGCAGTTTCTGGTTTCGCTTGAACTTTGGGGTACCAATTGCACTCGGTCGCCTGCATTGATCGAGACTCAACACGTCATGCAAAATCGCGGCAACGTCGATGGCAAGCTCGGCTATACGCAGATGTGGGAAGAAGAGCTTGCACGCAGGTTTACAGCGACAGCGTTCATGCCTTTGGAGCCAAATCATAAGCTGCGCGATGGCCGGCTCAAAATCGTGAAACAGCTCGCTTTCGGTGGATTGTCGGCAATTTATCTTGCCCAGAAAAACGATACCGACGTAGTCGTTCTCAAAGAAGCCGTGGTGCCTGCTAATTCCGATGAGGAGGCCACAAAGCTCGCGGCGCAGCTTCTCGATAAGGAAGCTCGACTGTTGGTGTCGCTCGATCATCGGCAAATCGCACGTGTCAACGATCACTTCGTAGAAGACGGCAGACATTATCTTGAGCTCGAGTATATCGCCGGGCAGGATCTGCGGCAGTTCATTCGACAGCATGGACCTCAGTCAGAACAGCAAGTGATCGGCTGGTGCGGTCAGATCGCTGATATCTTGCATTATCTGCATACTCACGAGCCGCCGATTGTGCATCGCGACTTGACGCCTGACAATCTTGTATTGCGCAATGACGGCGATCTGATGTTGATCGACTTCGGCGCCGCCAACGAGTTTGTTGGAACAGCCACCGGAACTTTGGTGGGCAAACAAGCATATATGGCGCCTGAGCAATTGCAGGGTCGCACTACGCTTGCCAGCGATATTTACGCGTTCGGCGCTAGCATATATTTCTTGCTCACAGGGCGCGACCCGATACCACTTGCGGTGGCAAGCCCAAGGCAAGTGGTGCCCGATCTAAGCGAAGCATTGGATCAGCTCGTCATAGCATGCACCGCATTTGATGTGGTGGATCGAATTAGGAATACGAGCGAGCTTCTCGATCGAGTATCAAAACTTCGAGCCGGTTCGAACAACGACCAACCATTAATCACGGTGTGAGTTTCGCATGAAAGAGCACGAACTCAAGGACAAAAGGCAAGAGCGGCTGGTCGGAGCTGACGATCTTCCGCCGCCACCGGTTAAATCTTCCGAACAAGCGGAAGCTTTCCGGGAGATTTTGAAGGCGGCTTCGTCGTCGGGGAGCTCTGAGAGTCAACAATCGGGCACGCCAAACTCCCCGGTAAATATATGGAGCGCATGCGTCAATAATGTGGCTTTGCGTGTGTTGTTTTGCGTTGGTATGGCGTGGGTTGGCGTCTGTGCATTTCATTCGTACGTCACTTCGTGCGGACTTTCCATTTCGGCGCAAACCATGTATTGCCTGGTCGGAATGATGGCCCCGCTTGACCCGAATCAGGCCGGTTATGTTATGGGCGGCACCGATTTTATGGATGCACGCTACGAGCAGGCGATAAGTACCCTGAACCTGGTAAGCCCTCGCGATAGATGGCAGATCCGCCAACTATACAGAACTCGCGCCGATGCCAATGCCGGAGCTGGTCATTACCATGAGGCTTTAGCGGATCTGGATAAGCTGGCGGCTGCCTATAAGATGGGAGGTTACAATGTCGCCTCGCTAGAACGAGAGAGAGCTTTCTGGAATCAGGCTGCCGGACGGTATGAAGCAGCCGCGCAAGATTACACCATGTCGGAATCAACGTGGGCTCATTCGAGTCGACACTGGCTGCAGATGGATTCGCATTATGCGCGGTCGGAATGGGGCGTGTATGGACAGATTCCGGATCATTTCAGCAGTTCGTTCTACGTCGCACGGAGCTATCGAGACAAAATTATTGTCGATACTCCACTGATGTACTCCAACTGGGCGGCTTGCGAGGTGCAGCTCGGACGCTATCAAGATGCCATCGAGCGATGTGACATAGCTATCCGCATGCGCAGGGATTGCTCCCCGGCGTATAAAACTAAAGCACTCGCGGAGTTGCGTTTGGGTAAGCTGGATCCGGCGCTTGCCGATTGCAACCGAGCGCTGCAGATTGATCCGTCGTATGCGGCGGCGTTGAGTTGTCGCGCCGATGTATTCGACAAAATGGGCAGGAAACAACCGTGAAGTCAGAAGCCAACAAAATTAAGCAATCCGTCGAGCCAAAGACGGCAGTGGAGCCGGATTCAATTGAGCTCGTCGAAGTTTGTGAGCCCGAATTGCAGTTGCCTGCTTCTACCGAGATCGTGGCGGCGAGCCCGGTAGCGGCAACCCATCATGCCACAGCTCAGCAGAATAAAATGTTGGCGAAGGCAATGCAAGACTTGCCGCAAAAACGCCAATCGAATCTGGGTCGGCGGCTAGTCGCGCACGGTATCGATTGCTTTCTGGTGGCGTTCGTCGGAGCCTTCATGCATGCCATGGCGATGCATGCGATGTTTTCGATGGCGGATCCTCACGCTGTTTTATCCTACGCGTATGGACGCGATTTGATAATGGGTTGGGTTTTGTTCTTTCTTGCATCGTTGGTGCCTGTTCTGTTGCCCGGTTTGGACGCGCTTATCTATCATTCGACCCACCCAGCCGGCGCACCAACGATTGGCGATTTTCTAGTAAAAGATACCGTTTCAACAACACATTCACTTAACGCTCAGGCATTGTCACATACTCCATTTGGCGACGTTATCACTCAATGGTTGCTTTTCGCCCCTATTTTCGCCATGCCGTTATATAAAGCCTTGTGCCAGGCTTCGCCTGTGAAGGCGTCTATAGGCGAGGCGATTTGCAAGTTGCAACTTACGGATGAAAATGCCGGACGCAGTTCGCTAAAAGACGCATTGTTTTTCAATTTCTTCTGGTTCGCAATGCCGATTGTCGCTCTTTGGGAGCGCCGCACCAAGTCCGGTGGCAAACCGGCAATGATCTCGGCAGCAGAATTCCGTATTAAGGCAACCGACAGCAAACAAATTCCCGCGCCGCGCGCGGTGATGCTAAGATATCGCGCCTTTGCTGGGCTTGAACGATGGCTTAGAGACCGCTTCGCCGACAACAGGATTGCCAAATACTTCTCGCGATCGCCGGCTCATCGCATCGCCGGTTTTACGCTGGGCATCGGTGTTGCTTTGGTCTTTCCCTTCGCGGCAGCGTGGGCAGCCATCTTCGGAAGTATTGCACTGGCATGGCTCATGACCTTGCTCGGCGCAGGCGCCTCGATTTCGGAGGCAGCCAAGGCGGTGAATGACAGACAGAATTTTCAATTCGTCATGTGGTTCTATACATTCTTGATGGGTGGCTTCGCCGCCGGTGCGTTCGCCTATCTCCGAAAGCCAACAGATCTTCTGCTGGAAAAAGACGGCATGCGCTGGTTCTGGCGATTCACCAAATACCGGGGCACGTTGATTCCCTGGAAGGATCTGGAGGAAGTGAAACTCCTGCACGATCGGAAAAAAGGGTCGACGCAGGAAGATCAGATCATCTTTTCCAGGGGTAGTGGACAGACGCTAACATTGAAAGCGTCCGGATTGGATTCCATCCATGATAAGGAACTCTTGTTGGCGGCAATCGAATGTTGGGCACCACATCTGAAGCGCAATGCAGAATTGGTTCAAACTCTGCAGCCGCCTGCGGATCTCAGCTATACCGAAGTTTGGTTGGCGGCATTGACCGCCCCGCCTAAGCGTGAGCGACTGAAGCCGCTTGTAGAAGGCGTGAGCTTGCATGACAATGCATATCGGGTGGTGCGTTCCATCGGCACCGGCGGTCAGGGATTCGCATATCTGGCCGAACATGGTGATGCGAAGGAGCAGGTTGTTCTCAAAGAGTTTATCTTGCCGGTGTTTGTCGATGTGTCCGTCCGACGGAAGGCATTGGAAAAATTTGAGAGCGAAGCGCGGCTGCTCAAACATTTGGATAACGATCAAGTAGTAAAGTTGGTCGACTATTTTGTCGAGGATCATCGCGCTTATCTTGTGCTCGAATACATTGATGGAATTTCGCTGCGCCGGCTTGTTGAAGAAAAAGGAGCTTTGCCGCAGGAGCAAGTGCTTGAATTGACGAAGCAGATGGCGACGATTTTGGAGTATCTGCACAATGGCGAGCCGCCCGTCGTTCACCGCGATTTCACGCCGGATAACCTGATATTGCGCAAAGACGGGACGTTGAAGCTGATTGATTTCAATGTTGCTCAGCAACTGGACGCTACGGTGGTGGCGACGGTGGTCGGCAAACATGCTTACCTGGCGCCGGAGCAGTTTCAGGGCATGCCTGGGACGCAGAGTGACATCTACTCGATGGGTGCCACCATTCACTATTTGCTGACCGGAAAGGATCCGCTGCCGATTTCGGTGTCGAAGCCTAAGGAAGTTCGTGCCGACGTTGATGACCTGCTCGACCTCGTGGTATCACGCGCGACTCAAAGATCGCTTGTGGAACGCTATGCCAAGGTCGAGAACCTGGTTAAGGAACTTTGGCCCGAGACTCCGTTCTAACTTGCTAGGCGAACAGTGGCATACTCGCGTAGCGACTTGATCATTTTTACGCTTTCTCTCGTATAGCAATCGGAAAAACCGAAAGCCTTAATGCAGAAGGTAAGATGTCTTTCTGCTTGGTCTACAGCTTCATTGATTTCGCCGCAAGTATGAGCTGCCATAACCCGGTTGTGAATTGACCGAGCGTGCTCGCGCGCGACTGTGACACCAAACAGTGTCCGCAGCCGCGCCATGAATAGTGCGAAGTCGTCGGCTGTTTCATCAACTATCAGGTTTGCAGCGGTCATGTCGTTGTCGCTCCGTGTCGGGTTCTGAATTTATAATAGCGGCAAGCGACCGGACGAACATCCGCTGAACTGGTGAGCTGCAGGTGGTTTGCTTATCCCCAGCGCGGGTGATTGTGATAGCCATTCAAATAATAAGGGCCCGGTTGGGGACCGGGCCCGACAAATGGGGGTCTGCGGTCTGCGTGCCATTGGGCGCAGCGACGCTCACCGGTTTACCCCTTTGAACTTTCGCGGTGGGCTATTGCCCTCCCCGCTGATAATGTTTTACTCCCTGAATGTTTCAGGGACATTTCGGCTACGTTTCAGCAACGTGTCAGGGGCTGAAACGATAGTTGGCAGAGAAAAGCGGGCTTCCGCCCGCCGCTACAACGTCCTTTGAATCCTAGTGGCCCCGGGGTCCAAAATGCCCCGGAGCCCTGAACTTTCTTAGTGGCTCCGGGGATAAAAACCCCGGAGCGCTAAACTTTAGAAATGCATCCGCACCGGCATAGCCGGTTCTTGGATAAACGACGTGTCGAGTGCGCGGCCTAAATGCAGATTGTCGACCAGATCCGGGATGCGGAACGCGGAAGGATTCATTGATGTCTTCTGCGTATTTTGTTGATCGCATTTCTTGCCGTCGCGGCAACTGCACTTCATGTGGCGTTTGCCGTCAGCCGCCTTCATGCAGCAGCTCGCTAGCTTGCAGCATTCCTTTTGATTGGCGTTCGCTGTGATCTTCTTATCCTTCGCCCCGACTGCGGGCGCGAGCAGGCAGAGAAGAAGCGTGGCGACCGCTATGCGGGAGTGCATACCTGGCATCTCAATTCCTCTAGCGTCATCTCTTGTGCTGACGGACTAGGGCTGGGTCTGTTCCTCAGGCATGCCTTAAATAGCAGTACGGTCCGGTATCGTTTACAGCGGCGCGGGCTGTCGCCCGCCGCTACCGGAAAAGAGAACGACCGCGCTACACGCCTGTGCGAAGCGGATCGCGGTAGTCTTCGCGAATGGCGTGACCGCCCTGATATCTGGCTCGGTCGCGCATTGCATTGACAGTGGCGACGACGGCGACCACAGAGATGACCACAAATTGCAATATCAGCCAAGCAGCCATGAAAGCACGTTGGGCCAAAGTAATGTGTTCTACCGGGCCGACGCGGACTGTTGAGGCTTCGCCTTGCGGCAATATGATCGCGCCCGGTTGTGCTGTGCCACCGGGGGCAGTGGCGTTAGATTGAGGCGCCGTATTTTTGTTTTGCGATTGGGCCTTTTGCATATTCGCGTTGGTGCCGGACTGGCTCCCCTGCGTCTGATTGCTTTGATTTTGTGTGCCAATCAAACCCGGTTTAGCCGGTACCGCCGATGGCGGATTTCCGGTGGAGGCAGATTGAATGTTCGGCAGTCCGGGAACACCGGGAGCCGCATTGGGGATCGTTTTGCCTGTGGCTTTGCTGAACTCCTCGTTCAGTGAAGGCTGCTGAAGCATTTGCGACGAGCCAATCGTTTGATGTCCGTCGGGTGTTTCATATCGAAACTGAGCTGCAGCTTTAGGCGCCAGAGCCAGAGTGCCGGCAGTAGCTGCTAGTAATGCCATGGTTGTGTAGGTTCGAAATGACATATGGAAACCTCGGAGTTCGCAAGGCATGAGTATCCGGCAGGACCGACGACTCGCCTGTTCTTAGGTTCCGAATATAAGACTCAGCTGTGTCGGTCAGCGTCCAGTTCTAACTGTTCAGCTGCAATGGGATGCTCCTCACCGGCAGCATATTCATAGCTGGCTTCATTGGCGGTTGCAAGCACGTGTCGCTCGCTGCGCTTGAGAGGCTCGACAACGGTAGTGCGCGACAGGCGGCTGCCTTTATTGATATAACAGTTGCCGCCAATGACTGAATTGTTGATGTGGGAATTGGCACCAACTATGGTGCCGGGCCAAATAATGGCATTCTCGAGGACGCTGCCATGCTCGATCAGGCAGTGGTCGCCGATTACGGCATAGCCTTTCACGCGAACGCCGTCCGAAATATGCGCGTCGTGACCGAGTTGAAGTAAACCTTCTATGTGGGCCCGCTCTCCCACCGTCGCGGAGTCCTGCTTCCACCCATACTGGAATGGGTCGCCCGCCAGTTGGAGATCTATTAGCCCTTCGAGCGCATCTTGAGTGGAACGCTGATATTGTTCGATCGTTCCCACGTCCGACCAATAACCCCAGGTCTCGACGCCGAGCACCGGCAGCTTGTCCGACACCAGACGCGGAAAGACATCTTTGCCGAAACCGACTTGCTCCTTGTCCTCGATGTAATCAAAAATCTCGGGCTCAAAGACGTACACACCGGTAGAAGCAAGATTCGACTTCGCTTGTTTGCGTGGTGGTTTTTCCTGGAATCCGGTGATCAACGAATCGTGATTCAGCACGACTACACCGAACCTTTCCACTTCGTGAACTTGCTTGAGAGCAATAGTGGCAACTGCCCCTTTTTCATGGTGTTGTTGAACGACATAGCTCAGGTCCAAGTCAGTGATTAGATCGCCCATAATCACCAGAAACGTTGAATTGCCGATGTAATCTCTACAAGCACGAACTCCGCCTGCATCTCCGCTCAAAGTCGGCTCGTATACGAAGTCCATTTCTACTCCGAGGCTCGAGCCTGTTCCGAAGAAATTCGTCACCTTGTCGTGCATATAATGCACGTTCGAAACCGTTCGCGTAAAACCGTGACGCTTGAGGAGGCGTATGATGTGCTCCATCACAGGCCGGTTGACGAAAGGAACCATGGGCTTTGGAAGCTGCCGCGTCAAGGGATCCAATCGAGAACCCACCCCAGCTGCAAGCACCACAGCTTTCATCCCGTCCTGGCTTGGCATATGAATCTCCAACAGGGTCGATGAAGGTGATGAGTTTTTTGTGATGAAAAAGGTTCCCAGTGGAGGCTGCTGGCGCGCGACACAATTGCGCGAGTGTCGCGTCTTTGCACAGTAGGGAGATTCTCGGCGGAAGGAGAACAGAATGCGCATCGCCCAATTGGCGCCCCTGATCGAATCGGTGCCGCCGGCCACATATGGTGGCATTGAGCTTGTAGTCAGCCTTTTGACTGAAGAACTAGTCAGGCGCGGACATGAAGTAACGCTGTTCGCCAGCGGAGACTCAACTACCGACGCGCGTCTTATTCCTGTTGTCGATAAGTCGCTGCGCAATTCGGAAGGCGGGCGCGTCCATCTGTGGCATGCGTTTGACTACAAAAGCCTGATCATGCTTGAGTCGATGTGCGACCAGTTCGATGTGGTGCACAATCACATGGGATGGGAGGCTTTGCCCTTCTTGGAAGAGCTGCCCGTGCCGGTTTTGTCGACCAATCACAATATCATTGAAGAGTCGGTCTCGCCGATTTACTGGCACTACCGGCGGTTGCCCTTTGTAGCGATAAGCGATTCGTATCGGCAGCGCAACTTGCCTGACATTTTAAATTATGTCGATACCATCTATAACGGCATCGACACCGGGCGCTATGAATTTGACGAGCAGGCCAATCGCACGTACTTGTGTTTTCTCGGCAGATTATGCATCGACAAAGGCATAGTTGAGGCAATTCAAATCGCTCGGCGCCTCAACTTGCCGCTCAAAATAGCGGGCAAAATCGATGCCGCGGATCGAGCTTATTTTGATCGCCAAGTGCAGCACTTGCTCGACGGCAAACAGATCGAGTACGTCGGCGAGGTCGACCATGCGGGTAAAATCGAGCTTTTTCGCAATGCGATCGCGGTTGTCTATCCGATCAATTTTGATGAGCCGTTCGGGCTGGTGATGGCCGAGGCGCTGGCTTGCGGAGTGCCGCCTCTCGCGCTCAACCGCGGTGCAGTGAGGGAAGTTCTGGATGATGAAACTGCCGTGATTGGCGATTCTGTTGATGAGCTGGTCGAGCGCTTCGGCGAAATCCAACGAATTTCCCGCCGCCAGTGCCGCTTGCGCGCGCAGGCGCGGTTTAGCAAAGAATTGATGGCGGACAAGTACGAGTCCGTTTTTGAGGAACTTAGTTTACGGAACAGGGTTGAGGCTATGTCGTCGTAGGCGCATGATGTGCTCGACTGATGGAGGGTGGTTATGAACATCAGTGAGGCGATGACGCCAGATCCGGCTTGTTGCACGCGTGGCGACTCAGTGCAGGCTGCGGCGATAATAATGCGTGAGTTAAGCGTCGGCGTCGTGCCCGTCATTGACAGCGACGACTCTCAAAAGCTGGTCGGTGTGGTTACGGATCGCGACCTCTGCATGGACGTAGTGGCCGAAGGCAAGAATCCTGCCGATACAAAGGTCGGAGATTGCATGACCACCGAGCTAATCACATGCCATCCTAACGATGATATCGAACAAGTCGCGCATATGATGCAGCAAAATCAAATCCGTCGCGTGCCGGTGGTCGATGATGATTTTCACCTCAAAGGCATTGTTTCTATGGCGGACATTGTCTTGTGCGGCGATCTGCCATCCGAAGAAATCGATGAAACGATGCGCGACATCTCCGAGCCCACCTTCGAAGAGTTTCAACACCTCTGCGCGCTCGATGCGATATCTATAGAAGAACAGAAATAATCGCCAGAGTAATGCGCAGATTGGGCGGCATCCGTCATCGCTGCAAATTCTCAAGGACCTGAGGCCACATCCTCAGGACGAATTGTCTCGTGTCCCTAGACACGAGACAATTTGCTCGGACGATATCTCGATCGCGATTGGCTAGTCTTCGCCGTTTTCGGGCTCATCGGCCGGTCGCGCTGCCGCTGGAGCTGCAGCCGCTGGAGCCGCAGCCGCTGGAGCTGCAGCCGGCGGAGCTGCGCCCGGCATCATGACGCGACCGTTGCGTACGGGCATCAGATATATTTGGCCGTTAGGCATGCGCACGTAAACTGCCTTGGGCCCTTGCGCCTGGCGTCGGGCAACCGAGCGTCTTTGCGCCTGCGCGCGCGCAGCTGCCTGCTCATGTGCGGCTGCCTGGTCGGCGCTGTCCGCATGTTCGGCTCCGGCCGCATGTTCTCCAGCTGATGTTTTCTCATCGGTGGACTGTTTGTCGGCGGAGGCTCCGGTTTCACCGCCCGATTGCTCGTCGGCGGCAGCTTTTCCGGAATCGTCTTTAATGACCGCTGCGTTGTCTTTCGTTTGCGTGGTTTCGGAAGCTTTCTTGTCGTCATCGGACTTGTCCGCCGCCACAGATTGCTTCGCCATCATTTTGCGTGAGCGCTTCGAGTTTTGCTTGGTTGCGCCGTAATTACTGACTCCATCTTTAGAAGTCAGGGCTGCCTGGCTTTTGGCGGCGTCCTGGTCATCTTTGGCGTCATTGTCGGCAGTCGCATCGTTATCGTCTTTGGCGTTGCCGGATGCGATCTCGGGCTTGTTATTGTTGCCATTGGCCGTCTTGGAATTGTTCTGCGATTTTGTCAGCTTGTCGTTGGCGGAGTCATTGTTGCCGATCGGTGAGTTGACCGGAACTATTCCTTTTGATCTGGCGGCCGAGGCGTCGTCGGTGCTCATGGCGATCTGCGTCGCGTTCTCATTACGTTGCATGAAAGACCCGGCCGGAGTCGGGTGAGCGCCGTAATATGCCAGCATATATTTCTTCCACATGCCGGCCATTACCATGCCGCCTGTGACTGCCATATTATTGATGCCTTTATTGTGGTCGTTGCCGCCCCAAACAGCGGTGCACGTATCAGGCGTAAAGCCGACAAACCAAATATCCTTGGATTTGTCGGCGGTGCCAGTCTTGCCGGCTACCGGCCGTCCGGGTAGTTGAGCATAGAGTCCTGTGCCGTGTTGTACCACGTTTTGCATGCAGTCCACGAGCTCTGATACTGCACGAGAGTCAAAAGCTTTGTGTGGTTTCTCATCGTAAGTATAGATATGTTTTCCATCGGGGCTGTCGATTCTTTGCACCAGGTGCGGTGTCATGACCACCCCGCCGCGTGCAAACGTGCTATAGGCCCCGGCCATTTCCATGGGCGAGGCGGCACAGGCACCGATGGCGGTGGGCAAGAACGGATCGAGCTTGCTCGTCAGTCCGGCCATGTGTGCGGTGTTGATCACGTTCTTGATGCCGGCAAACCAGGCGACTCTCACGGCGCAAACGTTGCGCGATTGAGTGAGCGCCATCTTCAGAGTCAGCGGTCCGAAGAATTTGTTGTCGAAGTTGCGCGGCGCATACATGTGTCCGCCGCTTGGCGCCGCAAAGGGCTCGTCGGGAATAATGCTCTCGGGTGTCAGACCTTTCATCAGTCCGGTAAGATATACAAACGGCTTAAATGACGAGCCCATCGTGTGCGGGCTGACGGCGCGGTTCCACTGGTGTCCTTCATAGCCGCCTACTCCGCCAACCATTGCAATTACGCCGCCGTCGGCCACTTTAACTGAAACCAGCGCGCCCTGTGTAACGCCTGCCGGCGCATGAGCGATGCCGTCGTTCATTGCCTGTTCGGCTTCTACCTGCGCTTTGGGGTCCAAGCAGGTGTACACGTTTAAACCATGTTGAATTTCCTGCTCGCCGTAATGGTCGCGCAACTCATCCATGACATAGGAGACGTAATACGGATACTTTTGATAGGGATTGACGAATTTGCGGAATGCCAATTTTTCGGCTTTCGCTTTATCGGCCTCGGCTTTGGAGATCATGCCGTAACCTACCATTCCGTCCAGCACCTGATGCTGTCTGGCAACCGCCATCGGCCGATGCTCGGGATTGCTGAGGTAGGAGGGCGCGCGCACCAGTCCGGCAAGGAAGGTGCCTTCACCAAGAGTCAGCTTCGATGCCGGCTTGTTGAAATAGCGTTGGGCTGCGCTTTCAATGCCATATGATTGATTGCCGAAGTAGATCTGGTTGAGATACATCTCCAGAATCTTATCTTTGGGATACTTTTTGTCCACGTCCTGAGCAAGGAAGAATTCCTTGATTTTGCGATTTATGGTGCGCTTTTCACCTGGGAAAAAGAGGTTTTTCACCAACTGCTGCGTGATCGTCGATCCGCCTTCGACAATCCGGTGCGCCTTCCAGTTGACGATCAGCGCCCGCATGATACTGCTGGGGTTGATGCCGCCGTGGTGATAAAAATCATGATCTTCGGCGCCGATCATTGCTTCTTTCATTGCCGGCGACACTTGCGACAGCTTGATTGGACGTCTGTCCTGATCGCCGTTAACTACTGCCGCCACCTTGTCGAAGCGATCATAGATGCGCACGGACTGGACGGGAACATATTTTTCTAGCTGCCGGATGTCCGGCAACTTGTTCAGTCCAAACCAAATTACAGGCACAGCGACGGCAATGGCGACGGTCAAGGCGGTCAGCGCGCCGGCTGTGGCGATCACTCGCTGCCGCTTGGTTTTCAGCATGCCCTTTCGCGATAGGTCAAAGCGTCTGCGCAAGAGGTGCAAAGGATCCTCGTGAACGGTAACTGATTCGTGTTCGGCGCCTGCATCGCCGGCAGTTGGCAACTGGTTCTCGGACTCGTGATCGCGGCTGGACATGATGCTGAATCTCCCCGGAAAAGCCAGTCCCAAGCGTCGCGCCTCAGCCGGAAAAGTTCCTATCTGTTAGACTAAAGGCCTCCATGCCACCTATTTCTAGACGGTGTTTTCTTCATCTGGCTGCCGCCAACACACTGGCAGCCGGTACCATGTTGCAGGGGTGCTCTCAGTCGAATGACTCAATTAAAAATGGCGGCCACCGGAAACAAGTAAACGTTTTCAGCTGGGCTGACTATCTACCGCCGCATGCCATCGAAGATTTCGAGCAACGCTTCGGAATTAGAGTTGTCTATGACACATTTGCGTCAAACGAAGCCTTGCTCGCTCGCATGGAAGCAGGCTCGTCCGACTATGACGTGATTGTTCCCACGGGCTATATCGTGTCCAAGCTCAGAGCTTTAAAACTGTTGAAGCCGATTGATAAGCAGCGTCTTCCCAACTACAAATATCTGATGGGACGTTTTACGCAAATGTCCTTCGACCCAGGCGGTGATTATACGGTGCCTTAT
>DATNQY010000240.1:0-10924 GCA_036703785.1 Candidatus Obscuribacterales bacterium
TGGCTTCAGCAGCCTTACGGCGCACGAATTCAGCCAGGATGAATGCAGACATGCGCTCGAGGCGCGGGTCGTTAACATCACGGGTGTCGAACACGATAAATTGCTTCTCGGCATCGATATTGGTGTAGCCGTCCACCAAGCCGCCGAAGGCCCCGTTGCGGGTAAACAGAGAAAGTCCGCGCGCAAACGTGTACAAACGCTCACGCTGGTTGGGGTCTATTTCGTCCTGAGCAGCCTGCGCGGTCACTCGGGCCAGGTCGCTCATTGTGGGCACGGTATTGCGGAAGCCGGCTTCCATGTACGCCACACGAATCAAGCCATCGAGCAGCGATTTCTCCTCGACATTCAACTCCTCACGCCCTTCCGGAGCCAGCATTACATCAAGCAAGGCAAGCAGCGTCGACAACTTGTCCGGTGAGGGATCGCCCAGCTTGTCTTCAGGTCCAAGGTCGAACGGATTGAGCATGAACTCGGAGTTTGGACCGAGGTCTACGTAGGCGCAGAAATCCGGTCCCAAAAGCTCGGTAATGAACCGATAAGCGCCCATGCGGTCGACGGTTTTGTCCATGAGCACAAAGCGCGTTCCCAGCGGCAGCAAGCGCAGAATCAGCATCGATACGGCGAACGATTTGCCGGCGCCGGTGGCACCGACCACGAACATGTTGTTAGCGTCTTTGCCGGCGCCGCGGAAGAACGGGTTGAGCAAAACCGGCTCGCGGGAGGCAATGGCAAAGCCGAAGGGCACGCCGTCGGGAGTGCCGCAGGAAGCTGTGAAGAACGGCCAGAAGGTGCCCACGATCGGGGACATAACCCGATGAATCAGCGCCAGCTTGTCCACGCCTACAGGCAATGTCGACTGCCAGCCGTCGAACTGCATCATCTGGGCGCGATCCATCACCGCGCCTCGGTTCTTGAACACGCGCCGAATCTCGTCCATGTTGTGGTTGAGCTTTTCGGGGGTATCGCCGTGCGTCTTGATGTACATGCTGATGTCGAAAGCTTTATTCGAGCTGCGCAAAAACTCCTGAATAGCCGCCGCCGCGCTGCGCGTCGCTTCTAATCCTTCCAGGTCCGGAGTGGCCATCTGCGTACTTGCCACCATGCCAAAGCGATATTCTCGTCCCAGTTTCTTGCGCACTTCATCTTGATTGCAGGTATGCACAAACATGGAAACGCTGTACTCCACGCTCAAGGTGAGAAGATCTACGAGCCAGCCCATCCATGTCTCGTGAGGCGTTTCAGCCATGTATTGCGTGCCGACGTATTTTCCGTCCAGCCACAAATACTGGTCGTGAATCTTGAGTGCAGAACGAGCCAGAGATGACGCTTCCGATTGATCCGGACGACGGCGCGGCGCGTCGAAATCCGTCTCGGAAAGCGTCGGGTTCAAGTGCGAGTAAATGAGATTGCGCACTTCTTTTTTGGTGAGAATCGCCGGGCGCAAATTGGAGCCGCGCAACTGTTCGATAGCTGTCTTGGTCAAACGACTGAGCGTCTCGACGTATTCTTCGTGCTTGTGAATCGAGCGGCGACCATGCCAGGGCTGCATCTGGTTTTGGACATCAGGCGGCGTGAAGCTGACCACGACGTAGAAATCGCGCTGCGGCACAAAGTGCACTTCCTGCACGCGCCGGAACCACTTGTCGGTGTAATCGGCATACCAGCGCAGATACTCATTGTCGGTCTTAAGCAGCATCTGGTATCGCGACAGATACTCGTCGACTGAAAGGTTGCGCGACATGACAATGATCTGAATGTCGGAATCGCAGGAATTAGCCAGCGCCGCAAACTGGCGGGCTAGTTGCTCGCGCTCCGCTTCGTCGAAAAGCAGCGCGTTGATGCCCTTGCAACCAATGTACTTGCGCAAGCTACCGTCCGCCAGGACAACAATGCCCTCGTCGCTATCCTCGCCCGGAATTGCATGTATGAAGCAAACGTCTTGCCAGCTTGGCGCATCCGGCGCAGCGGCCGGCGGCTTGCCGTCGGGATCTGGAGTAGCACCGGGTCCGAAAGGCAGAAGATCTCTTAACACAGGCGGCAACGAACCGAATATCGAGCCGAATATGCTTTGAGGCGCCTCTGGGGACTGGCGACTTTGGGGCTGGATGTCGTCACCACCGCGACCACGCGAATAGGAGGAGCTGCCGGAGCCGGCAGGGGATGCCGGTAGGTTGCTCCATCGATTATTGCCGCGTGGTTTGGTGCCTGTCATGCAGGTTGGACGTGACTCCTATGCGAGGGCTTGCGCCCGCGCTGCCAGAATTCCTAGCGGTAGCTCTCCTCGTCGTCGAAGTGCTCAACGGCTACATAACTTTGATCTTCCCGTTTTACCGGCTCCTTAATGGACGAGTCCGGATATTCTTGCCCTTCTTCGCGCCGGGGCAGGAAGGTCACGGGCGCGAATCCGAAGGTGTAGAGGAACTTGTTTCTCCACCAGACGAACGGCTTCATCTGCGAAGCGCCGACGAAGACCATAGCCGTGCAGAATATCAGCATGCCGACGATAAATCCCAGAGGCAGGTTGCCCAGCTTCCAATCGTGAGGGATCTTCGTCCCCACCAGGAAAGCCAGTCCCAGTGAGCTGCCCAGCAGAATCCACTGCCAGATGGTAAAGCCGCGAATCTTAAACGGCTTGTTCAGGATAATCACTCGCTGGACAACGGACATGACGAACTTTCCCTATGCAACCTTCCCTATGTAACGGCGGGCGTGTGCCCGCTGGCGGGTGCAGAAGCCTGCCTTTGATAGATTAACTCCCGCACATAATTTATAACCGCCTCTCTGCTCCGATGCAAGTGGTTTACCCCGGAATTTATTTGTCGGAACCCCTGCGCCGGCAGGCGCAAGCCCGCTTTGTCCTGTCGTAGCGGCGGGCGGAAGCCCGCTTTCCACTACCTATGCAGGTTCACCGTTTTGCCTCCGTCCGAGAAGGAAACAGTCAGCCTGTCGTTCCAGGGCCTGCCGAAAATGGTGATGGTGCCTGACACCTCCTGATTAGGCGGCACAGTCGTAGTGTCGAACTCGCTGCGAACGGCTGCTTCAGCCAGTTTGCGGTCGCCTTCGGCTACCGAAATGTTCTCCGGGTCGATGTTTACCTGGCCGCTCGTATTGTTTTTAATTGCTACCTTGAGCACGGATTTTCTGGGCGTAGTCTCGATATTTTTCAGCTCGAAGGAGATGCCGGTGCTGGCAATACGCTCTTTGGGCTCCGGAGCCGACGCCCGCGGCGGCGCTGGCGATTCGGCTGTAGCGCCTGCATCGCCGCCGTCTTGTCCGGCATCGCTGGAGGCGATTTGCGGCGCTTGTTTGCCGCCTTTATCGCGCTTATCATGCTTGTCGCGCTTGTCGGCCTTTTGCTGCCTGTCCGGCTTGTCCTTTTTCTCTTTGCCGGGCTTCACGGCGCTGGCCAGTTTT
The DNA here is from genome assembly GCA_036703785.1 of Candidatus Obscuribacterales bacterium. Lineage (GTDB taxonomy): Bacteria > Cyanobacteriota > Vampirovibrionia > Obscuribacterales > Obscuribacteraceae > JADYXS01. The sequence goes on from DATNQY010000240.1 coordinate 3,415, forward strand.
TCGGCATCCTTGACCGGATGGGTTCCGAAGAAGCTCAAATTGGAAATCGCCGAGCCGACAGACCCCAACAAACCCTCGTCTTTCTTGCCGGGGGCACCTGAGGCAGCAGGCGCGACATCGGACAGGCTGTCGGCGCTGGGCGCGACGCCAGAGACACGCTGGATCACCGAACGAGCGGCCTGAGGGCCGGCTATGGACGCCAAGTCGTTTTGAGCGGCATGCAAATCGTCTTTGGCACTGTCGGCGTCCTGTTGCGCCGAGGATAGGTCCGCTGCCGCGCGCTGCTTCTCGGCATCGCTGTCGGCGACATCAACTTCCTGTTTGCGTGCCGCAATTTGCTGTTGGGTGAGAGTGTATTTGTTGAACGAATAGAGATAGCGATAATAAGCAAGCGCCAGATCAGACTGGATCTTTTTGACGGTAGGCAGCGCTTTCTCGTCTACACGCGGCGTCGGGAAGAGATTGTCGATTTCGCGTTGGCTGAGGCTGATATTACCCCTGGTGGCGCCTGACGGAAGCTTCACGTCGGCCAGTGCGAGCGTGGTGGCCGTTTTCGGTTCGCGCATTTCTTTGACGGGAGAGGACGCAAACGCGGCTTTCAATAATAGTTTGAGGTCGTCACGCTGGCGATATGCGGAGCGCGTTTCCATGCCGGTAGGCGTAATTACGACGATCGCCTTCTTCTTCGGCTCTTCGTCCGACGCCGAAATAGTCGGAGCTTGATCGCTGTTGCTGAACATGCTTCCATGCGGATGCGCCGGCGGAGCAGCCGCTTGCGGCGGTGGTTGCATGTACGGATTGTAGTAAGGATTGGCGTACGGGTTGGCGTAAGGATTGGCATATGGATTGGCGTAGGCGGTGGATGCTCCCTGATTCGGGTCAGGCGTACCGGGATATACCGGCGCCGCTTGCGTTGAGAGTGTCACCGCCGGCGGTGGCGGAATCAAACTAGCCGCGTTGCTGGTCGGATAGGGAGCATACGTCGAGGTGCTCGGCGGCGGTGGTGGCGCCACTTGCTGAGGCATCTGGAACGGCATGTTATTGGCGTTGTTTTGATTGTTGTTGCCGAATCCGAGCGCAGAGGCGATACCGGAAATCGGGTTGGTATTTACTGCCGGTAAATCGCGGTTGGCCGGATTCATCATCTGCTCTTGCTGCTGCTGCGCCGCCTGCGCCGCAGCCATCGCCTTTTGTGCCTCTTCCTGAGCCTTGCGTTGAGCCTCCGCGTCTTCCTGATGAAGCTTGGCGATCATATTGGGATCGGCTTTAGGCCTTATGCTGCCGAAAACAGTCATGGTGCGCCCGCCGCCATAAGAGGTCAGCGGCCCGTTGTTGTTATTTTTATCCTCATTGCAGGCAGCCAAACTGCACACCGCCGCCAGAGCGGAAAACAGCGTCAGCGATCGCGCAATGTTGATCGGCAGCCGGATCACTTACTTGACCTTGCTGAGCAGAGAACCTCTCACGCCCGTCTTAGTATACGTGCCACCGCCGCTGCCCACGGAATTTCCGTAGTTGCCGCCGGAGGGCGCGTAGGTCATCACTGATACCGGCGCTGCCGGCCGAACCGGAGCGGCCGTGTGCACGGGGCTGGGCGCCGCGGGCGATTTGGCGAACTTAGGCGCCGAAATTGGTGCCGACATTTGCCGGGCGCTGGTTCCATTAGGCAGACCCTTGCGCGGAGACATCAGTGAAGCAGGAATATTGGAGGACGCATGTCCGAAATCAGCTTTGGGCAAGCCTACCGGATTGCTCGAATATGGAGTCCTGTAGCCTGGACCTCCGCCGACATGCATGCCGTTGACCAGTCCGCTGTTGCCTGAGGGCCCGTTGGGAAGGTCGATGCTGCGCGGCGCTGTCGGCGCTTCACGAAAGTCGCGCACAACCGGCTCTTCGTTGATGATTTGGATTTCGCGTGGCGCACTGTACCAGTGCGATTTCTCCATGGCATTGGCGTTGACGCGATCGGCATAGGCTGGAGAGAGCGAGGACAGCAAAGCCATCGTCGAGCCGAATGCCATGATTGCAAATTTGTTCATATAAACTCCTGCGGAACCGGGCGGCGCGCTGCGCCGCCCTACAATTGTGCCTATTTGATCATGTTGAGCAATTTGCCTCGCACGTTGGTGCTGGCACCACCGGCTCCGGAGGCTGTTCCTACCGACGGTCCGTAGCTGTTTACCGAGGGGTTGTAGGTTGCCACCGGCTTTGCTACCGCCATCGGACCCGATCTGTGCGGCCCGGCTATAGCAGGGCCGGCCGCCAATCCGTTCGGATAATTAGGCGCCGACACCTTACCATGGATACCTGTCGTGAAGCCGCCCGGCAATGGTCCTTTTGGTCCAATGCCGCCGGCCGGGATATTCGATGGGCGATGTGCCAGATCGCCCTTGTCGAGCGGAACCGGGTTGCTATCATTCGGCAATCGATAGCCGGGATCTCCGGGGCCGCCGCCAATCGGTACGCCGCCAGAGGGAAGCACCGATGCCTCGTCCGGCATGGCACCGCCGCCGCCACCATACATACCGCGATGATCGCCTGGACCCGGCGGCAAGGTAATCGACTGTGGCGTTTGGGGCGCTTCACGGAAGTCGCGAACCACGGGACGCTCGTCAATGATTTGAATTTCCCGAGGAGTGTTGTACCAGCTGGCTTTCTGCCTGGCTTTCGAGTTGACTGTTTGCGCATCGGCAGGAGCGACAATCAGTGCCGCCAAAAGTCCTGAACTGAGCGCTAGTAATCCGAGTTTGTTCATGAATTTCTCCCGCCTGAGTGATTATGGAACTAATGAATATGCGCGGCTGACGCCCACGTTGACGCCATTCCAGATCATCTGTCCGGCGCGCTGTCCGGCGCTCTTGGCGAAGCGCTTGCCGGCGCTGTCCTTCAGGCCGTTGCGCGAGACAAACTCATCATCCGGCAAGGACAAATCTTGCGCTTGCGACTGGCTGACCAGAGCCGCTTGCGGCGCTTCCGGCGCTTGAGCCTGATTATCCTGGTCGTCATCGAGTTTTGGTGACGGTCCGAGTTTGTTCAAAGATCTGCTCGTCATACCGGTGTAACGCGGTGCGCCGGCGCCGTTGGTGTTGCTGTTGAAGGTGTCGCCGCCGTGCGTGTTAATAGGCGCTGCCGTGGTGCATTTGTAATAGCCATGACCAGTTGTGCTGGGGGCTGCACCGCCGCCGCCACCACCGGCAGAGGCTGAGCCGCCGCCACTATATCCAGGTACCGCAGCATTGGGATCGCCGGCGTAAGCCGTGCCACCACCACCGCCACCACCATCATCCACATGTTGCGGCGCCAGGTAGCCGGGAGTAAAGTGCGAATAATGCTGGTGAGAGCCTTCATAGCCGCCGCGGCTGACTGTGCCGCCGCCGCCACCACCGCCACCGCCTACACCACCGCCGCCGCCGTGTCCGCCACCGGAGCCGCCTCTTGCAGACCAGTTACCTGATGATGCTACCGGCAGCTGCACCCGGTCGGGCAGGGGAGGGAACCCTGCCGGCGGAATCGGCTCGTCGGTAGCGATCGGTTCGACGGAAATATCTACTTTCGGCGTGTTCGAATACATCAATATCATCGGATTGATGGTGACCGGTCCGGCTTGAATGACGCCGCCGCCTCCTCCGCCTCCACCGCCGCCGCCGCCACCTTGGCCGCCGGGAGTCTGAATGAAGATCGGCGTGTTCGTGCCGGTCCTATCTATATAATCGGTGTGCCGGGATATTTGGGCAGCCGGCATATATTGGTTGTCGCCCGGCTGTTTGACAGTTTTTCCCATGACCACGGGCGGCAATTGAGCACCGGCCGGAGCAGACATCACTGCGTAAACGCTGTTTGCTAGTAAGAGAACCGCCATCAAAGGCGCCGATTTAAATTTCACTGTCTTTCCCTCCGGACTCAGTTGCCGTGCGGGGCAGTCGCTTGCATGTTTAGCGCCGTGAAAACACCGAACTTCGGTGCATTGGCGCTGCTTACTTAGTAAGAGATCGAAACAAGCGAGAGACCGAATCGTCGGTCTGCCTTCCAGACTGCCCCCCTTGCCCTTTCCACCTCCCAGGGTCAAGCCGGTCCGGAGCCCCAATTTAACTGAGGTGACCAATTTTTAATCATTATGGATTGGCTTGTCAATATGACTATGCCCTGGAAACGCCATATTTGTTGGCTGGCCGACATTTTTTATGTAAACGACGTGGCAAGCGGCCGCCGTTAATCCAGTGTTTTCCCCGTTTCTATGTCAGCTTGCCTGATTACGATCGGCATTGTAGCGGCGAGGCATGCTGGCCACTACCAGCAAAACGCTGTCACCGTCAGGATTTGCAGTATTCAGCCTACGAAGTGTGCATTATTGATGGCAAAAGGCTGCATATAGGCGATGCAACAGACCGCCTGTGCGGCATGCCTGATAAACATGCGCAAAGAAAATTGCCTCTCGCCGCTTGAAACCAGCGTCCCAGGCGTGTGAACCGCCGCAAAAACGGGGAAATAGGGTATGGACCGATTACTATTAAACGCATATTATTTTGGAACCAAAATATCGCCTTCCATGAAGCAGATTAGAAGCATCCTTTTATCGTCGCTTGTCTGCCTGGCGCTGCTACCGCAAGTGGCGGCAGCTAAGGGCACCGTCAAGCGCCGCGCGGCCGCACCGGCCGGCGCCGGCGTTATGATGCAGACGCCCAACCCGCAAACGGCGCTCGAACACAACAACCGCGGCGTGGAGTTGGGCTCAAAAGGATTGTGGCCCGACGCCATCAAAGAGCACGAGACTGCCCTGGCTATGGCGCCCGGCAACAAAGATTTCCGCACCAACCTGTCGAGCGCTCAGTTGCACTACGGCAACGTGCTTTTCCGCAGCGGCAAATACTACGAGGCGATCAAAGAATTCCGCGGCGCCCTCTTCGTCGACCCGGACAACTTGCCCGCCGACGAAGGACTTGATGAGTGCTTCAAACGGCTCGGAAAAAATCCGGTCGATTCCAATTTCCGGCGCTTGCTGGCTGAAGACCTCGACGGCAAAGGCATGTACGAAGACGCCATCGTCGAGTATCGCAAAGTCGTCAAAATGGAAGACAGCGGCAAGAGCCATGCTGACCTCGGTTATGTGCTCATGAAGGCGGACAAACCGGTGGACGGCTATTCCGAATTGCGCATCGCTGTTCAGAAGCCCTGGAAAAACGATCAAATAATCGAACTGTCGCAAGCCCATCGCAAATTGGCTGAAGTCCTCCTCGATTACGCTTATAAGGCACGCGATCGCGGCGACGGCACCAAGGGCATGCGCCGACTGATCAACGCAGTCACCGAATACAAGCGTGCTGTCACACTCAACCCGGCCGATGCCGAAGCCACCCGCGGCTTCACCGAATCGGTGCGCGAGTGCTGCGCGCTGCGACCAACTTTTGATAACGAGCTGATGCTTGGTGGCGCTTATCTGCTCGGACATGATTTCAACCACGCGAAAATGGCCTACGAGTTGTGCTACAAAATCGATCCGCGCCGCACCGAGCTGCAACAGGCGCGCCTCGCTTATCACAAGGGCGTGGCGACGTGGCCTACATCTTCCGATGAGCTCGTGATGGAGAGCCTTACTAAAGTTCAGAAGTTTCTCGAGACCGATCCCGACAATGCCAAATGGTGGTACATCCTCGGTCGGCTCAAACAGCACCTGCACGACAATGACGGCGCTATGGAAGCGTATCGTCATTCGGAAAAGATCAATCCGCTTTGCGATCCCGATCTGGAAATGCAAATCAAAGTACTTGGTGGCGCACCGGACTCTCCGTACGTCGCTCAGCCTGGCACCACAGGTGCTCCGTCTGCAGGCGGCGCTGCCGGTTCCGGCTCGTCAGCCATTGCCAGCACAGGTGGTGGCAACGCCGGCAACCCCGCCGGCTCCGCACCGACGCCGGCCAGAGCTGGCTTCGATGCGCGCAATCTGCAGGCGTACAGTCAAGTTGAGCAAATGATGTCATCGAATCCCAGCGCCGCTTTGGACATCGTCAATAAGCTTTTGGACAAGAATCCGGCAGACGGACATGCCTGGCTTTTGAAGGGCGACTTGTTGCGCAAGCTGGGACAGCTCGACGATGCAGCGGTCGCTTTGCGCACGGCTGACGGGTTCAAAGAAGCCGATGCTGAAGACGCGCTAAATACGGTGAACACCATTCGCGTGCAACCCAATTTGCAGCAAGCAGACCAATTCATTCAGGCTCAGGACTGGACGCGCGCAGCCGATCAGCTGCAAGACGCGGAAATCAAAGCGCCGGAAATGCCGGCCATACACCGCAAACTCGCGGAGGTTCTCAGACACATGAACGATGATAAAGGGGCCGAACGCGAAGATAAAAAGGCCAAAGACCTGGAAGCCAAGAAAAAATAGGTCGCGCCAATGGCAGGAATCTCGGTTAGATCCAAAAAACTGCATTTGCTGCTCGGCACCGTAATGGCCGTCAGTATTGTTGTGGGTCCGATCGCTTCGCCGAAGGCATGTGCAGACGACGCTCCTCCGCCTGTCCCTGGTAGTGCAAGCGCACCGGTTTCCGGCGCGGCAAGCATGTCGGAAGCCGACAGCTTCCTGATGGACAATAAATATAAACAAGCGGAAGAGACATATCGAGCGCTTTTGAGCGACGACACCACAGGCGATGCTTATGCCGGCCTGGCAGTCGCTCTGGCAAAACAGAACTGGCCGGCCAAGATTCTCGAGGCGGAAAAGGTTCTTCGCAAGGCGAAATCCAACTATTCCGACAATCCCAACGTGCTTGCTGCTGGGGGATATGTGTCCTTTGTTCACTCCAAAACAGTAGCTTCTCCCGCCAAGCGCGATCAGTATCTGGAAGCATCCGAGACTCTCTGCAAAAAGGCCATCCAGATCAGGCCGGATATTCTCATCGCCCAACAAACGCTCGGCCTGGCAAAAATTGCCGAAGACGACCTGGAAGGCGCGATCCCTCCCTTGCGTAAAGCCGTCGAGCTTTCCGACAATGCGGTCAACGACACGCTTTTGGCCCAGGCGCTTTTGAAGCTGGACCAGAAGGACACCGAGGCGGCCGATCTCGTTGACAAAGCGATCAGGCTGGACGCCAACTATCATCCGGCGCACCTGGAACACGCGATCGTGCTGCTCAACCGTGGCAAGCACGAAGAAGCTTTCATGGAGCTGCACAACATTCCGCTGCCGTCGCGCAATCATGACTGGTATCTGGTAGAAGGCGACGTTTATCGCAAGCAAGGCGACGGACCAGGCGCGCTGGGCTCATGGCGAGAAGCAGTGCGCGAAGATCCGCACGACGCAGAGCCCTACCGCCGCATGGCTGAATATCACGCTCTGCGTGGCGACGGCGAGATGGCCATCGCTGATTTGCACGATGCCCTCGAACTTTTGCCTAACGACATGCCGCTGCGCATGCAGCTTGCCGAACTGGCCTTGCGCCAGGACAAACTCGACGTCGCCGAATCAGAATATAAGACAGTGCTGGCCAGCCAGCCTGATGACCCGTCCGCGCTG
>DATNQY010000241.1:0-2504 GCA_036703785.1 Candidatus Obscuribacterales bacterium
GCGCTGAAGGTTCAAACGCTTGAATGAAGAGCAAATACCTGCTTTGGTTGTGCCGGATCCGGCGTTAGCGGACACGGTCTGGGCGCGAAGGGCGTCGTCGCGGAAGCGGGCCACTTGCATCGTGTTCAACGCACGGCTGGAGGGTGTCTTGCCCATATTTTCCGCGAGCGAGCCGAGCATTTCATCAACCATCTTTTGGTGCTCGGTGCGTTCCATTTGATCGCGTTGCAGCTGCTCACCCCAGTCCTGCTCTCCGCAGGCAGCCGGCGCGCTGCATGCCAGCTGCTCGCCAAATTCGAGCTGCCAATCGATCATTTCCAACACTTGTTTCGCCAACACTCTCTGCGACGTATGCTTGAATTTAGCGGTCATGGCTGTATTCCTCTCGGGTAATGCTTTGACGCCAAGCGTCGGTGGATTAGGGAGCGCCGGACGGATTTAATGTTGGCAAAAAGCAGACATCTGGCACTGGCGTCATACGGGTGTTTGTGGCAGTCCCAGCCCCATATTCATTTGACATTATGGGCTGTCATGAGTAATATTAAGCCATATTAATCCCTGCCGAAGTTGGCTATCGGCCGGACAACCCGGCTTGATGCTAACCACCCCACGAGCAGCGCATGAATTCCAATTCGCCGGGAAATCCTAAGCAAACGACGTCTTCGCAGACCCAGCTTGCCCTGAACGCCTTTCTCGTCGCCGCCGATACTCTCAGCCGCGATGGGCGTTTCATCGACGCGGAGCTGCGACTGACGGAGGCTCTGGCACTCGCCCAAAAACAGTTTGGGCAACATAGTGAACAGGCAATGCTGGTGTTGAGTATTACAGCGGCGCTGTATCGCCGAATGGGCAAAGCCGACGATGCCGCGAAAATCGAGCAGCGCATCGAAAACTGGTCGCCCGACTGCATTCCGTGCGAGCCACCGCCGCCTCCGGCAGCGGTCAAAATTGGCCCGCTAGGCAGCACGCTCGGACAGAAAGACATGACGCCTTCGGACTCCTTGCAGAAGTTCAAACCAATGTCCCACAACATTCGCCGGGCATGCCAGATCCTCGGCTTGTCTGCCGATCAGACATTGACACCAACAATCATTCAGATCGCTTGGAAGAAACAACTTTTGCAGCAAGGGGCGCATCCGGATCTCGGAGGCAACACTGCCGAAGCTCAGCTTTTGAACGAAGCGAAAACCGAGCTGATGGAATATTTGGATTTCATCGCGCCGCGCCCGCGCTCGAATTGGAAGACTAGCGGTCCAACCGCGAGGTAAATCCGCAGCGGTTGCATTCGTTCACAGTTGTCTGCCACCAGATATGGTGACAAAAACTAGCTCGCGGCGCGCATCGTTGCGGGAATAGTCTTCAAAGCTTTGCCCAGCGTTTTGCACCACGCATCGTAGCTGGAAATGAAAAACGTCGTGCCGCCAATGGCTGTCTTATAAACCGGGTATCCGCCCAGCATTTCGCGGAGCAGCTCCAGCTTCAATTGCTCGTCCGCAATATTGGGATCGCCCTGCATGCGCACAAGCTGCAACAGCTTGTTGATGTGGGTAGACCGGAAGCCGTAGCCGTCCGTGCCATCGAGCATTGCACCCGACACTTCGAAAATGATGTCCACGTTATCGCGCAGCGTGGCGAGGAGCGACTCGCGCAGTTCGACGCGTCTTTGATACTTCTTGAGATAATTCTCTAGCTTGTTCTTTTCCATGATTACCTTCTTTCGCACAGGCAAATCGCCCCAATTCATTTATTGCTGTGCCGATACTTCTTGAGACTCAGCGGTTAAGCCCATGTTCCCGGCGCAGCCGCTATGTTGCAAGGCGCAACAGGAAAATAACGATGCCTTAACCTTCGTCGGCGACGTGACGTTCGTGCTTGTCGTGCCACGCTGCAATGGATGTTTCGCGTCTGCTGTTCGCCGTATATGCAGCCAGACCAACCTGTTTTACTGAGCGGTCGGAACATCGATCTGATGTCACAGTCGTCGCATATAGTGTTTCGCCCAGTTGGGGAGGAATTACCATGCCGGAGATCACCAACGTAGTTGAGATATTGATAAACGATCACAACCTGGTAAAGCGGCTATTTAAGCAATTCGAGCAGCAGAACGAGAAGAAAGTAAAACTGCAGTTGCTGGTTGAGATCGTCAGAGAAGTCGGGATTCACTCGAAAGTCGAGGAAGAGATTGTTTACCCCGTCGTCGAAATGGCGAGCATGGAGAAAGCAGCCGAGTCCTACGAAGAGCACCACGTCGTCGAGGAAGTGATGGCAGAGCTGGGAAACATGAGCGTACTGAACGTCCGCGCCATGGCCAAAATCAAAGTGCTGCAAGAACTTGTGCTACACCACATCGAGGAAGAAGAAACGACGGTGTTGCCGATACTTGAGCAGACCGGCGCCAACCTGAACGCTCTGGGACAACGCGTGTTGCAACGCAAGCAAGAACTCAAACAGCTCGTGAGCAGAAAGGCGGCTTAGCCCGGGCTTAACCACTGCAATCCGTCGAA
>DATNQY010000242.1:0-16185 GCA_036703785.1 Candidatus Obscuribacterales bacterium
AACCATCACGCGCAACTGTTTCAATTTTTCCTTGTGACCGACGCCAAACCTGTGTTCTTCGTCAATCACGACCAGACCCAGGTCTTTGAACAGAATGTCCTTTTGCAACAAGCGATGCGTGCCCACGACGACATCACATTCGCCGGTGGACAATCGGCGGGCCACATCTTTCTGCTCTTTGGCTGTACGAAAACGGCTTAGCAAGCCGACCCGAATCGGATATGGCGCAAAGCGATCACTCAAATTATTGAAGTGCTGCTGAGCAAGAATCGTGGTCGGCACCAGAATCACGGCCTGGCGTCCGGACATTACGGTTTTGAAAATCGCCCGGATCGCCACCTCGGTTTTGCCGAAGCCCACGTCGCCGCAAATGAGGCGATCCATCGGCTTGATGCTTTCCTGATCCTTTTTGACATCGACAATGGCCTGCCATTGATCGGGCGTTTCCTCGTACGGGAAGTCCTCTTCCATTTGGTACTGCCAGGGCGTGTCAGGCAAAGCGGCATAGCCTTCTTGCTTGGCGCGAATGGCGTATAAGTTGACGAGGTCGCCGGCGATTTGCTGCACGGACTTCTTCACTTTGCGCTTCGTCGACTCCCAGTCGGCTCCGCCCAGACGCGACAGCTTGGGCGCATTCTCACCGGCTCCGCGATATCGCGACAGCAGGTTGACCTGGTCCACAGGCACGTACAGCCGATCTTCACCGCTGTATTGAACAGTCAGATATTCCCTGGTCTGATTGTCGTAGGCGATTCGCTGTATGCCGATAAACTGCCCGATTCCATGCTTGATGTGCACGACATAATCGCCGACATTCAAATCGGAAAGCGAGGTGAACTTCTCATAGTTTTTCTCGGCCACGGGACGGCGATAAACCGCGGGTCTGCGCTTTGTGCCGAACAATTCGCCGTCAGTCAACGAGACGAGATGGACATCATCGAGGCGGAAGCCGCCCATAAAGCCATTGCGGGTAATCAGCACCTTATTGCCGAGCATCGGGTTTTCTTCGCCGGCTGCTGTCCGTCCAGCCATCACGTCACCCAGCGAGGAGGCGGCAACTTCTTCGGCAGCATCGCCGGCGATACCAACGGCATTGGTGCCTTCTTTGCCGCCGGCCAGGTAAACAGCCGGGCAATCCCACTCGCGCAACAAGCCCAGCATTCGCTGCGGCTGCTCGGTGGAAATGACGACGCTGTATCCGTCATGCCGCCACTGCCGAATCTTCTGAACGATCTCCTGCACCTGGCTGTTGAAGCGATCGACAGCATGAGAGTCGAACTTAATGATCGCATTGGCCGCGGACTGATTTTCCTCGTCGTAGGTAACCTCTACGCCAGGCATGCTGACGAGAAACAGCCGCTGCCACTTCTGCGATTGCTCGCCGAATTCCGCAGTCGTCAAATGCAGTGGACGAGGCAACGGAAGCAACCGCCCGGACAGCAGTCCTTCCTCGTACGCTTCATCGAGTTTTTGCTCGTAGGATTTGAGCGCCATCGCTACGGCGTCCCATTCGTCGAAAAGAAATAGGGCGCGGTCCGTAATGTAATCGAGTATGGTGGCAAACTTCTCGTTGATAAACGAGGCATAATATTCAGCGGATTCAGGATAAACACCGTTTTCCAGGTTGGTAAGATCCTGTTCCATCACCGAGCGCAACGTTTCAGCTGCTTCATCTGCAAGCTTATCCTTAGCTTGCTCGGTGGCGGCGCGCAGTTTTTCCATAAGCTCCTGGCTGTTTTCCATCACCAGCCAGTAGCGGGGCGCAATCAACGCCGATTCTTCTTCGTCGGTAGAACGCTGTGTGTCGGTATTGAAGACGCGGATCGACTCGACCTCATCGCCGAAAAGCTCGATACGAACCGGATTTCCGCACGAGGGATAGACATCTATAATGTCGCCGCGCACGCTAAACTCGCCGCGCAACGTGACGATGCTTTCGCGCTTGTAACCCAGACGCACCAACTCGGCCGCGAGCTTGTCAATGACGAGGTTTTGCCCCTTTGTCACTTCAAGCGTGTTCTTGGCGAGAGTGTCTCGATCGAGCACACGCTGAACCAGCGCCCTGGCCGGCACAACTACGATGTACGGAGCGTTGGGATGCTTGATAATATGCTCGAGCACTTCCATCTGAGCCGCGATGGTGTCTGGTCCATGCAACACCTGCTCGTAAGGTGAGACCTCGGATGCCGGATAGAAGAACACCGGAAAACGGCTCAAGTGAGAAATTTCCTGGTGATAGCGCGATGCATGGTGGTTGTCCGAAGCGACCAGAAAAAAGGGCCGCTTCACCTCATGGTGAAGCAGCGACATAATCAAAGATTTTGCCGAATCAGAAAGTCCTGTTACGTGCACTTCGCCGCGCGCCGCCTGGGGCGCGGTTCGGGCAAGCAGCTTGGCATACTGCGGGCATTCCAGAAAGCGCTGGTGCAGTACTTGAGCAAGAACATTGTCACGCATGGCTAACAACTAACGAAAACATTCCAAAACGTGGGCCGAATAGCTAATCGTAACACAAGCCGGTCGGGGGACGTAATTTGCCTCCACGTTTGGTTCACACACTGAAGCGATTGCCGGGATATCTGGGCTATCATTGTATCCTTGACGGTTGGGCAATCTTTACTCTTGGCGATGAAATCGTTAACCCTTTCTCTACTCGTGCTTGCGTCGGCAATGGCGCCGATGGCCTACGCCGAGCCCAACAGTGATGCCGATCTCATGCGCCAAGCGGGCGCCTTTTACCGCCAGGGCAAATACGATGAGACGATTGAATGCCTGAAAAAACTGCTTGCTCAAGAGAAATCCGCCAGTCCGGATATACTCGTGAATTTAGCTGATGCATACAGAGACCGCGCTCAGTTCAAAGATGCAGCCGCGGCCCGTTCAGGCGACCAGACTCAGGCGCTCGACTATTACACGAAAGCCGTTGAGATCGATCCAAATTTCGCACCGGCGTACAATCACCTCGGCATTTATTATTTCCAGCAAAACAACTTGCCGAAAGCCGAAGCGGAAATCAATCATGCCATTGCAGCCAAGCCCGACTATGCTGCCGCTTACTACAACCTGGCATTGGTAGAAGCGAAAATGCGCAAACTGCCGCAAGCGAAGCGCGCCTTCGAAGACTCGCTAAAGTACGAGACTGAGCCTGTTTATAAAGATAAGGTGCGGGCAAAACTCAGCGAACTCGGCTTTTCAGCTGAAAAAACGGATTACCAGTCCAGTTCTTACGACTTATTCAACCGCGAAGATTGGCCGGCTGCCGAAGCTATGCTGCGCCGGGCGGTGGGCGTCCAGGCAGCAAAGGATCCGGTAGCGCACAACAACCTGGGCTATGCTCTGGCACGCCAGGGCAAGAACAAAGAAGCAATAGCCGAATACCGCGTCGCTTTGCAGTTACAGCCGACGGATTTTTCAGCGGCGGAATACAACCTGGGACAGGCTCTCAGGCTAACGGGCGACCTTGATGGAGCCCAGAAAGCATTGCTGCGTGCCAGCCAGGCTGCCGGCGGCAACGGTGCGCTCATTCACAACGCTCTGGGGCTCGTCTATAAGCAGCAGAAGAACGTGCCCAAGGCAATCAGAGAGTACAAGCTGGCAATCTTGCAATCCAGCGACAGTCTGCCCGTCGTGCACTTCAATTTGGGACTGGCTCTCGAGCACGATCCCGCCCATAGAGCTGAGGCGGCTGCCGAGTACGAACTTTACCTAAAACAGGCGCCTAAAGGCACCAATGCCGCGGCGGCAAACAGCCGTCTGGCAGCACTCCAAAAGCATTCATAACCGATTCTCTTTTCAAACGATTATAACCTGGCTTGCCATTGTTTCACTACGTAATGCCTTGAACGCACCTAATGACAAGAGCAGGGGTGCTGTTGTACAGTGGATTTTTGCCAGAGGAGCGCAGGCGACCAGCCTGCAAGTTTATCGCCGTCAGATGACCAGCACGCTCAACAATACAAACAGAGAAGCCGAACTCGCCGCCGTAGTCGAGTGTTCGCTGGCTGCCGCGAAAAAGGTCTCGAAAGCCGACCCCACCAAAACCCGCGTCGCCGTCTGCATGAGCGGCGGTGTGGACAGCAGCACGACAGCGCTTTTACTGCAGCAACAGGGCTACGATATCGTCGGCGTCACCGGCTGGCTGATCAAGTCAGGCAGCCGCTGCTGTGATACGGGCATGATCGATGCAGCCCGTGTTTGCGAACAACTGGGCATAGAGCATTTCGCCGTCGATCTGCGCGAGCTGTTCAAACACGAAATCATGGACAACTTCCCTAAGTCTTACGCAGCGGCCCGCACGCCGCTGCCTTGCAGCATGTGCAACACAGTGATCAAATGGGGAGCGCTGCTCAATTACAGCAAGAAACATCTGGGCGCTCAATACATGGCCACCGGTCACTACGGGCGAGTAGAGCGCACACCGGATGGAGTGCGCTTGGCGCGCGCCGCCGATCGCCGCAAAGATCAGTCCTACGTGCTCTGGGGTCTGACAAAAGAGCAGCTTGAGCAAACGTTCTTGCCGTTGGGCGATTACACCAAAGATCAAATTCGCACGATTGCCGAGGAGAATGATCTCGTCGTGGCAAAACGCCCCGACAGCCAGGACTTGTGCTTCATTCCGGAAGGAACCACCAATCAGCAATACCTGGCCAACTTCCTCGAGGAAAAGCCAGGCGCCATTCTCCATGTGCAAACAGGCGAGATGATAGGCACGCACAAAGGCACGCACAACTACACGATCGGACAGCGGCGCGGTCTCGGTATCGCCTGGCCGCAACCGTTGTATGTCACCGGAATCGATCCCGACATGCGCATCGTATACGTCGGCCCTCCGGAAACGCTGCTGCGCCGCGATCTTACAGGCTCGCAAGTCAACTGGCTTACGTCGCAGGCTCCCAATGAGCCTTTCGAGGCGATGGCAAAAATTCGCTACAACAGCGCCGTGCAAAAAGCACTGATCACGCCGCTGCCGGAAGATCGGGTGCACGTAGAATTTGAGCAGCCGCAACCGGCGATTACCCCGGGGCAAGTTCTGGGCATATATGATTCAACAGACACCTATTTATTGGGTGGCGCCTGGATCGATTAACTTTTTGCCTGACTGCAGCGAGAAAGCATATAATGCTTTGCAGGTCACCTTTGGGCTGGGGACTCGGAATGAATATTGTTGGCGTCGTTAAGTATGGTGCAACATTAGCTGTTGCTATTACGGCGCTGGTCGGTCTTTCGCCTTTGTGCAATCAGGCGGAAGCACGCCGTCACACTCGCAGCTCGGCTCACTCGAGCAGCACAAGCAGCCGCCACCATGGGCGCCACCACACGACGAAGCACCACGCCACTGCCCAATCGAAGCCGCGCTATGCATATGCATTGGATATGCTCATGATGGAGGCTCCGCCGCAAGACCTTAGCTTGCTGCCGTCAGACGAGGCGCTCAAAATACGCTACGCCTTCCAGAGCGGCACGGCAGACCACGTCCCGCCCAACCTGTTGATTCGATCCGGCGCAGTCAATTATTATCCCCTGCACGGCGGCATATTAGAACGCCGCGAAGAAGTGAAATACATCGTCGTGCACTCCACCGAAACAGGCGTGCCGCAAGATGCCCGCCATGTGATTAACGCCTGGAGTTCGGGCGGACGAAGACATCCGGGCGCCCAATTCATCGTCGACAGAGACGGCACGATTTTTGAAACCGTCGATCCAAAGTATGCGACTGTGCACGTCAACATCTTCAAAACGCTGCCGGGCATCAACAACGACAATACAATCGGCATTGAGATGTGCCACACCGGCAGCCAGGACTACCCGCCTGAGCAGCGGGCCGCCGTGACGCGGCTTGTGACCTACCTGCAAGACCGCTTCCATGTAGTCAACGACAACGTGATTACACACAGATATGCGCAGCAAGGCGATCACACCGATCCCGTCAATTTCAATTTCGAGGAATTCCTGGCGCGCAAAGACGACTTCCACAACAAAGCATTGGCAATGAGGCACGAGATGCCTGCCGTCGACAACGACGCCGTGACGGCCGATATCGATGCACCGCCGGCTGCCGTTTATCTGGAAATGCACCACAGCCTCAAGCCTGAGGACATCGTCACCAGTCGCACCTTCTCGATTCCGGAAACCCAAAAGAGGTTCCCCGGAATTCCGGACACCACGCCTCAGCAGGCGATACAGGGAATCAGCACAGCTCGCAACGCTCTGCCCATACGCGGCGAAATCGAGTTGGCACCGGACGCCGCTGGTCAATTGGGATTGCCGTAGCCTATCAGTATCAAAATCTTACATAACCTTTCGCCGCCATAACCCATATGGATTATAATTATGATGGACTACGTTGGGGGTGGTGATGTTTCGAAAGTCCGCCAGGCTGCTCATTTCCGCCTTTCTATGCGGAGCACTTTTGTTACCCTTGACTGCCGCCCGGGCGGCCAGTCCGGCAGGAATAGCTTTCTCGACTGCCGACCAATTTACGGCCAACCAGAAAACCGGACTCAGCGACCAAGAAGTCGTAATCGGCTCGTGCGCACCGCTCACCGGACAACAGAAAATCCGCGGCATGGCCGTTGTTCATGGTGGGAAAGCGTACTTCGACTACATAAATGAATCAGGCGGCGTGAACGGTCGCAAGCTAAAACTGATTAGCTGCGACGACCACTACAACGTCAATGACGGCGCCATCAGTTGTTTCAATACCTGCCTCAAAGACAAAGTTTTTCTGGGCGCCTTGTTTCAAGGCACAGCCTCTGCCGCGAAGTACGTTCCACTCTCGGAATCTCATCATATTCCGATGGTTGGCTTTTCCACCGGCGGAGAATTTATCATCAAGCCGACACACCCCTACGCTTTTCAGTTGCGCGCATCATACACCGATGAGGCCGCAGAACAAGTCGAGGTCTTGCTGCACGACTTACATCTCCACAAGATAGCACTGATTTACCAGGACGATGCTTATGGAGCAGCCTGCCGACAAGGCGTGATGCAGGCGATGAGACGCAACGGAAGCGATCTCGCTGCCGAGGTCTCCTATCCGCGCCTGGCCACCGACGTCAGCCCAATGATTGCGCAGATCAAAACATCCAAACCGGAAGCCGTGATCATTGGCGGGGCCGGCGATGCCGTAGCGACGCTGGTCAAACGCAAAGCAGAACTCGGACCACATGTGTTGATGGTCTCTTTCTCGTCGAGCACCGACCTGCTCACGGAAGAAGCCGGTAAGTCCGCCGATGGAACCCTGGTCAGTCAGGTATTGCCGCTGACCTATAAAGACCTGCCAACCGTCCTGCTGTATAAGAAGCTGTGTCAAAAGTACCTCCACGAGGAGCCCTCTGAAAGCGGCTTCGAAGGATTCTTGATTGGTATGGCTGTCGTCGAAGGACTGAAACGCGCCGGTAGGGATTTGACCAGAGATGGTTTTGTCAAAGCCATGAACTCGATTCACGATGTCGACATCGGACTAGGTACCAATTTCAAACTCAACTTTAGTCCCAACCAGCATGATGGACTGCAGGGCAAAGTGTTCATGACCAAGATCAAGAATGGCGAGATTGAGCCCGTACTCGATTGGAACAAATTCAAAGCTTCAATCTAAAGGATTGAAGAGAAACGTAAGCCTCTTCGCCTCGCGACGGATTGCTCTCGATAATGTCGATGCAATCGATTTTATGATGCACGGGCAGTCGTTTTGCAAGATTGACCCACTCGGGGATCTCCAGAACTTGCTTGGGTCCCGGTTCGATACGCATGAGCGTGATGTGCGGCTGATACTTCCGTTTTTCCTCTTTTTGGAGGTATTCCCGGAGCGCGGTTAGGATGTCGCGCTCGAGCGAATACACTTCATCCGGCACCACCCTTGGTGTCAGAACAAGAAGTCGAGCATATTTCGGGGAAGGCCAGAATTCGGATTGGTTGTAATCGAGTCGAGTAGGAGGATGTTGAGCGGCGATGGTCGCCAAACGCTTTTTGATTTCATCGATATGATGCTCCCCGACATGCCCGAGAAACAACCAGGTCAGGTGCATCTTTTTTCCGTGCACCCAACGCAGCTTCCTTTGCCATAGCTGCGCTAAGCGCGCGTCGGTTTCCCGCAGCTGATCGAGCAGTTGCTGGTCATGCGCGGAAAGAAAGGTCCCAACAAACAACCGCCGTTTTTTTGGCGCCTCGTTGCCAGCCAATTATTCTTCCTCTTTACCGCCTCGCGAGTAAAAACCGCGCCCTTCGGCGACGTACTTGGAGATCAGCGGAGCCACCCCACGCTTGGGGGAGGTGCACCGATCGTTATCGTTGAGCTGATTGACGACTTCGGGCAGCCCGACGTGATCCGCGTATTTGAGCAAGCCGCCGCGGAATGGCGGGAAGCCGATGCCATAGACGATGGCCATGTCCACTTCGCGTGGCTTCATGATGATTCGGTCTTCCAAGCATCGCGCCGCCTCGTCGATCATCGGCATGACCAGACGCTGAACAATTTTCTTTTTGGTCGCGTCATCCGCTTTCTCGGTGCTGGTCTTAACGTTTGGAATCGCCGCTACCTCAGGATTGAATTCCTTGCGGCGGCCGGTCTCGTCATAGAGGTAGATGCCTTTGCCATTCTTCTTGCCGACAAGCCCGAGCTTGGGGATGTTTTTCAGAATGTCGGAAGGACGCATGCGCTCCCCGAGCGTTTGATGAAGATTGGCGGCAACTTTGTATCCAAGATCAAGCCCAACTTCGTCGAGCAGCTCACATGGTCCCATAGGCAATCCAAAGTCGATGGCGGCTTCGTCAATCCAATTCAGCGGCACACCTTCTTCCATCAGATTGGCCGCCGCCAGCAGGTAGCAGCTAAGCAACCGGTTGATTAAAAATCCCGGACCATCCTTGACCATGAGAGGAATCTTGCCCAGTTTGGTGACAAAATCGGCTGCCCGAGCCGCCGCTTTGCGGCTCGTCGTCTTGAGAGAAATAATCTCGACCAGCGGCATACGATCGACCGGGTGGAAGAAATGCAGTCCGACGAAGCGATCGTTTTTGTCGAGCCCCCGGGCAAGTTCTGCAAGCGAGAGCGCGGATGTATTGGAGGCGATTGTGCAGTCCGGAGAAACAACACTTTCGATTTGCTTAAGGACTGAATGTTTGAGAGCTACATCCTCCGGCACGCATTCAAGCACAAGCTGGCAATCGCTAAGTTTTGCCCAATCTTCCACGCACTGAATATGAGGGCCCTGGATATGCTGCGACGCTTCAGCAGTCTTGCCGGTTTTTACTTTGACGACGGCAGTCATACCTTGCTGGCTAGACAATCTGGCGATAGAACCGCCCATCATGCCACCGCCGATGATGCCGACTTTGCAGGTGTTATTTTGGCCGAATTTGGCGCCGAGCGAACGCGCCGACTGCTTGGCGAAATCGGTCTGGAAAAACAGGGCAATCAAATTAGCGGACGTTTCGCTGAATGCCAATTCGCTAAACAGCCGAGACTCGGCTTCCAATCCCGCTTTTATGCCTTTGGTCAACCCAGTTTTGATTACATCCAGCACACGCATTTGAGCTGGATAGTTGCCCTTCGTTTTGATGCGGATTGAGCGTTCCGTCATCGCGAACAATTTGTTGGCTTTCTCTTCGTCAACGTCTTTGAGCGGCCATGCCGTCTGTTCGACAAGCGTGCCCATCAGCGCTTGGCGCTCGACGAATACTGCCGGATTTGCAGCGAGCTCCAAAGCTCTTTTCTCCGCACGAGACATGAGCTCGGACGAAGGCACCAGCTCATCGACCAGCCCCACGCCAAGCGCTTCTTGCGCAGAAATCGCTTCTGCCGACAAGATCATACCCAAAGCTTGTTTCAGTCCGACCAATCGCGGCAGACGCTGAGTGCCGCCCAATCCCGGAATAATGCCCAGCCTCGTCTCAGGCAATCCAAGTTGGGTTATAGGCTCATCGCTGGCGATACGCCAGTGCCCGGCTAAAGCCAGCTCTAGCCCGCCGCCAAGACAGGTGCCGTTAATTGCCACCACCAAAGGTTTACTCAGGTTCGCGGTATCATTTAGGGTTTGTTGCCCATTTCGGGAGAGATTATGCAGATCTTCTTCCACCGTGACCTTGCGAATCTCGAAAAGATCCGCTCCGATTACGAAGTTGTCCGGTTTGCCGGAGATAACGATAGCGGCTTTGATTTGCGGATCCGAGCCAATGGTTCTGATTATCTGCTGAAGCTCCCTCATCACCGGTGTGCCCAGTGAGTTGAGCTTGCCGCTGCCGTCGAGCAAAACAATGGCAATGCCGGAGTCCTTCTTGGTCAACAGAACTTGCCGGCTCGCTTCTACTGTATTCATTTCTTGGGTTGATTATCCTTGAGTTCTTTGACGCCTTCCAGACGCTTGACGTGCGCCTTCAGCAGAAGAGCTGCACCAACACACAGAGGAATCGTCATCATAACAAGATCCAGCATGTTGGCGAAAATCGGGCGGATGTCCATGCGGCTGAGAATGACGAAGAACATCGCCCCCAGCGAGCACACAGTCATCAATTGCGCGATTTTTGATTTGAAATCGTAAAAGAACCATCCGATGCCAACGAACAGCGGGATGAGCATCAACCCCAGCCCGGATGAAGTAAATAAACTGGCCCAGCCATTAACCGGCTGCAGGTGTGCAAGCAGCATGCAAATGCTGCCTATGATGCAAACGTAACCACCAATTTGATAGAGTGAAACGTCAATATTCTCGGCTTCTTTTTGGAGCTTCGCATCGACATAATCTGTGGTGCTCAGATCGGTTGCATTGTGCCTGGCGGCCGGCAACTGATGTTTAGCTTCTTCATCCTTGATCGAGATTTCCAGTTCTACAAGCTTCTTTTGAATCTCGTCTTCTTTTCTGGCCATGAGTTTCGTTCCTATTTAGCGGGCTAACGCCACAGACCCTAGCATATCAAGTCCTGAGCGTTAAGGCGTTCCTTAAATCGCTGAGCTATGGGCATGCGCCATCCGAAACCGAAGGACTGCGCTGTCACTTTCAGCCCGGGAGCGGCCTGATATCGCTTGTATTCATTGCGATCGATGCGGTTGATTACATCCATGACAACTTCCGGTTTATAACCCAGTTTGACGATTGCGTCCGCCCTCATGCGCTGTTCCACATACGCTTGCAAAATACCGTCCAGCACCACATATGGCGGCAGAACATCGCTGTCTTTTTGTCCCAGACGCAGCTCGGCCGACGGCTCTTTGTCGATTGTATTTCGTGGAATTACGGGCTTACCCTCGAGTTCATTGATGTACCTGGCGAGGTCATACACCATCATTTTCGGCACGTCTGAGATGACGGCCAGCCCACCGCACATGTCACCATATAAAGTGCAGTACCCCACCGCCAGCTCGGATTTATTTCCCGTTGTCAGCACCAGATAACCGAATTTATTGGACAGCGCCATCACGATCATCCCGCGCAACCGCGCCTGAATATTTTCTTCCGTGGTATCAGGTTTGGTGCCCTTGAAGGTGGGCGCCAAAATGTTATCAAAGGCTTTCATCGGCGATTCGATAGGGATGGTATGAAATTCAATACCAAGATTTTCGGCTAACCCGCGGGCATCTGCGAGGCTATGTTCGGACGAATACGGTGAGGGCATGGCCACACCGACGACGTTTTCAGCCCCCACCGCCTTCACGGCCAGAGCGCATACGACAGCCGAATCAATGCCGCCGGACAATCCGACCACGGCACGTTTGAAGCCGCACTTGGACATATAATCGCGAGTTCCTAAAACCAGCGCTGCGTATATATTCTCGACCGCATCTGTGGGCGTCGAACGTATATCGCCTCGCATCTCGTCCAGCTCAACGATCAATAAATCTTCCTCAAATGCGGAGGCGGCCGCTATCAATTCGCCCTTGGCATTGACGACGATGGAGCGTCCGTCGAAGATAAGCTCATCATTGCCGCCAACTTGGTTAACGTAAAACACCGGCAAACCGTGGCGAATGGCCTGGTTGCGCACCAGCTCGTGGCGTACGTTTTCCTTCTTTTGTGAATATGGCGACGACGAAATGTTGACGAGAACATCAGGTTTACGCTCGGAAAGCAGCTTAATGGGGTCTGTGAGATAGCGAGGCACCGGGCAAATTTCCGCGTCATTCCATATGTCTTCGCATACGGACATGGCGAATTGTTTGCCTTGTACCTCCATTAAAGAGTAATTGTGAGCAGGCTCGAAATAGCGGTCTTCATCGAAAACGTCATAACTGGGCAACAGCGTTTTGTATTGAACCCCGGCTAACTTACCACCCTGCAGAAAGCCGGCTGCGTTGTGCAAAGGGCGCCCGGGGCCCTTGTTGCGATCGATATAGCCGAGGACAACGCTTATGTCCTTGAGCTCTCGGGCCACACATTCCACGCCTTCGGCGGTCGCCTCGATAAAGCTGTCCTTAAGCAACAAATCCATCGGCGGATAACCGCAGACGGCCAATTCGCTGAAAATCACAAGATCGGCATTTTTGGACTTGGCTTGGCGTCCGAACTCGATAATTTTTCTTACGTTGCCGGTAATGTCGCCGACGGTTGGGTTGATCTGGGCAATTGCAACTTTCATGCCCGAATTATAGACGCCGGGGGGCTGCCACTTTCAATGTCAACAGATATAATCGGATTAGTCTGTTCTCCGGCAGGCACCTGTACGGTTGCTGCTTACTAGAAAGGTCACCTTGATGAAACCCCGGACCGCGCGGTCAGTTTTTGCGTTCTTGATGATTGCTGCGCTTCTATGCGTCACGCGCTCGCTGGCGGCCAGCCATCATGAGTTGACTCCGCCCGGACTCGCTGATGGGGCGGGCATTTGGGCCAACGTATGGAATTACCCCACAGGCGATCTGGATGCTTACTGCTCCAACTTGCGTTCCTACGGCATACGAAATTTGTTTATCCAGACTACGCGCAGCAACATGCCGTCGATTGCCCATGCCCCCGAGCTGGGAGCATTAATTGACGCCTGCCACCGGCACAAAATCCGCGTCATCGGCTGGGCTTACATAGAGCTGTCCGACCCGGCAACCGATGCCGACAAGCTACTGGCGGCCGCCCATTTCCAGAGCCCGGGCGGCGAATCGCTGGATGCCATTGCGCCCGATATGGAGAAAAACCTCACTACAGCTCACGTTCAGCAGTTCAGCGGAAAGCTGCGCGAGTCCTTGGGCCCGAATTATCCGCTGATTGCCGTGGTCTACAGCCCGCTCAATCACTACAAAGAAGTGATGCATATTCCATGGAAGACGATCGCCCAGTACTTCGATGTGATTGCACCGATGAGCTACTGGAACAGCAAATCCCAAAAGCTGGGAGCCTACGACTACACGCTTGCCACCTTGCGCATCATTCGCCAAGCGTGCGAACGCCCTGATCTTGAGATCCACGCCATCGGGGATGGCATGGGCACCACCGGCACGGCCATTGCTGAGTTCATGAAAGCGTGCCATCAGGCCGAAGCGACAAGTGCAAGTATTTATCCCAACCAGCGTCCGACTAGCGAGCAGCTTGCAGCACTGGCTCGCTATTCTGAGTTCTTCGAACCCAACGCCCGCTTCCGGCTGGCTGCCTTCCGCGAAATGCTGAAAACAGGCGTGATCGCGCCTTCAGCGAGCGTTGATCCCTGCCAGGCGGTGTCCCGTGCGGAGTTTTGCCGTATGGTGGCACGCCGAGCTCATCTGCAGCCGCCAAGCGCGGATGCCAATGGCGGAGAAGCACCCATCTACTCTCATGACGCACTGACGATGCTTGCTCACCTGGTCGACAACCACGACAAAGGCGCGAAAAAGCGCGCCGATCGCTGGTTTGCCGCGCCCGCTATGGCGGAAGCGCCCACGCAACATGCCCACACCGACCGCCCGCTCAATTACCTCGACGCCTCGATGATGATTCTGCAAGCCAGCTCGGCATTGAGGTAGCAGCTCCCCACGTGCGGGAATTACGTACCGCGGCATTAAATATATGCTGCGCTCCAACACGCCGTCGTATTTCCCCCATTCATAGCCATATACCTATTGAGTAGATTGAACGGTGTGGAGTTTCTCAACGGATACTAGACTATGGTCGAACACGGCCGTTTCTCCGACAAATCCGAACCAGCGCACAGCCCCGAAGAACCACGCGGCAGTTGGCTGGCAGAAAACGTCGGCAAACCGCTATATAACGGACTGCTGGTCGACACATACAATACCGCACTCAATGTCGGACATCTGGTCGGTCTGAATCCGGACCCAATCAAGCTTGATCGCCTGCAAGAGCACGAAGCCAAAGACACGCTTGGCTGGGCAACGCAAAGCCTCGTCCGCGGTGGCACTTCACTGCTGCCATACATCGCTTCTTCGACAATGGTGGGCGGGGCGCTTTCAAAATTCAGCAACTTCGCCGGCATGGCGCGACTTGGCGAAACCGGCACGGCACTGCTGAGCAGCGAATTCACCGCCAACGTCGGCGGTGCAGCCCTGTATAACGGACTGCGCGATACCTTGCCTGGCGAAACAAAATGGGGCAACATAGCCGCCGGCACCGCCGCTATGGGCCTGTACTCGCTGGGCAACCCATTGCTCAGCAAGATCAAATTTTCTCAAGCGCTCACGGAAAGCACCGCGCTGGGCGGAGCAGGCGCTTATGCGACACCGGCAGCGCAATTCCTGGCGCGGGGAGCACTGGGCACGGCCGTAGCCCCGGCCTCGATGATGGTGGGCGACCTTGCGGGTAAGGGCGAGCTGCCTAGTATGGACAAGTTGCCCCAATACGAGAAAGCTGCGGCCAGCGCAGTGCTGTTCAACGCGGCTTATCCCCTCGCTCGCACTGCGGCGCTATCAAGTATAGACGCGGCCAATGTGGCGACCGGACGAGGCATGCCTATACAAAGATTCGTCCAAAAGTACGGCATCACGCCCAAGGATCTGCACGATGGATATGCAGAACTCAATCGCATAAATGGTGGCACTGCCGACAAGCCGATACTGCCTCGATTCGCGCTGGATACGTCTATGTTGCAGAGCGTTCTCAATTCGCGACCGCTGGTGCGCGTACAGCCAAATGCCAGTACGTTTGTGTCTTTCAACAAGAACATCATCCATCTGAGCAACGAAGAAATAAATGCATTTGCTGAGGATCCGGCGCCGAAATTCTACACACCGGAACAGCAAAAACTGTATGCGGATCTGGCGCAAAAATCGAACATGGCCGAAACTCTCGCCGCCGAAGGAGACAGGCGCATTGCCGCAGACGAACGCCGCGCTGCCTCTAGCGTCTTGGGCTTTAACGGCATACGCAAAGCTGTCGCTAAAGGCGAGATTCAGTTTACGCAGAAAAACGAGAAAGGTGAATGGGAGCCCATCCAATATCCGGCGAGCAAAATTGGGGAAGACAGCGTCGACATGGCCGCCGATGGTATCTACGTTGTGCCCACGAAAGAAGGGCATGGCGTAATGAACGTCAAAGAATCGCTCAAGGAAAACGTAAAACAAAAGATTGAGGTCGACTTCAGCAAAACGCCGGAAGAACAAGGTATCGATTCAAGCAAATATCGATATGGATATACCGAAGATCTGCCAAAGATTGCTAAAGAAATCGGACTCGATCCAGACGATCCAATTTTGAAAAATCTGCCTCCCGGCAAGAAATTCTTTGCTGCGGCTCCCGGTGCGAATTTCCTCTATCAGTCGGATACAGGTCTGAATATGCCGTCGGCAACACAGGCCGGTCTACAATCGCTGATGGCCAAATGGGAAGGATCCACCTGGCTTGGCCGCAATCAGTTCGCCACTCACCGCACCGCGAATAACCTACACAACAGATCAAGAGGCCCGACTACCGGCGAGGGCGACAATGGCGCCACCGGTAAGAACTCATGGTTCACCATGATTGAAGGTGAAACTGCCGCTCAGGTTACTTTCCATCCGCTCGACAGCGCACCGCAAAGGCTGCCGTTCAGCAACACCTTCGGACAAACAAGCCCCCGCGGAGCCGGTTCTCGTGACACTTACAAGGCCGACGAACCCCAAGAGCGAAAACCGAGTACCTAGGGCGCTGCGCCGTCAAAGCAGCGACTGATACGTTGCACCGAAAACCCGACGCCCGCCCTGGCGCTTAATTTATCGGCTGCCCGGGCATATGGATGCTGAGCGCTGGAGAGCAGGCACCCGGCAGAGGGAGGTCTTGAAAGCCAAGCCAGGCTAGC
>DATNQY010000243.1:0-2489 GCA_036703785.1 Candidatus Obscuribacterales bacterium
CGAGGACGGCTTCACAGCCGGCGGCGTCGGTCACGACGATATTCTGTTTTGCAAACAGGTCCGGTCGCAGTCCTCGATAGACCGGTCTGCTTTTGATTCCCGCTACAAGCATAGCTCAGTGCTTCTCCGCTCTTGGCAATGTGAAAGGCCGCCCTTCCGCATTGCGGTCATGGAGGCAAATTCACTTAAAGTTGGGTCAGGGCGAATAGGGAGGCTTCTTCCGCCCTGACCGTTTCACCGCAACAATCCGCTCAGAATGGCCTTACTGAGAACGAAGGACTGCTGCGATGAACGCTTCACGTCACAGCTTCGGCTTCATGCCGGAAGCGTGAAAAACCAGTTCGCAACGAGAACCACGACAATACCGGCAGCAAGCGTGAGATAGGGAAGGATGCCGGCCTTGCGCTGTTGCAGATCGTTAGCCGTCAGGTTCAAATCCTCAAGCATGTGGGCGGGGAACTTGCCCTTGTCCTGGACGTAGTGCCGGAACAGAAACACCGGGATGATGAGGGACGCAGCGATCGCGCCGGCCCACAACGCCATCGGGTTCCAGACCTTGGCTCCAGCACCCATGAAGGCGGCGTTGACGAACGCAAACATGGTGCCCAAGACCAACAGAATGGTAGGCGCTCGCCACGGTCTCTGGATGTGCCCATTGTCGATACGATGGATCCAGCCGGAGTTCAGGTTGAGGAAGTTGAAGATGATGTAGCAGCAGTTGGAAACCGCCAGAATGAAGAAGAAGCTGGTAGCGTCCGCGGCTGCGATCGCGAGAAGGCCCAGGTTGAATACCAGGTCCGTCCACATTGCTCTCGTCGGAGCGCCGTGCTCGTTCGCATGATCAAGATACCGAGGCAGCCAGCCGTCGACGGAACCCTGATAAAGCGTGCGAGACGATCCGGCCATCGCCGTCATGATCGACAGCATCAATGCCAGGATCATCAACATCACCATGATGTTGACCACAAAGCCCGAACCGCCGACCATCGTAGCCATCGCATTTGCGACGCCGGAGCCATCGACGATAGGCGTTGCCAGCATGCCGTTGAGGCCGAGGACGCCTTGGAACGTGAATGGCACCAAGGTGTAAAGCAACACGCACAAAAGGCCCGAGAAGAAGATGGCTTTGAACGTGTCGGTCTTCGGATTCTTGAACTCGCTTGTGTAGCAAATGGCGGTTTCGAAAGCGTAGGTCGACCACGCCGCGATAAACATTCCGCCGAGAACCAGCGTCCAGCCGCCGACGTTCCACTCTCCCATCTCAGGAGCGTATGCGGCCTTCAGCGGAACCAACGGCGAATAGTTATCCCAATTGATCTGTCCAGTGAGGATGGGAACCACACCGACGATCAACATCGGTATGATGACCAGCAGTCCGATATATTTCTGTACGCTGGCCGTGCCGAGGATGCCGCGATGCTGGATGGCGAACGTGAGCAGCATGAGCACCGCGCCGATAAAGAACACCCAATTCAGAGAGAAGGTGACCGGGCCGAGCGAATGCGTGAATAGCGTCCAATTGCGGAACGCCGGAGTCAGAGCTGCAACTCCGTCCTGAGCCAACAACGCGCTGACGCCTTCCGTTGCCGTATGGCCGGCGTTCGCCGCAAGCCATTCAGCAATGCGCGGACTATCAAGCGGGATCGCACTCGCATGAGCTTGCACCCACGCCAATACATCCGGAGAGTCGGCCGCAGGAATCGGGCCGAGTGCATTTAAGATGTAAGCAGCGGCAATCGAACACCCGAGAGACAAGACCGGGGACCAGGCCAGCCAGTTGCACCACACCGATAGTGGCGCAATCAATTTGGAGTAACGCACCCAAGCAGCCGCGCCATAGATTGAAGCGCCGCCCGATTTATTTGGAAAGAGGCCTGCTATCTCGGCATAGGTGAAAGATTGGATGAAGCCCATGACCATGGACACCGCCCAAACAAGAAAGGCTACCTTTCCCGTCGTACCGGCAATGCCGCCGATTGAAAACAAAACGAGGGCCGGCACACCGCTGGCCACCCAAAAAGCACCCTTCCAGTCAATTGATCGCACTAATTCGCCGGACGATGATCGTCCCGACAATATTTGTGTTTCGACCGCCATTTCGTTCCTCCGCGGATTTTATTTTTCTTATTCCCCAACCGTTCGCCTAAATTCAAAAAGCTTTTGAAGTGAGCGCGCGGGATACAAAGGTCTGCGATTTGCTTATCGACCAAAATCAACCAAACTACACAATATCCAACCATATGCAGCTTGTGCGGACAGTATTCCGACATTGCGATTTCAACGCAAGCGAAAAAATCATTCTCTGCAGGAAAATCATTATCTCGACCGTGTTCGATTGCAACGCACAAACGCTCGTTAAAGCGCGCAAAACGGCTTGCGACAATTGAATCCATGAGTAATTTTGGACGGCGCAAATTTTTGGTGGATTTTGGTTGATTATTGTCGCTGATCGCGCTAGCTTATTTTTATTGCAATGCAAACTTGCGGGG
>DATNQY010000244.1:0-19724 GCA_036703785.1 Candidatus Obscuribacterales bacterium
CCGATCGCTAGACCTGAGCCATTGAGCGTATGCATGTATCGCGGCTTGCCACCGTCGGCGGGTTTGTACCTCAGATTTGCTCGGCGCGCCTGGAAGTCACCGAAGTTACTGCATGAGCTGATCTCCCGATAGCGATTCTGCCCCGGGAACCACACCTCGAGGTCGTAGCATTTTTGCGCGGAGAAACCCATGTCGCCACCGCACAGCAAGATGCGGCGGTAAGCAAGCCCGAGCGCTTCCAACACAGCCTCAGCATTCAGCGTCAGTTTTTCGTGCTCATCGTTGGAATTTTCCGGCAGGCAGAATTTCACCAGCTCGACTTTGTTGAATTGATGCTGACGAATATAACCGCGCGTGTCCTTGCCGGCAGAGCCGGCTTCGCGACGGAAGTTCGGGGTATAGGCGCAGTGATAGATGGGAAGCTGCTCTTCCTTGAGGATCTCGTCGCGATACAGGTTGGTGACAGGCACTTCGGCCGTCGGCACGAGATAGAGATTTTCTCCCTCACACTTGTAGAAGTCACCGTCGAATTTGGGAAGTTGTCCGGTTCCAACCATGCAGTCGCGATTGACCATGATCGGCGGAAACACTTCGCGATAGCCTTTTCCCGCATGCATATCGAGCATGAAATTCATCAGCGCGCGCTCGAGCTTCGCACCCATATCCATGACTACAGTGAAGCGCGTTTCTGCAATTTTTACACCCCGCTCGAAATCGAGAATGCCGAGAGCTTTCGCAATTTCATCGTGCTCTTTCGGTTTGTCGATCTTGGGGATGGTGCCCCACTTCTTCAGCTCGACGTTTTCGTTTTCGTCCTTGCCATCAGGCACCGTGGGATCAGGGGCATTCGCGATGCCGAGCAGCATCCCGTTTCCCTTCTCATCGAGCTGGCGCTGAAGTTCTTCCAGGGCGGGAACCTTTTCCTTGAGCTCCTTGCTTTCTTCTTGGGCTTTTTCCTTGGTGATTTTGCCCGTTTTTACGTCGTTCGAGATTTCGTTTTTGCGCTGACGTAGACGTTCCAACTCGGCTACGGCAGCCCGGTTTTCTTGATCGACTTTAAGCCACTCATCGATCTGCCCTTCGAAGCCGGCGTGACGACGAGCCAAGGCTTTCTTGACTTCCTCCGGGTGCTCCCGAATGATGCGTGGATCGAGCATTTTTGTCTCCGATTGAACTCTTGACTGGATTTCGACGTATTACAAGAAGAATCAAAAATTATATCCAACAGGAGGGCACAACGCATGGACAAAACAATCAAACGAGACTCATCGTTGCAAAATGGGTTGAATCGCAAGCAGATAGCCGCTCTTGGTGAAAAGTACGCCTGCGAATACTTCATCTCGCTAGGATACAGAGAGATTTGCCGCAACTGGCGCAGCGGACGGTTTGGAGAAATTGATTTGATTATGCAAGACCGGGACGGCGTGCTTGTTTTTGTCGAAGTGAAAACGCGGCGGCATACAGACGATCAGCAGTACCATGCAGATGCCGTTTTGCAAACGATCAACTGGCGGAAACAGCGCAAAATTCTCATTTGCATGCGTTCCTATCTCGCTCGCAACGTGCGCACATCACAATGTTGCCGCGCCGACATTTGCATTGTCTATTACGGCGGCGCAGTTTCATTCGGCGAGTCACCAGAACTCACCGACATCGAGATTCTGCACATACCGGATGCTTTCGACGCAAGTCGTTGAGCAGGCGGGCTACCGCCCGCCGCTACGATGAAACACGACATGCAAATCAGATGGTGGCATCCTTGGTGATTGGATATTCCGCCAATTCGTAATCGTCGCGCCGGGTTTTGCTGCGCACGCTGCGCCAGCCCAGTCCCTTATACGGCTCGGCATCCGACCAGGCAACCGGTTGCCGCTTCGGCGCAGAACCGGCTGCAGGCATCGGCAACATCAGCGACTTCGCCGAATGGTGCGCAATGTGCCCGGTCATGTGATGGTTCTCTTGATGGATGTGCCCGTAAAAAACGGTGACGTGCTTGTACGGCATCAACAGTTCAATCGCCTTGTCGCCGTCGGGCGTTGCCCAATCCCACTGCGGATACAAATCAAACAACGGACGATGTGTAAGAACAACAATATTGGCGTCTGGTTTTTGTTTCGCCAGATCGTTCTTCAGCCATTCCAGCTGCTCTTCGCCTACAGTGCCTTTGGGATCGGACACATTGTCGATGGCAATGAAGTGCACGCCCTTATGATCGAATGTGTAGTGCGTTTGTCCGAAGAATTCCTTGTATGTCTCGCCGTTGTCCAGCGACGCATCATGTTCGCCCGGCATGAAATGGATCACTTTGGTGTCGAGCTCGGAAACGATGTCCTTAAATTCCTTCATCCGCGCCTTGCGCACGTTCACATCATCGGTTGTGTGAGTAAGGTCACCTGTGAACACAATGAAATCCGGACCCTGTTGCAGACTGTTTACCTCTTTGACCGCCTTAATCAGCGTTCCTTTAGCGTCAGGGTTAATCTTTGCACCTTCAAACCCCCAATGGGTATCAGAAAGCTGCACAAAAAAGAAGTCACCAGCCTTCCTTAAAGGCAGCGCCAGCCCCGGCGCCCCGGCAAGTCCGGACATGAATACCACGCCGCCGGAAAGTCCGGCCAGCTTCAAAAACTCGCGCCGATCAATTTCTTTTGTCATATCGGGTCCTCAAACTAAACGCTCACCGGGTACAACCGCCGCCGGCTGGGAAAAATTCCCGAAAGAAACACCCGTTTATGGGTACATAGAGATTACATAGGAGGCTTGGCGTCTGGGCTCGGGGACCAATCGGTCCTCCACTTTTAATTGAGGCGCTTTTGAAGATGAAGATCAAAAGAATCCTAGTCGTTGACGACGACCCTGCTATCCGCAAAGTAGCCGAAATCAGTCTGAGCAGAGTGGGCAAATGGGAAGTGCTGGCCGCCGATTCGGGCACTCAAGCACTGGAAGTCGTCTGCCAATACAAGCCGGATGTGATCCTGCTCGACGTCATGATGCCGGGCATGGATGGCACAACTACTTTTCGAAAATTGCAAGAACAATCAGGTGTCGAAGACACACCGGTAATTTTCCTGACTGCCAAGGTGCAAAAGCATGAAGTCCAGCACTACTGCGAACTCGGCGCTGTCGGGGTGATCACTAAGCCATTCGATCCACTCAAGTTGCCGGACGACATCATGAACATCTTGAACGGCGTAATTACCTCGACGTGGATGTGAGGTTACCCTATGCCGGATACGACAACAGGCGACGTAGTTTTAGACATTAAAATCGGCCAGCGCGCAGAGCAACTCTTTGCCGAGAAACAAAAACACGTCTATGTCGAGACGGACAAGCTAATGTCTGCGCTCATGATCGTCCAGTGGTTCGTCGGCGTAATTATTTCGCTTCTGGTTTCACCGATCGCCTGGCCGCAAAGCTCGCACGACCAGCTAATGATGGCGATTTTCCTGGGCGGCTTCATCACCGCCGCCCCAGTTTTGCTCGCTCTCAAGCGTCCGGGCGAAACACTGACGCGGCACGTGATCGCCATTTCTCAAATGGTTTACAGCGCGCTTCTCATTCACCTGACAGGTGGCCGCGTGGAAGCACACTTCCACGTCTTCGGCTCGCTCGCCGTGCTCAGCCTTTATAGAGACTGGCGAGTACTGGTGTCGGCCACAGCTGTGGTTGCGGCTAACCACTTCGTCGGCGGCATCGTGTTTCCGGAGTCTGTCTACGGCACAAAAGAAATTCAGCCCTGGCGTTGGCTCGAGCACGCCTGGTGGGTGGTATTCGCGGACACATTTTTGATCAAAGCCTGCTTGACTCAGGTAGCTGAAATGCAAGCCGTATCGCACCGGCAGTCCCAAGTGTTGGAAACTCGCACCAGCATCGAAGATCTCGTGAATAAGCGAACAGCAGAACTGCAAGCCAGCGAGCGCCGTTTCGCCGAGCAATATGCCGAGAAAGAACAGTTGGCGGAAATCGTCGCCTCCTCCAACGATTCCATCATCGGACAAACGCCCGAAGGCATGATTATCAGCTGGAACAAGGGCGCAGAGCGCTGCTTCGGCTATACAGCCGAGGAAGTGATGTATCAGAACGCGAGCATGCTGGTGCCCGAGGACAGGAAAGATGAATTCGAGCAGTTCGTGCAAGCCGGACGACGCGGACAAGTTATCGAAAGCATTGAGACCACTCGCTTGCGCAAAGACGGCATTATCGTGCCGGTTTTGATCACCCGTTCACCAATGGTCGACGTGGCCAAGCACGTGATCGGCATTTCCGAAATGATGCACGACATCACCGAGCGCAAAGAAGCAGAAAAACGCGTCAGCGAATTTTATTCCATGGTGTCGCATGAGTTGCGCACACCACTCACCTCCATTCGTGGCGCGCTGGGATTGATCGAAAGCGGATTGATCGAGCCTGACGAATCGGCGGATCTGGTGCAAGTCGCTCGCGGGAGCGCCGATCGCCTGATTCGCCTGATCAACGACATGCTCGATCTGAAGAAAATCGAATCCGGCAAAATGGAACTGCACCGCACACGGTTCGAGTCCGAAGAACTCGTCACTCAGGTCATTTACGCGATGCAAGGCATGGCTTCCGAGGAAGCGGTGTCAATCGTTTACGAAATGACGTCTGCCGATGCAATTTATGCAGATTGGGACAAGAGCACCCAGGTGCTGACTAATCTTGTCTCGAACGCCATTAAGTTCTCGCCACGCGGGCAGGTAAAAATCATCGTCGGCAAAGGCGACTATCAACGCATCCGCTTCTCGGTGGTCGATGATGGACCAGGCATCTCCAACAGCGACATGCACAAATTGTTCGGCAAATTCCAGCAACTCGATTCCTCCGACACGCGCCCAAAGGGCGGCACCGGGCTGGGATTAGCCATATGCAAGGCGCTGGTGGAAAGACACGGCGGCGCCATCGGCGTGGAAAGCATAGTCGGACAGGGCAGCACATTCTGGTTCGAGCTGCCTGCTTACATCGATAGCCCCGCCTTCGCCGGAGTGAACCCGGGCGACACAGATTCACGCACCATATTGTTGGTGGAAGACGATCACGACCTGAGCGAAGTTTTCTCGAAGCTTCTGGAAGCGCACGACTTCGTACCGCTTGCCTGTCGCACTCTTACCCAGGCGCGCGAAGCAATACAGCTGGCCGTGCCCGCACTGGTTATTCTGGACGTATCTTTGCCCGACGGCAACGGACTCGAGCTGATCGAAGACTTGCGCCAAAATCCGGAGCTCATTGATGTTCCAGTGCTCGTCGTCACCGGACATAATCGCGAGGAGAAAGGCAGCGGCAGCGCCACCGTCGTTGATTGGCTTTGCAAGCCCTGCGACGGACAAGTCTTAATCAATTCGATTTATCGAGCCCTCGAGCTTGCTCAGCGATGCAAGGTGCTGGTTGTTGACGATGATGACAGCACCAGGCGCGTGGTGGCAGCGCAACTCAAAGCAATGGGACTTTCTTGCGTTGAAGCGCGTGACGGCACAGAGGCGATTAGTCTCACCGAGTTGGAGTCGCCCGATCTGATTGTGCTCGACGTAATGTTGCCGGACATCGACGGCTTCAGGGTCGTCGAGCATCTGAATGACAGTGATGCCGGCGCTACGCCACTGCTCGTGTATACCTGCCGCGACCTGACAATCAGCGAGCGCCAACAGCTAACATTGGGTGTCACCAAGCACCTCACCAAGGGAGATTCCTCCGAGACCGATCTCAAACAAGCGGTGGCGGAACTTCTAGGCAGCTTGTCGGCAGCAGCAAAACGGCGCGACAAAGACGGCAAAGCAGACAGCTTCACCGATCTGCTCGGACTGACAAATGAAAAAACGGAAACCGACGAAGACCAGTGTTTAAGCGGCCAGAAAGGGTAAGGAGGTCACCTGTGCCTACAGTATCCAAATCAGAAGAAGGCGGAGCCAGCAAAAGGTCGGCGGCCGGACCTCTCGAGCAAGCGCACGACCAGTTGATTCGCATCCTGATGATGGAAGACGACCAGTACTATTACCGGTTTGTCAAACGACTGCTCGGACCGCGCGACAACACAGTCTTCGATGTTATGCATGCCTCAAGCATGGCCGATTGCGAAGCGCATCTTGCCGAGGACATTCCCGACGTTATCATCATGGATCTTTGCTTGCCGGACAGCAATGGACTGGAAACTTTGCGTCGCGTCTCGGCGGCAGCCGGCGGCGCCCCGATTGTAGTTCTCACCGCTAGCGATGACGAGGAAACAGGACTGCGCGCCGTGGGCATGGGCGCTCAAGATTTCCTGGTCAAACATCAAGTCAGCAACGACTCGCTTGTGCGCAGCGTGCGATACGCAATCGAACGGCGCAAAAGTGAAGAAGCGACGTTGAGGATGGCGGCCATTAAAGATTTTACTTCGACTCTCGGACACGATCTCGAATTGCCCCTGTCCGCGGCGAACAGCGTGATCGACGCGCTGCTGCAATCCGAGTTCGGCGAGCTTGCACCACCGATGGTGCGAGTACTCAAAGACCTCAAGGAAAACAATACCCAGCAACTTCAGTGCGTACAAAAGCTCCTGCAGGTTTACAAATACGAAACCAAACACGAGCTGCAGTTCGAAAACATCGACCTCAAGCCGATTATCGTCGAGTGCTGCGAAAAACTGCGCGCCGAATACAGCGACAACAAGCCAATCAAGTGGTCGGTCGAAGACGATCTGCCGCCTGTGCTGGGCGATCCCGATGCGCTGTCAGTCGTATTCACCAACCTGATCGAAAACGCCGCCAAGTTCGGCGAAGCCGGCAAAGACATAACCGTCACCGGACGACTGGTAAGCGGGCGCGCCTGCGTTTGCGTGCACAACTTCGGACGTCCGATCCCCGAAGAAGGGCAAAAACAGCTCTTCCAGAAGTTCTGGCAGGGTGTTCCCGGCAAATGGTATACGCCGCATACCGGCATCGGGCTATATCTATGCAACCGCATTGTCATGCTGCACCGCGGCAAGATTACCTGCGACAGCAACCCGGACACCGGCACCGCCATTACCGTCAAGCTGCCTATCTAAGCGAGCTTACACGGCTGTTCTGTTATTTAATCTTTGCAGTGCGTATTATCCCCAGTGACTTCGCGCGGTCTCTTTGTTAGCTTAAAGCCATACTCTGATAGCGATTTATGGGCCGTCCCGACCCTATGGATGGAGATTTTGCCGTGTTTTGGAAAAGAGACAAAGCCGAAGATGCAGTCGTAAGCGCCGTCCGCGATATAAGCGCAATACACGTGAGCCAAAACGGTTCTAATCGCCGAGTCACCGGGCTGATGCCGGTAGCCACCGGGCAGCATGAAATTACCCACACCGGGACGCTCAAGTTTCACCAACTGTTGGTCTCGCTGGAAGGCAATAAACGCACCGGCTGCCTGCGTATCGTCTCGCCAAGCCGCCGTTCGCGCTCGGCAATATTGATTTATCGCGGTCGCGTGGTCGGCTGCCTCTACGGCTCTAGAAAGTTCGACAACCATTTCCTCCAGCATGATGCCCACCGCCGGGCGCTGGCCGATCTGGCAACCCCAGGCAATGTGTTGGACGCCTACGAATTGCCGGAAGAATTGGTGCTCGCAGCTTGCTCCATGTTCAACGGTCAGGTCCTGAAAATCGACATGCAGCAAGAGTCCACTGACATGATGGATCAAGCATTGCGCACGATCGCCGAAACCCGCTTGCCGGGCTGTGTGGTGGTCAACACCATCGACGACGAAATGGTGTGCATGGTCTATGTCTTCGACGGCAAAATCATCGGTGTTTTTTCATCCCAAGATGGCTGGGTCAAACCCAGCTATGACGCGGCGATGAAATATACACGCTGCAAACGTCCGACAAAAGTCGTAGCTTCATGCCTGCCGACGGCCGATCGCGAACAAGCCGAAACGCTCGGTTTCAGCCTCACCGGCTTGTCAGACATGGTGTACCGTCCTGCGCATCTGTTGCGTTCGCTTCAAACGACAACCATGCAAGCAGCAGCTTCAATGCGTGGTGATGAATCGCACACCTATTCGACGATGGAACAGATGATGCCCAAGCCGATGCGGAAAAAAGAAAACATCGAGCCGCGCTGGACGAAAGACCAAATATCGACGGTCAAATCGCACAACGTTTTTGCAATCTGTCCGTAATAAGCACCGCCAAACAAGCTGAAATTGCCAGCGCCTGGGTCGCAAAAACCCAACCAGCCTATATTGAGACTGCCATTCATCAACTAGATCAGGGCGCTGCGGAATGCGCAATCATGAGCAATAAGAGAGGCAACACTTCCATCGAAATATGGGGGACAGCGGTATCTCGCGATTGTCTAAAGAAAGCTCCGTAAACTAGCCGTTTCAGTTTGCTCTTCAAGTCGATGGACTCCGTGCTACGATCCTCTGGTCGAGGAGAGAAAGCATGGTGCTGGTTCAATCGCCTAATTCGCAGATTCGCCCAATAACGGCTCAGGTCAACGAGCTCGGCCATTTGACGGTCGGCGGGTTCGACACAGTCGAGCTTGCTTCTCGCTTTGGAACGCCCTTGTGGCTGATGGACGAACAAACGATCGTAGAGGCGATCAACGCGTACAAACAGGGACTGCAGGGCTATCAAGATTCGCTGGTGCTCTATGCCGGCAAGGCGTTCCTCTGTCTGGCCATGTGCCACTTGATCCGCAAGCTTCAGATCGGACTCGATGTCGTCTCCGAGGGCGAGCTATTCACCGCTGGCCAAGCGGGCATTGCTGCCGATCGCATTTATATGCACGGCAACAACAAGTCCGAGAAGGAAATCGAGCAAGGGCTGAAGTACGGCGACATCAATATCGTCGTCGACAATTTGTCAGAGCTGAATATGGTGGCATCGGTAGCGCGCCGCCTCGGAAAAAAAGCGCGCCTGCTCTTCCGCGTGATTCCAGGTGTAGAGCCGGACACGCATCAGCACATTGTCACCGGGCACGCCGATAGCAAGTTCGGCGTTGCCCTCGAGCAGTTGAACTCCTTGATCGAAACGGCAGTTTCGCACAAGCACTCCATCGAACTGGCCGGGCTGCACGCGCACATCGGCAGTCAGGCGCACGAACTGAAGCCATACTTCGAGTACATCGAGATCCTTGCCGATTTGTACAAGGACATCAAACAACGATTTGATTTGGAGTTTTCCCAATTGGACATCGGCGGCGGATTGGGCATCGCCTATACCGAAAACGATGAGACCACCTCGATTTCCAATTGGACATCAGCCGTCAGCTCTCGCGCCGCGAGCGCCTTGCGCAAGCGGGGACTGGCACTGCCCAAGCTGCTTATTGAGCCGGGACGTTCCGTCGTTGGTACGGCAGGGCTAACCCTCTACCGCGCCGGGCACAAAAAAACGCTTCCCAGCGGCATTACCTACGTCGCTGTAGACGGCGGCATGGCTGATAATCCACGTCCCATTACCTATCAGGCGCAATATAGCGCCGCCGTCGCCAGCCGCATGAATGCCTCTCTTTTGGAGTTTCCCATAGCCCTGGCGGGTAAGTACTGCGAATCTGGGGATATAATAGTCAAGGAGACTTATATTCCGGCCGAAACCGGCGACCTCATCGCTGTGTTTGGCACCGGCGCCTACAACTACAGTATGGCGTCCAACTACAATCGCACCGGACGTCCCGCATGTGTGCTTGTAGGCAATGGGCAAGCGGACGTGATCATCGAACGGGAAACGAACGATGATCTGCTAAGACACGACAGGGTGCCTGATAGATTGAGGTAGCGTATTGGACGAACTGTGGCTGAGGTTGAATGAAATATTCAAAGGCGCAGCCTTCGTCGATTGGCGCTCGGTAGCTACACTGGCATTCCAACTGGTAATCATCGGCTACGCCATCTTCTGGACATGGGGCCGCATCAAGCGAACGCAAGCAGAGAGGCTTGTAAAAGGCATCTTGGTGCTGACCTCGATTTGCCTTTTGAGTTGGGTGATGCATCTGACCTTGATCACCTCCTTGCTGCAGCAATTGATTCCAATTGCCGTCGTCAGCCTGTTCATCATTTTTCAACCTGAAATTCGCCGCGGACTGGGATACCTCGGTCGCACCTCCTTCCGCCTGGATCTTTCTTTGGAAGACACTCAAAAAGAACGGCAAACGGAAGTGATCGAACAGATAGTATCCGCCGTGCAGGATCTTTCTCACGACCGCACCGGCGCCCTCATTGTTATTGAACCGCCTGAAGGCGAACGTGATTATTTAAGTCCGGGCACGCCAATCAACGGCCATATTTCGAGCAACTTGCTGGTCAGCATTTTCCAACCGAAATCGCCTCTGCACGACGGCGCCGTCGTCATTCGCTCGGACAAGCTGGTGGCCGCCGGCGTCATCCTGCCGATTACCGACAATCCGAAATTGAGTTATCGTTATGGCACCAGACATCGTGCGGCAATTGGTCTGTCGGAGATTTACGACGGCTTGTGCATCGTCGTTTCCGAAGAAACAGGCATGATTTCCGCCGCCAACCGGGGCATGCTCGTGCGTTACAACGATGCCGATGAGCTGCGCGAGCCGCTGGCATATTTCTATATTGACGATGACGTCGAATCGCGCAATTCAGTCTGGCAATCATTCCTATCGCTGTTCAGCCATAAGGTTGCAGATAGCACCGTCGGCGGTGGCACTAGCGGAACGCACCCCGTGGTCGCGCCAAAGCCAGAAGCCGCGGCCCGTCAGCTCGTTCCCGACGAAGAGGAACACGGCGAGCCTGCGTTTCCGGAAGTGCGCCGGCCTGAGCCTCAGCCGGATTAGAATTAGATACCTGATTGTACTGTCCAGCGCAAGCCCGCTTTGCAGGCCTTACACTAGACCACAGCCAGCGCTTCTTCCATTTCGGCGATGATACGTTTGGCGGCGTCTTTACGATCTTTGGCTGCGGTAATCGGTCGCCCGATTACCAGATAATCGGATCCATTGCGCAGCGCCTGAGCCGGCGTCACCACACGGCTTTGATCGTTAGCATCGGCCCACTGCGGACGTACTCCGGGCGTGACCAGCACCATCGATTCGCCTACCGCGGCGCGCAGTTCTTTCACCTCTTCGGCCGATGCCACAATGCCTGTAATGCCGCTGTCGCAACACAGTTTCGCCAAGCTGAGCACTTGTTGTTTGACCGAGCAGGCGACGTTTAGCTCATGCTGCAAGCTGTGAGCGTCGAGGCTGGTCAATACCGTCACACCAAGTGTGATCGGCGCCGCCACCCCCGCCTCATCGGCGCCCTTCTTCGCCGCCTGCGCACATGCAGAGAGCATCTTGCCGCCGCCTGTGGCATGCACGGTGAACATCTGCACGCCTTGCCTTGACACCGCTTCGCTGGCTTTGGCCACCGTGTTCGGGATGTCGAGCAACTTCGTGTCGAAGAAGACTTTCAGTCCGCGGTCATGAAAGAGCTTTAAGGCCGGTTGTCCTACGCTCATGAAAAGTTCGAGCCCTACCTTGAATACCCCCACATACTCGGAAAGCTCGTCGACGAGGCGACGAGCTTCTTCCAATGTTGAAGTATCCACTGCCAGAATCAGCCTTTCTTGGGCTGACAGAGCTCTCACGGGCTCGACAGGCACGCTTACTTAGCCTTGGCGGTAGTAGCACCGGGCTTGCTATAGCGCTTGACAAAGCGATCTACGCGACCTTCGGTGTCAATAATCTTCTGCTGCCCGGTAAAAAACGGGTGGCAGTTGCTGCAAATTTCTACGCGGATCTGTTGCTTGGTAGATCCGGTCTCGACTTGGTTACCGCAGACGCAAACGGCTGTGACTGCTTGATACTTGGGATGAATGCCTTCCTTCATCTCTAACCTACTTTGTTGAATTGGCGGCAGGACAAGGAATCGTCCGCCGCTACATATGCATGAAGAAACAACGCCCCAGTGGCATTGCAGTTGATGATCATAACATGCGCCGCAAGCTCTGTCAGCTTACCTATTGATGGGCTGATGTATTTCGATACCTTCGCCCTCTTCCACATTCAGGCGTTTGCCCTCGACGCTTAAATACACATCAGCTTGTCCGCCGACCAGGGCCACGGTGCGCCGCAGCTGATCCAGCCGAGTTTCAAAAGAGGTCGTGCCGCCGTCGAGCGCAAAGCGCCGCGACAGGTTGAGCTCTACCTGGTTGCCGTGGCGCTTCAAGTCAAGCAGAATGGTTCCACGTGGAATCTCGGTGCCTAGCCCGGCTTTCTCTTCGGCAGTGGTCGGCCCATCCAGAAGCTCGCGCACTGCCTGCTGCAGGCTGTCGGTGCCATCCAGCCGGCGAGTCACAGGAGCAAGACGCAGTCCCTGCGCGCCGGACTTGACGAACCAGACGCTGAGCTGATGTCCGGCAGCCGCAGCCGTCGAGGCCGCGGTAGTGGTAGCGGCGGTGGTAGCGGCGGTGGTGACAGCCGCCGTAAAGGCTTTCGCTACATGATGCCCGTGCATGCCGTGCAGCACCATTCTTCCCCGGCAGCCGAACAACAAGCTGGATGCCACCGCCAGCAGTGCCACTCTCCTGAGAATAACGCGCATGTTGCCAATCTTTCTAGCCGCCGCAGCGGGCTTGATCAGGCTTAGGTTACTATTTCTTCGGGGCAAGTACAAGCCGGCCGGCGTAGCTGACGCGCTGGTGTTCGATTTCCAGCTTCTGCAGCCTGAAGGCATGCGTGTTGCGATCGTATCTTCCGAAATCCACCAAGGGATTTAACAGTTCTTCCAGAAAGGGGCCAAAGTATTGCGGAGTAGCAATATCAGACGATTGCACTTCCATATCCTGGAGTCTGAGATATCGGTCGCGGTCGAGCAATACCTTGCCGATTACCTGCACCTTAATACCGCTTTCCCTGGGCGCTCCGGCCGTCACCATATATGAGTCGACTTTCAGTTTGTCGTCCAAAAGCTCCACATGCGGATCCAACAATGACAGACGCTGGGCGCCCAGCCCTGGCAAGTCAAATTTTAGAAAACGCAGCCCATCGGTAACTTTGGGCGATCTCAAAGCTCGCGAAAGTTGAGCTTTGTCTATGTCTCCATCAAGTGCCACCAATATCGGTGCGGCCAATCCGGCACGCTGATCTTTACGTTTGAAAAAGTGCACCTGAAACGGCGTGCTGCATACAGCATGCACATTGCCGAAGGGAACCGAGTGAAACTTGCCGCCGCGCGCCCTTATATCCATCGATTTGAAACGTCCGGCCAGCAAGTCGGTAAGACCATAGCTGCGTATTTTGGTGGAAACCCATCCGTGGGTGCGCAGGCTCAAATAGGCACCGGTGGCGGCTCCCGCTGCCCGTTCGCTCATCCACGTCAAGCCGGTATATTTTTGAAATCCATGGCTCAAGCCGGTGGAAACTTTAAATGGTGGCGCGCTTTCGGCTTCTTTAGACGCACGGGCATCGAAGGCATTGGCATCTGGCGTCCAAGCAGCCGCGGCCAGCGACGATGCGGCAGTGGCCATGCACAGCAATCGCAGCCTGCTCACTATCCTAATAGCGGCAATCACTCTTTCGGAGCGTTGGGATCTTTGGGCGGCTGATTGCGCATGCGATCATTGAGCGCTTCTTTGAGTACTTCATTTTGCTTGAGGAGCGCTCTCAGGTGCTCGTTGGCAATCGAGAGTTCTGCCTGCAATTCCGCCACAGTCTGCTCATAAGTGACGCCGGTAACCGGATCGCGCCCGGGCATCTTGGGCAGAAGCACATAGCCCAATTGCACTGCTTTCAAGGCCGCAGCCGTCCGGGTAGGCACTTTCAACTTAGCAAGAATGCACTCAATATGTTTCTCTACGGTGCGCAGTTTCATGTCGAGCTCTTCAGCGATTTCTTTATTGCGCAGGTCAAGTCGAATCAGCACTTCAATCTCTCTATCGGTGAGACTGGTGTTGGGCATCGCGCTCGAAGGAGCTTGTTTGACCAACTGCGTGATTTTTTGATCGCAGTATGGCAAGCCGCGTGTAACCTGGTCGATCGCTTCGAATAAAGTGCGCGGACCAGAGCTCTTCAGGCAGAATCCCTTCACGCCTGCTCGCATCAACTGG
This sequence comes from Candidatus Obscuribacterales bacterium, assembly GCA_036703785.1. Lineage (GTDB taxonomy): Bacteria > Cyanobacteriota > Vampirovibrionia > Obscuribacterales > Obscuribacteraceae > JADYXS01. The sequence continues at coordinate 14,021 of DATNQY010000244.1, forward strand.
TTGTGATACTTGGTGGCATGATACGAATCCGTCAAACACAACATGTTGATTTGCGGAAATTCTTGATAAATGCGGCGAGCAACCTCGACTCCGTTGAGCACGTCAAGATCGACATCGAGAATTACGAAATTGACGTTGGTGCCCTGGCGTCTGATTACTTCGACCGCGGCCATGCCGTCGGAGGCTTCACCGATAATTTCCAGTACTTCGGCAACGACTCGCTTCAACCCGAAACGGATTAACTCATGCCGTTCGCAAAGGACTGTACGGGGTCGAAACACATGGGGTGGTCTTTGTGCAGGTTGTGCAGTGGTGTCCAATGAATTCACCAGTTTCTAGGTGCGATGAGCGATTATCGCTGAACCTGAGTTTCCTATAAGCTCTACGCCACTAATTGTAACAACGTCGCCATTGCAGGCAGGTAGAATCCCAACGTCTCATTAAGTGGTAAATTACGGGAATCTTATCTACCCGTCAAGTACATACCTGATTTGTAGCGGGTCCAAACATTTTGCGCATCTCTTGAAAACCCCGAATCCGGTAGCTGATAACGATTTCTTAGATTTGCAATAAGCGTACAACTTTGCAACACCACGAGCCTTGAGCTTTTCCGGTGTTTGCACTACCATGTCGTCTAATTACTAAAGTCCGAAAACGCTCTTTGCAGCGGCATTCTAGGAAGTATATCTGCTCTATTGATGAGTCATATCGTCAACACGATAATCGGTAACTCGCTCGCAGAGCGTTGTTCAGGTGGCCACAAGCTTGCAGACCTCAGTCGCGGGCCGGCGCTGATCCTCGCTTTTTCCGTGGCTGTCGGCGTTTCTGGCGCCCAGCCCGCTTTTGGCCAGGCCATTGCGCCGGCGCCGATCATTGCTCCGCGCGCCCCCGCTTCCACGATTCTGCCCACTGACGTCATCCCTTTGCCGACCATTCAAAACCGAATGACATTCGGCGAAAACATGCAGCTGCGTATTCTGCAGAAGTTGCCGGCTCGCTTCTATTTCAACGCCAGCGTAGAAACATCGTTCCGCCTGGAGACCAACGTTTTTCAGTTTCCGATGAAGCGGATTCTGCTTTATAAGCTGTTGCCGTTCGGACCTCAGGAGTTTCTTCAGGAAAATATATTCCAACAGCAAAGCACGCTGTCCACATTGCGCGAAGCCAGCCGCTTTGACACGGTATACCGGGTGCTCCCCAGCTGTACAGGCGGCTGGACGCTTACTCCCCGCACACGGGTATATGGAACATTCTTCACCATCCGCGACTCGCTGTTCCACAACATCCGACTAAACACCGACATCTATTCATACGGATACGGCGTTCAGCATGATTTCCAGGTTGGGCAACGAGGCAACTTGCAGGCAGACCTGCAGTTCCGCGAACTGAACCAGATGCACCAGCATTCGGTGTTCGACTTCCTGCCCGGATTGACATACTCGTATGTTGCGACACCACGTACGGTTGCATATGTAAACGCGCTCATGCAGATACGCGGGCGCAAATATTTCCAGGCGCCGACGCGTGAGCTCGATCCCTTCTATACATGGGGCGTCATGCACCAGCGCGGAAGATGGACGTTTTCTGCATCGTCAACCTTCGTGCAAAACTTCCGCCGCCAATTCGGACATCACGCACTGATTCCGGCCAACAACTATTCAATGATTTCGGATTTCGAAATCGACAGGCGCATCATTCCTCAGTTGCCCGGCTTGCAAGCATTCGTCCGGGCCGAGCCAATTTGGAACATGCATTCGCATAACCGCCCCGGACTTGCCGGCATGGACTTCCGTCTTTATTATGGACTGCGCTTCTCCGTATCCAAGCCGGCATTGACCTCCGCGCTCGATTCACTGCGTCGCCAGCTGGAAGAGCAGGAAGTCGAACCACCGGCGCCCAGCGGTCCCTCCAGCAAACCATCGGCATTCATCTCACCTGAAGAAGTGATCGCCGATCAGCCGCAGCCCATGCACGGGTTCATCTCGGAGCCTCTGCAAACGGCTGGAACAGCCAGACTGGACGATAATCTGGTGAGCATTCATCCAGCCGCCCATGTGCGCGTTCCGAAATCTGCTTTCGTTCAAGAAGTGTCATATCCGATCGCGCAAAGCGCGGTGCGGCTGAGTGCTCCCCGCACGGCTCAACAACAGATCGAAGAGCAAGAAGACGACACTCAGTAGACAGTAGTGAGTTCATTCGCGCGATTCTGGTGTTTCACCGGATTGCTTGCTGCAATTCTGATTGCCTACTACTGGAATTTCCTGACCGGACAGGCGTCGTTCTACGTATACGATTTGCATGCCGGTTGGTGGCCGACCTTCACATATCTCGGCGAACGGCTACGGGCCGGACAGTTGCCGCTGTGGAACCCCTATTCGTTAAACGGCGTTGCGCAAATCGATGTGATCGCGCCGACGGTATTCTATCCGTTGAATATCCTGTTTGCTCTGCTGCCGTTTAATTGCGCGCTTGCAGTATTGCTCATCGCGCAACAACTAATCGCAGGCTGCGGCATGTTTGCGCTAATCTGCAGCTTCGGGTGGGGCACACTGGCAGCCGCTCTTGCCGGAGCGACAATGGCGCTATGCGGGCTTATTTTCTCACTGCAGCCGACGCCGACTTTGATGGGCACCATCGCCTGGTTTATCATCACCTATTGGTCGCAGCGATCGATCGCCGTGCCGCATCCCGGGCGCAAGCTGCTGAATACAGCCGGCTCGGCGGTGTTTACCTATCTGATGATCGTCGCCGGAGTGGCGGAAGTTTTCGTGCCCGGGCTGCTGTTTTTAACAGCCGCAGCGGTGGTGGAAGCATGCGTGGCCCGGGCGGCTTCCCGACAAAGGGCGCATTGCCGCTTGCTTGGCAGGCAGGCACCACCTTCCTGCAGGCATGGGCTGACGCCTGGAAGGAGGCGGTCCAAATTGCCTTTATGGATCATGTGCCTGCGCCTTCTTGCTCTGGCCACCGGCGTTTTGATGTCCGCCTGCGCCGTGTTGCCGGCTATCGAATGGGCGCGACTTTCCCCGCGAGCAGTCGGGCTGCCGCTCAGCGAAATATTCGCCTGGAGTTGCAACTGGTACGACCTCTTGTGTGTGACGGCGCTCCAGCCGCTGGGCGACCTTTACATTCCCACCAATAAGTTCCGTCCGCTGGTTGCCACGGCTGTCAATCAAACGCCATACTTGGCGAATGCTTTCATCGGTCCGGTTATTCTGACAGCCGCATTGTGGGCTGCTTTCGACCGCACGTTCAAGTATCGTCGGCTCGCCGCCGGCGTTTTCATTTTTTCCCTGATTCTTTCTGTCGGATGGAATTTTCCGCCGACACTCATGCTCGTCAAATCTCTTCATCTACAAATGTTCCGCTACCCGATCAAGGCAATGGCAATGGTAGCCGTCAGCTCGGCCATTTTGGCCGCTCGCGGCATGCATGTTTTCGTCAATAAGAAACCATCAGCAGGCAATGCGGTGGCATGGGCGATCTGGAGCGCCGCGGTCGTCTGCGGCATCGCCATGCACTTTCTGTCCAGGCATCCATCGCTGATTAAGTGGTGGCATGCCAGCACACTGTGGTTGAACCTGCTGGATCGCACAGGCAGCACCGTGCTCCTTACCGGAGCGGTGGGATTAGTCTGTGCCTGCCTCTTTGTGGCGCGGTTAAAAGGCGACGCCTGGATGCGCCATTCATCGATTGTATTGCTGTCCTCAGCGATCGGACTTTTCTGTTTCGACGCTTGGCAGTTCAATAGTCATCCAGGTCCGGCCGATTATTACACCCGCCCCTGCCTGGTGGCAAACAAAGTTCGCGAGCTGAGCACGGCCGATGGCGCCTTGCGGACCTGCGCAGTTATCTACACCTCGCCGCTGACGCCGCCGGCAGCCATGCCCGCGGGCAAGCCGAAAATTTTGTCCATCTACCAATACGCGCTAAATCTAATGGTGCCGCACACACACTCGTGCCACCACATTCGCAGCGTCAGCGACTTCACCGTCGGACAAACTGCAGATCACGATGCACTCTGGAAAATGGCCATCAACGAATATTTCCGAAAAGACAACAGCATCCCGCTCGGCATTATGTGCCGGATGTTTGGCGCTAAGCTGATGGCCTGCCAGCTTGGTCACAATGCCATGCCTAATGGCGCCGTAGTCGATCCATACGCCATCCCGGACACGCGATATTTCTATCCGGCTTGGCTCGATGGCAAGCTCAACATCGGTTTGTTTGCCGTAAAGGATCCGCTGGCGCGCGCGTACTTTGCACCATCGGTACGTTGGATGCAGGACCATCAAAAACTTATGGACCAGCTTCTGCATGCCGATAAATCCGGTTTTGATCCGCATAAGATAGTTTTTTTGGAATCGGATCAAACGATCACCCAACATGAGGTATCGGTTTCAGCGGATCAATTGCACGGCAGTACTGTTCAATTCCACAGTGACTTGCCTGAGTATGTCGAGCTGTCGACCTCAGCGCCGGCGGCCGACTATCTGATTTTGGACGACCAATTCTTTCCCGGCTGGCATGCTTACCTGGACGGGTCCGAGGTGCCGATCGCCCGCGCCAATGCTGTTTTTCGGGCTGTTCTTGTGCCTGCCGGGCAGCATCGGGTTGCCTTCGCCTACGAGCCTCGGCAGCTGGTTTGGGGGCTTTTGCTTGCTGCGCTGGCCTGGCTGATTGTCATCAAACTGATTGTGCTGTCACTGTTTCTCAGAAAAGCGGGCATAAGCCCGCTTTATGGGAGAAGCCCCCATCGCTAGTTAAGCCTCGCTAGGCAAAATTGGACAAGAGCATGGGAAAAGTACGCATCCCGTGGGACAAACCCCAATTTATTTTGTCCCCGGCAACATCTAAGCTGGGCACACCCAGAGCGGGAAAAGCGCTTTCATGATGATTCTAACCAGCGGAAATCGAAAAATTTTTAGTTTGCTTTTGGCAGCCGGACTGACGACAACCATGGGCTGCCCGAGCGTTTTTGCCACGCCGCTGAATACCACTGCCTTGCCGCATGACAGACCCGAGCACAATTTCGACAGCGAAGAAGGCGAAATGACGCCCGAGGTCAGCCGTTTCAGACATCGGCATGATTATCGCGAAGAAGAAAAGGATAAGGCCGCTGCGGTGGAAGCGCAGAGGAAGCAGGCTGCAGAGAACGCCTCTAAAGCGCGCGCCGCACAATTGCAAGCGATCAAAGACAAGGAGCAGGAAGGGCTCAACGCCAACAACCGCGGTGTCGCATTCGGACAACAGAAACGCTGGATGGAAGCAATTAGCGCACACGAAGAAGCAGTGCGGCTGGATCCCAGCAGCAAGCAGTTTCGCATTAATCTGTCTGCAGCGCGCTGCGCGTACGGTCAGGAAAAGCTCTCCCAGGGCGACCTCAATGCCGCCGCCAGCCTGTTCCGCAAAGCGAAAGCGGCCGAAGCCGACAACGGTCTTGCCGACAAACTATTGATTGCGACCATGAAAAAGCAAGGCCGCGATCCCAGCAATCCGGATACCCGCATTGAAATCGGCGACCAGCTTGCCGCCATCGGCGACATGGAAGGCGCCACCGTTGAATACGAAGCGGCCATGCAATTGCAGCCGAACGCGCATACCTATACAAAGATGGGCGATGTCGCTTTGGCTTATGGTCAAACGTCAAAAGCACTCAGTTATTATCGCCAGGCGATCGCCAAAGATGCCGATTACGGCCCTGCTC
>DATNQY010000245.1:0-14230 GCA_036703785.1 Candidatus Obscuribacterales bacterium
TATGCTGCGCCGACTCGGCGAATTGCTTTCGGTAAAAGGTGAGCAAGCCATTCTGGAAAGACGCGCACGCCTCGACGAGCGCGAGTATGTGCGCATGTTATGGGATGAGGCGCAAATCGGATCTTTGATTATCGACAACGGATTCGGCGGCGACAAGATGTTGCCAATCCCGCAGTTGGAGGACTTATGCGGGCGTCCGGTGTTCGAATGCCGGCGCATCGAGACCGTCCTTGAAGACTGCATTACCATCACCGACTCGTTCTCCTCGCTGAGCAAAGAGTTTGCCTGGCGACTGATGGCGGAAACACCCCTGCAGCCGGTGGCGCTAAAGACGATAATGGCTTATCGCGGCGGGCTCAAGCTGGACACCGTCACTTCTGCGCAAGCTGAATCCGACTATGCCTCCGTGAAAGCTGAATTCGCAGCCGGCAAGACAAGGATAGTCCGACGCCCGCTTTATCATTACTTCTTGATGCAAGCCTTCGAATTGGCGACGTGCCACAGCCTGCCCGTGCAGGTGCACACGGGGCTTGGGGATGATGATCAGGACTTGGTTGATGCCAATCCTGCTTTATTGCAGCCATTGTTTCGCCTGGATACTCTTAAACACACGAAGTGGATTCTCTTGCATTGTTATCCGTATGTACGCGAAGCGTCTCTGATGTGCGCGCTTTACGGCAACGTGTTCATGGACCTTTCATTGGCGCTTACGCTGGTGTCGCCCGTGGCGGATAATTTGATCGTGGAGGCGATTTCTTGCGCGCCGCACACGAAGCTTTTGACCGCCACTGATGGGCACTCGGTTCCAGAAACGCATTGGTACGGTGCCACAATTTGGAAAGAATCAATGAAGCGATTGCAAATCGCTCCGGTGGGCGCCGGCCCGCTGTTTGCGAATCTCCAAAAGGCTCTGTAGCGGCGGGCGGCAGCCCGCTTCCCCCAACACTATTAATGTAGAATTCCGGCTACCGTTGGTTCCATGGGTACAATGACAATGGCGCCGACGGGCGAATGGACACTGAGGACGACTTGTGAGCGCTTCCGACGTCGAGAGTTCAAAAGCTGAACTCACGCAATGCCAGATTTGCCATAAAACATTTCCAGCCGGCTCGGGCTGGCTGTGCCCGGACGACAATGGGCCGCTTGTCCCAGCTGACGGTGATCCGCTGCTCGGCACAGTTTTCGACCAGAAATACGAAATACAGTCGGTGCTCGGTCAAGGCGGAATGAGCATTGTTTATAAAGCTCGCCACAAATACATGGACCGCACGGTTGCAGTAAAACTATTGCGCGAACACCTCGTCTCAGATCAAACCGCCAGACTACGTTTTGAACAAGAGTCAAAAGCGGCCAGCAAACTGACGCACCAGAACATCGTCAGCGTTCATGACTTCGGCATCACCAACAACGGACAAGCGTATTTCGTCATGGATTGCCTTGAAGGCGATTCGCTTGCCGATATTCTCGACAATGAAGGACGGCTCGAACTCAGCCGCGCCATCAACATCTTCAAACAAATTTGTGATGGTCTCGAGCCGGCGCACAAATTAGGGTTGGTTCATCGAGATCTCAAACCGAGCAACATCATCGTGCTTCAGCAAGAAGATGGTGGCGACCTGATCAAGATAGTCGATTTCGGCATCGCTAAATTCACCAACAAGGACGCCGGACAATTTTCGGCTCGCCTTACTCAGACGGGCGAAGTTTTCGGCAGCCCGATGTACATGAGTCCCGAGCAATGCCAAGGGCATCAACTCGATCCACGCTCCGACATTTATTCGCTGGGCTGCCTGATGTATGAGACACTGACGGGCACCGCACCATATTTCGGCGATAGCTTTATGTCGATCGCCATGCAGCACATGAATGCGCCGATGCCACCATTTGTTGAAAGCGCTCCTGACAGCAAAGTTCCCGCCGCCATCGAAGAAGTGGTGAGCAAGACGATGGCTAAAGATCCCGACCAACGGTTTCAAACCGTCGGCGAGGTGCGTCAGGCATTACTCGATGCGGCGCTGGCTGGTGGCGTACAAGGCGTACGCGCCGGGGCGGTGCATGATCCGTCCGCCAACTCTTCACTAAAAGAGACATGGGAGAAAATTACCGGCGGCTTTGCCAAGGCTTCCTCAGGGAAGGCTGCAAAGGAAGCATTCTCGTTTGCGCGGCTGGCGGTGATCGGTGGTCCCGCTATCGCTGTGGCTGCGATCATTGGCATTGTCGTTTTCTGGCATGGACCATCTGGAGACGGCGGCACGCCGATGCAGAAGTTTCGCTGGCAGTTGGAAGTGGGACTTGCCGAGCAGGCGGTGCAACATCAGAATCTGAAGCAGTCCATTGTATTGCTCACGGATGCGCGCGAGATCGCCTCCACCTTCGGCGATGACGATAGCCGATTGCAAACCACGCTCAGGATGCTGGCAAATGTCTATAAAGACGCAGGGATGTACGAGCAGCAAGAGCAATGCTATAAGGACTTCAACAACGTCCAGGCAAAACAGTCCCTCGCGGACACTGAAAGAGTGAAAGCCATGCTCACCTCCTTGCGCGACCAAGCGGCCAAGGGCATGATCAATCAAGCGGAGGCTCATGCGAGCATGACGATGATTATTGATTCTGCTAAACGCCTGCACGCCCGCGGTTATTATGCAACCGAAGAAGCGCTTCTCACCGACGCCATTGGTACCTTAAAGCGGCTCGACATGGCGGAGCGTCCGGAAACCGCTGAGCTAAAACTCGTGATGGCGGACTGTTTAACCGCGCAGCAGAAGTTGCCCCAAGTTCGACCTCTACTGGTCGATGCACTGGAGACCTATCGACGCGTTGCTGTCCTTCCGGACAGCAAGGTGCAGACAAACAAAGCACTGATCAGAGCGTATCTGAAACTCGGACAGTTCGACCGCGATCAAAGCAGCTTCGAGAATTCAAAAGGTGAATTGGAAGAAGCGCTGGAACTCACCCAACGCTACTTTGGCAAAGACAACAACCTGATGGCGGAATCGCTTAACAGCTATGCTGATCTCATGCGGCAAATGGGCGCCCAGGATGACTACAAACAATTATCTACTGAAGCCAAGGTCTACAATCAGAAAGCAGCGCTCGAGCCGGCGTTAGACCCGGATCTCGAATCGGCGTCCAATTAACAACCTCACCTGAGACCGCTGAACAAATTGTACGTAGCGCTGCTTTAGTTGGCTATAAACCCGTGAATGATCGGAACATCGGTGCAATGACCGTTGTGATCCACCGACAATTCCGCCTCTTCTATAATGCTTGAAGCAGTAAGATTCAGAGCCACGGCAATGGTTAGCAGCTCTACGGTGTCAAGATCGTCGGCTTCGCCGTTTTCGACCATCCGCAATCGCTCAGGCGATATGTTCGCCTTGGCCGCCAATGATTCACGACTGAGCCCGAGGGACATCCGGTGAGCGAGAATGATCCGTCCAATTGCTGACAATGACATTATTAGCCACCTAAAATTCGAATTTGTCGATCCCATGTGCTTTCCACAGAACTTATGGTCACACATCCCCACGCTAATTGAGTTTATCTATTTGCGCATCCACCGACCGGCCAATCCGAATGGATGACCAACGATGATGCCACCATATTCAATGCCTGAGCCGTTTAAACGATATTGTTTTTGGTGGCATAGACGGCGGCTTGCACCCTATCTTCGACTTGCAATTTGTCGAGTATGCGGCTGATCACTGTTTTCACCGTGGATACGGAGAGGAATAAGTGCTTGGCAATATCGTTGTTGGTGGCACCACGCGAGATCATGCGCAGAACCTCCAACTCTCTGGAAGAGAGAGGCTGGTTGCGGATTGAGCCGCTGCCGTTGCCGGTGCCGTTTTCGTTAGGGCTCGACGCAGGCTGGGGCACTACCTGACGAGCAGCAATGTTAGCGGCAGGCTGCATCGGAGCAAAGAAGCCCGTCAACAGCGGACGCAACCTGGCGTCAAACCAGAGATCGCCGTTGAGCAACGCACTCATACCGCTCAGGAGGTGTTCGCCGTCGATGTCCTCGAGGGCAAATCCTGACACGCCGGACTGAAATAGCGGGCAGAACGACTCACTGTCGCGCGGCTGCAGTAGCGCCAGTACCTGGGTGTTCTCGTTCATGGCCGCGATCGTTTTCGCCAGCGTTATTCCGAAATGACCAACATCGAAAATGACTATGTCCGGTGCGCTGTTTTTCACGCTTACTAAGGCAGCGATGGACTCGTCGACCTGTCCGATAACCTCGAACGGCGTGTTCCGCAATAACGCCGATTGGGCGTCGTCCTCGGCGTTGCCTGCTGGACGCACCAACAACACTTTTCCATAGCATGGCTTGCACGACGCAGTCATTGGGCTGCCCCCCACCGAGAAGTGAGCTGGAGACGCCTTGATGCCTTGATCCGAATTGCCAAAGTTGTTTACGACAATAGACATTATCATATCCTCGGTATGTATATATCTGCTTGCAACAAAGCGCGTAACAGAGCTTATGCACGTATGCGCTCAACCTAACGCGCGAGTAATTCAGGTTCGGCGCGCGGTGAAACACGCCGAAATAGTCTGTGACGCACCGTAGTATCTTCGTGTCCAGCAGTCGCTCCGCCGCGAAACGTTTTTTGAACCACGTGCCTTCGACCTTTTGAGGTGCATAAAATTAAACAGTTGCGGAAACGCCCATTTAAAGCCACTTTGCGCACAACTATCCCCCAACTAGGGGATAGGAAAGGAATTTTGTCGGTGTATATCTGAAGGAAGGAAGTTACTTCGGATTGGCTACCGCTCGGTATGGACACGGACAAAAACCTCACATGTTGCAATTGCGGTAAAGCATTTGTCTTTACCGAGGCCGAGCAGCAGTTTTTCGCTCTCAAGGGTCTGCTCAACGACCCCAAGCGCTGCCCTGACTGCCGGCTCGAACTGCGCAATTGGCGCAAGTCGAAATCAGGCGGCGAGCCCGCGCCGGTGGCAGTGGTTTCGTGCGATACATGCGGGGCCACTATCAAAGTTCCCTTCCAACCTAAAGGACATAAACCCATTTACTGCTTGCAGTGCATGCACGTCAAACCGGCGCCCACTGCAAACACCGACCACTCCTGATTTTTATCAGGCACCATCTGCGATACCATAGTCCCAACAATGGTCTCTGGCTATCAGCATTTTGACCGTTCCTTCTTCCGCATGGGAAGGCAATGGCCGATAACCTTGGCAGAACCGCGATGCGATGCGCCGAAGTTCTTCGGTGGTAAACGGCTTCTTGACGAAATAATCCATGCCCGATTGCAAGCATTCGTCCAGCGTATAGCCGCCGGCAGACATGCCGACAATCGGAGTGTGCCTGTCCAAAAACGATTCGGCGGCGCGGATGCATTGCGATGCGTCCAGCCCGTTCATCATCGGCATGTCGATGTCCATGAGAACCAGGTCGTACGCGCTGCGAATAGCTCGCAGGAAAGCTTCGTGTCCGTGCACTGCCGAGTCGGCGTCAAATCCGATTTCACGCAGGCGGCGTACCAAGCTCTTACGCACGACCCCGCTGTCATCGACTACCAAAGCTTTGAGCATCAGTACAACCCCCACTGTGCATCGCCGACGCCATCAATGTCGGCGAGAGAGCCCCTGGCTTCCGTGAAGATTTCCTGGATACGGTGTTGTTGCAGCTAACTCGTCAGATGCCCTGGACTCCGCTGCAAAGGTCAACATTGCGTCAAGACAGATTCGTCTTAACCACTAACAACATATCATCAAATATGTAGCGATTTGTCGGCCAATCGGACATATAAATGCCACCACCTGTAATGCCGCTCTGAACCGCGTTTCAGACTGAACATAAGATCTGATTCAGACGCAACATCATTACTTTTTGTATGGCGGTTTCATCGTTGTTGTTGTTTGTTCAGCTCCTCATGCGGCTTTCACGAGGTGAGGGCAATTTCACCAGATGAGTTCTCACTATCTTGTCTCCCTCGCGGCGTGATGACTACGCACGATTGCATTATCACGACCGTGCTCCTCTGCGATGAGCCGTGCGTCTTGTGGTGCCCATTTTTTGAAATGACGCGACCATCGCTGATGCTCTGCGGGCCTTCACAATTTGTCATGCGCGAATGGAACCTACCCGCGAGGCAGTACCAAACGTGCACGACACTTTGCTTCCGTTTGGTGCTTATTTTTTTTGCCCTCAGCTTTCTCGACGAAAGAAGGATGTAAACCCGTGTTGCGACGGAGCGCTGCTTTGGCGATGGAATGCCTGAGTTGCCTTTGCCGGACACTGCCATGCTTAGCATGAGTGTGATGAAGTTGTGCGAGCACACATTCAAGCGTGCTCGCTACGTTGAGGAATCATTGGGCTGCACAGCCGGCATTCGAGTATCTCCGTCGTGCTCTTCGTCGACGACCGACTGGAGACGATGATACTGCATTTAAATTCGGGACTTAGATGATGTTCTGCAAGGACAATCGTGACGCAATGTGACGTCGAGGAATGATGGATTCGATGCTGCACTCAAGTGGCGGCGACGGAAAGTTCGGCGCCAAATCAGCATGCTGAGCCGTGATCCGACTCTGGTTTCAAATGTGAGCAAACGATCAGCAAATCGTTATTTCCTGATCCGTCGCGGCAAGCGATCAACAAGTCAATTGGAAAGCGATCTGCTGAGAACTGACGTTTGAAAAAGGCGCGTCGCTCAGTTGAAAACTTCATCGCGCAATGGGACGCGCGCAATCCGATCCATCTGCCGTAAAGCGCATCGCGCTCTCGTGCAAGTGTCCGATGAAGATCGTTGTGCCAAGTGGCCGATCAGGATCGTTGTGCAAGTGGTCAATCAAGATTGTTGTGCAAGTGGCCGATCAACCAAGAGAAAACGCGCCGCCCGGTACAGATGCTCACGCGATCAGTCGGGCAATTGGAAAGCGCATCATCACGCGCGCGTAGGCGTTGCAGCAATTGGATCAAACTCTGCCTGATTGAAGCGCCCACATCGTGCACCTTGTAAAACCGAAAACTTCTTTAAGGAATGCCGGCAGTTTTGCCAGCTAGTTGGCGGACGCTTATGCGAATCTTCGATGGGGTGGCGATGCATATCTATATAGAAGGATGTCTCATGGAAGATGGAAAGCCCGAGATCTTATCGCCGTCATCGGCACGACGGGAATTGCCCTACATCGGTCCGTCCGACGAAAGCTTCGTTTGGCACGGTGCTTATGGTGATGCTTGCGATCCTGAAACCTTCAAGAAAGAATTCGCGCGCGATATGCTCGCGAAACAATTTATTCTTCTGCCGATTCTGCCAGCTACTTGCCAAAACTTTGCCCTTTACTACGGGCATCGAAAGCGGGCTCGCCCGCAAGGAGGAAGGGATGAGAGTTCAAGTAGCCGGAGTTCTGGCAGCACTACAAGTTATGACGACGCCTGTTCCTGTAATGGGCTACAACGGGAAATTTCCCGGCAAAGGGAATTACCGGCAGTGGAAGAAGGCGGCGGCGCTCTATAGCCGTGCCGTGCGGGCGGAGCAAGACGGGCGCAAGGACGAAGCCATGCATCTCTATGAGCTGGCGATTGATGTGTATCCATTTGATGCCGATTTCTACTTGAACCTCGGCTTGCTGTACGAGAACGAGATGCGCGACGCGGCGGGCGCCGAAGGGATGTACAAGAAGGGGCTGGCACTTGAGCCGGACCACCCGGAGCTGCAGCTGGCGTGGGCGAGCCTGCTGTGCGACAAGGGCGAGATTTCGGAGTCGATTACGGTGTGGCGGCGCGCCCAGGCTAAGCTGGAGCAGCATCGCGAAAGTGAGGACCTGCGGCGTCCGCCGGCGCCGCTGCGACCGGCGAAGTTCCACATTTAATTTTTCTCGCGTTTTGTCGAGTAGGCATGGGTGCCTCGCGGCACCCAGCCCCTCTAAGAACTGATCGTGAGAGTTTCCCCTCAATCAGCTCAAGCCCTCATCCTCGAGATCGAGGAGTATCGTTCCACGGCGGATCGTGCTGCCGCGCAGGCTACGGCGCTGGAGCCAGTAGTCGCGCTGCTCTGGGTTGTCCGGGCTCGCATCCCCGGCAATCTTGATGTGCCGTTCGATGCGCACGTCCTGAGCGCGTCTCAGGGCAATCGTGCGTAAGTGGTCGTCCTTGTCCAAATAGCGGACGCGAAACGTCCAACGCACGCCATCTATCTCGCCGAAGTAGCGGTCGTAAACCCATCGCTGGCTTTTGTTCGGATGCCGTCGCAAGCACCATTTCCAGATTGATTTCCAGATTTCGCTGTCAACGAACCCGAACACTCGTTTGCTCACACCGTGTCTGTAGTAGTTAGCCCAGCCAGTCAGAATTGGGTTGAGGTGAAGGATCACCGCATCCTGCTTCACTTGCGCGTGGCGTTTCAGCCACGCGCGAATGGATGCAACGAGTTCTAGCACTTTCTCCTTCTGCGGCGTAAACAGGCATTTGCCTTGATAGCGCCGGACGGTGAAGCCAAGGAAGTTGAACCCGTCGTCGACGTGAACAACCCTCGTTTTCTCCGGGTGTAGTGTCAGTCCTCGCTGTGCAAGCCAACTCTGAATCTCGTGCTGTGCAAACTCTGCTTCTGCTCTTGTACGAGCACACACTATGAAGTCGTCAGCGTAACGGACAAAGCCGTATTTGCTGCCGAGCATCTGTTGCATGCCGTCGAGTGCAATGTTCGCTAGCAGCGGACTGACAACGCCGCCTTGCGGCGTACCAGCCTCTGTTGCGTGAAGCATTTCTTGCTCTACATATCCTGCTTTAAGCCACTGTTTTATTAGCTCACGGCCGGGCAAGGCGCCGATGGCATTTAAGATGTAATCGTGGCTGATGTTGTCGAATGCGCCTTTGATGTCTGCATCCAGTACCCATGGACGCAGTCCGTTTCCTTTTAGAAGTATCCAGCAGTGCTTTATTGCATCGTGGCAACTTCTGCCTGGTCGGAAGCCGTAGCTGTTCGACTCGAATCGAGCTTCCCAACACGGTTCAAGGGCATTCTTCATTACTGCCTGTGCGACTCGATCGATAATTGTCGGTATCCCAAGCGGACGGCTTTTCCCACCGGCTTTGGGGATGTATACTCGTCTCGTAGGTTTGCTTTTCCAGATCGAATATCTCGACATTTTGCGAACGAGAGCCATGCGACCCTCGGGCGTCAGCACCGTTTCGTGATCTACACCAGCGGTTGCCTTGCCTTTGTTATCCTGCGTGACTCTACGCACGGACACAAGCAGGTTTGAACGACTGCGAAGCATTAGTTTCATGAGGCTTCGTACCTCATTCCACTTCTGCTCTCGCGTTGCACGGAAGATTCTCTGTCTCAAGTTAGTAACTCGCTTTTGAACATCACGCCATGGAATGTCGTTCCAGTTCTTGGCTTGTCCGGCTGCTCCGATGCCGTCATTGGCTCTATCTTTCACAGTCGCTCCTTCCTTTACTTTGAATTTCCGCTGAGAACCATCTGGAAGTCAGCCACCTTTCAGTGCGGGTATTACCCTATCTGCGCCATTACAGAGCAGCATTCGCTTTCTCCAGACTCCTTTACCTCCTGGATGTTTGCATCCGTTGCCGTTTGCTTACTCGTTTGAGAACGAGAATCCATGAGGCTTACCGAGTTTCAACTAAATTACTGTCGACCAGGGCGGGTTCCATCTACACTCCGGTGGGATTTCAGCCTCCTCACTGTTGTTCTGACAGTTCAACAGCCAACCCACTTACCTTTTGGTCACGGTGTTTCAGCCTCATTTCACCGCTTCAACCATGACGGAATATTGAAATGATCATTCGCTTTCGCTAACCCTTCTGATCTCCCTTTGCGCGCCTCCGCCCTTGAGGCTGGCAGATTATGCGCTTTCGTGGCTTACTTCCGTCATGTTCATTGCTTACTAACGCCGTAGCCGCGGTCAGGGACCGTTTTACGCAGGGATAGAGAGTGGAGGGTCTCTAGGATTCTTCATCCGATAATTTAACCTTTCTCGTCGTTCTGCCAGCTAGTTGCCAAAAACTTGCCGTTTACTACCGGCATTGAAGTTGGTTGTGCCCCAGGGCAAGGAGGACGGATGAAAGCTCACCTAATGGCAGCGCTCGTGGCGATGAATATGGTGTTCGGAGCGGCGGCGGAGCCCGTGAGCGGCGCTGGACAAGCGCAAGCGATCGCCGCGTACGACGCCGCAGTCAGCGCAGAGCGAGCTGGCGACGCGCAGCGCGCCGTGAAGCTGTACAAGCAGGCAATCAGCATCGATCCTGGCGAAACGTGCTTCTATATCGGTCTGGGCGAGCTCTACCAGCACAAAAACGACCTCGTATCCGCAGAAGCGACATACAAGGTTGCGATGAAATTCGACCCGAACAATGGCTTGCTGCAGTCGGCTTGGGCGAATCTTCTGTGGGCAAAAGGCGACACCGCGGAGTCGGTGCGCGTTTGGCGGAAGGCGTCACCGGCAGTCGAGAAGGCACAGCGCGAATCGTGGACAATGGCTCACCGTAGCGGCGGAAACCATGGTACCGGCGGGCTTCAGCCCGCTTCTGCGACAGAAATCGCATTCAATGCACGCCACCAGAAGTAGTGCCACTAGTCAATATGTGAGACTAGCAAGGTAACTGCGCGAGGACCAAATCGTGAATAGATTGCTTTTGACCTCTATCATCTTAATCACAACGCCGCATTCTTGCTTAGCGCATGAATATCACTTCCCAGGTAAGGGCAGCCGCGTCGCGTGGGAACGAGCCAATGATTTGAACACACAAGCTGCCGAAAAAGAGCATTCACATAAGCCAGATCAAGCGATAGCCTTGCTCAAACGAGCGATAGTCATCTATCCGTTCGATCCATATTTCTATAAGAATCTCGGACTCATCTATGAGAATGACAAAAAGGATTTTGCGAAAGCGGAAAGACTTTATCAAACAGCAATTCACATGTCACCGACGAACGCTACTTTCTTAATCGGTCATGCCGGACTCCTTTTCGACGAAGGCAAAATAGAACAGTCTAAACAGGCATTGCGCAAGGCGGAGCCATACATCAAATCTGATGAAGAACGAGCGAATGCACAAAGGCTCCGCTCCTTCCTTTATGCAAATTAGCCAGCTTGGAGTAGCCCATGGCCAACGTCGCTGACAATATAAACGTAAGTACGCGACCTTCTCGTGCGAGTGAAGCACCGCACCGGACTACGCCTGACGGAAAAACGCCACCCTCTTTCCCAATTTTTCCCGAACCTCCGGTAAGGACGAATCCAATCCGAGACGGCAGAGCAACTAAAGGAGTGGTACCTGGCACAGCAGAACCTACGCTTTTGAACGGTTCAGGCGGCGGTTCAGTGCACAACCAGGAAGCGTGTGCACGAACATCTGACCCGACTCAGCAACAGCATGCGACACCGAAGAATCAAGAGGCGGCGGCTCCAGGTGCCGAAGCAAGTCGGGGCGCAAATGAAGGCAGGGCTGTTGCCGGTTGGCAGCCGGAAGCGAAGGCTGCTCAGATGCCGAACGGTGAGCAAGGCAATATAAGTTCGCCGCCGGCCGCGAGCAAAGAGCCCACGCACTTGCTGCCCACTCCGCAGCCGAAGCAGACGGAAGCGCGAAGTGAAATCGATCCGTCCGGACGGAATTTGAATGCCCTCCGCACGGATAAGTCCGTGGAGGCAGGTTCGATGGGCACCGAAGCACCAGCTGCGGTGCGACCAAGCGGTGGCTCCGAACTTCAATCAACGATGCCACAACAAAGTATGTCGGTCAGCACGGCCGACGCAGGAGCACGGACCTCTTCGCTGGATACGAAAACATCCTTAGGTGAAGTTACACTCACAGGAACGCCTCAGCAGTTTCTGGCTGCTCGTGTTGAGGGCAGCTTGATGCAAAAAGGGGCACCGCAAACGAACGCTCCCACGCAGTTGGCTACCCTTGCACCGAAAACTCCCGAGATCGTTATCGATACCAAACAGATGCAGCAAAATCCAACAGCGCAGCAAGATAAGGCGAACGGTCAGTCCGCAAATGCTGCAGCTAGTAAATTGTCGGACGCCGGCAATCGCATTGACGAACGCAGCCATAACCAGCAGCAAGGTGCACGACCGATTGGAACTGAGCAACCGGCTGGCGATAAAACTGCCAAGCCGGACCATAAGCACACAACAGGCGACAATGTCGGAGACAAGCACGGTTCAACCGATCGCGTGGTGGGCGATAAGGGCGGCAGCAACTTGGTTGGTAACCGCACCGGCGGCGATAAGATCGGTGATCGCATAGTCGGCGATAAGACCGGTGATCGAATCATCAGTGATAAAGCCGGCGATCATAACGGCGGCGGTAATAAAAACGGCGGACGGATTTTTGGCGATGAGCGCATCGCAGATCGACCCATCGGCAGTAGCCGAATCGTAGCCAACCAGCTCGGCGAGCCGAGCAACTTCCAATTCGGCGAACGCATCGGCGACCTGCCTGGAGATCACAACATGACACATGACAGAATCAACGAGAAGAGCCCGTTCGCCATCCAGCGCAATGACCAGGTGGTGCCGATTCATGGATTAATCCAGGACCGCATCCGTACATTCAATACCAGCGTCGACCGCATCTTCGATAACCTCTCACAACGCATGCGCGCCCCGGAGGTTCAGGAGTGGCTCCAAAAGCACCCCAACACCGTTTTCGAAAGCCTCAAGAACACCGAAGTACGCGATTGCGTCGTCAAGTTCATCGCGCTCGTCGATACATGCATGCTTCCCGACCGGCTTACCGATGGCATGAAGAAAATTGTCCGCCTCGCCGATGGTATCGGCAAAGATACCATGCGCGACTTAGTCAAGCGCGTTCAACGGACTCCGGAAGGGCAAGCGCCGAAGTTCCACGACTTCGCGAGCAAGGTGAAGTTCGAGTTTGCCACCATGGTACGTTTGGTGATCAAAGAGATTACGGCGCCGAGAGTGAACCGCGAGCAGATTGCGATCAAAAACCTGGTACAAACCGCGCGCAACATTCTCAATACCCATTTTGGAGATAAGGTGACGCACAAAACAAGCGCTGCGCGAGTGACCAAAATGGACCAGCCATGCGGTAAGTCGAGCCGAATCGTGCATCACGCTCCGCAAAGCATCGTCAAATCTGAAACAACGAGGCCGGTTAAGCCGATCAGCATCGTGAAGTCATCGCCAATGATGATCGTGAAATCGACGGAAGCGCCCGCGCCAAATACAATCAAACAATCGCAACCGACAGATGCCTCAACCCGTCCGTCTCTCGGCGACCGCGCGCCATTCCGCGAAATGCAAGAAGCCATTCGTGTACTCGAACCGCGCGTCAATAACATCTGCCACGCTTGCGGCAGCGTGAACTTGGACGGCGCAGCCAAATGCACATTGTGCAAGAAGGAACTCAAATCAAAGACGCGCCGTAATCCTGCAAACGTGAAGGTTGCCCGGCGACTTGAGTCCGGCAAATCGGCGAAGGTCGCAAAAGGCACAGTCGCATAGCGGGCTGCCGCCCGCCGCTACATGGTCGGAGACAAGCGGGCTTCCGCCCGCCGCTACAAACTGTCAGGCGGAGGCGGGCTGAGAGCCGGTGGCGGGGCCGCGGTCGACCGTGCGGCGCTTCATGCGCTCTTGGAAGTCGTCGAGATACATATAGACCACGGGGGTGATGTACAGCGTGAGCAATTGCGAAACCACGAGTCCGCCGAGCACGGCAAGACCAAGCGGCTGACGCGACTCACCGCCGGCACCGAGACCGAGCGCGATCGGGATGGAGCCCATCAGAGCAGCCATCGTCGTCATCATGATAGGACGGAATCGTACGAGACAGGCTTGATAGATGGCATCATGGGCGGTGACATGCTCATCGCGCCGCACCTCAATTGCGAAGTCGATCATCATGATGGCGTTCTTTTTCACGATGCCGATTAGCATTATCAAGCCGAGAATGCCGTAGATGTCTAGATCGACTCCGAACAGCATCAGCGTCACCAGTGCGCCCAAACCGGCAGCGGGCAAGCCGGAGAGAATGGTTACCGGGTGAACAAACGATTCATATAGCATTCCAAGAATCGTGTAAATGATCAAAGTCGCCAACAACAGCAACCAACCCAGGTTCTGGAACGACTGCTGGAACGCCTGCGCCTGCCCCTGGAAGCTCATCGTCACGTCCGGAGTAACCGCCCCGGGGGCGGCACTGTTAATGGCAGCAACAGCGGTTCCAAGAGAGTAGCCCGGGTGCAAGTTGAAAGAAATGGTGGCA
>DATNQY010000246.1:0-6607 GCA_036703785.1 Candidatus Obscuribacterales bacterium
CCGGTCGCTTCTTCGCCGTCGTCTCGCGTTCATGGCTGCAATGCGCACACTGATCGTGCATGTTCCTCGACCTCCCATGAGCTCGCGAAAATCATGCCTGATTTTCATTCGACGGTCAAAACGGGTTCACCGGACGGATACTGGATTTACCAAGATACTTTCTGTCTTATGCAGCTTGCACCGCGGGTCCCGCGGCGGGTGATATTCAGGAGGAGCGGCAGGAGTATCCTGCCTGGCAGCGAGCCTTGTATGCTGCTCTTGACCAGCCAGCCTGGTCACGCAAGACTGCTTTCGGACGCGAGGGCAGAGGATGAGGGAGAAGCTTGCAACTAGCCTTAGGAACCAAAACCCGTGTGATAGATCAAACTCCTTCTTCCTATCTTGTCTTTGAGGCAGGACACTATCTTGAGAGTCATAACGACCAAACTCGAATAACAAGGTTCGCCAAGACTTGATTCTTCCCCGTTTCCAGTTGATCACTACAACTAGAAAGAGCAAAGAATGGATAAGACCATACTCGGGATCGACATCTCGAAAAAACACTTCGACGTTTGTTTAATTCACAACGACAAAGAGAAGTACAGGAAGTTTGCTAACGACTCCTCCGGATTCGCAAAGCTTGGAATGTTTTTGCAGAAAGAGGGGGTGGGCGAATTGCATGCTTGCATGGAATCAACCGGAAGGCTGTATGAACAATTAGCCGAGCACCTTGCGGCCCAAGGACATAACGTGAGCGTAATCAATCCCAAAGCTATTAAGGGGTTTGGGCAAAGCGAGATGCAGCGTACGAAGACCGATAAGAAAGACGCGGGAGTGATCGCCCGATTTTGCCAGGCGCATTCGCCAAAGCTGCGGCTGTGGCAGCCTCATCCTGTGGAAATTCGTGAACCGCAGGAAGTGATGCGGTATATGGATTGCCTGAAGACACACGTACACCAAGAAGAACGCCGGCTCGAATCGGGGGTCACATCGGACAAGGTAAAAACCACCGCCGAGAAGCACATCAAGGAATTGAAGTCGACAATCGAAACTCTCCACGAATGGCTAAGACAGCACGTTAAACAGCATGAGCGACTGCGGAGCCATTATGAACTGCTTAAGTCGATCATTGGCGTGGGTGACATGACTGCATTTACCTATCTCGCGGAAATTGGCTATTCGGATCGGTTTAAGCAAACCCGCAAAATAGAGTCTTTCTGCGGCATTGCTCCTAAGCAGCACCAGTCGGGCTCATCGGTCCGCGGTAAGGAGCACATCTCCAAAGTCGGCAACAGTAGAATGCGAAAAGCGCTATATATGCCCGCCCTGGCGGCGAGAGATTACAATCCGGTCCTTCGAACGTTTGCTGACCGCCTTGAAGCCGCAGGCAAGCCTCCGAAAGTCATTATTTGCGCCCTAATGCGAAAGCTGCTGAGGATCATGTACGCCGTCGTTTCTTCGGAAACGCCCTTCGACCCGTATCACTTTCCAGGTCCCATTGAGGGGATGACCTTCGCCGAACAAGACTAAGCATGGCGCGAGCTCTGACATTCTGCGACGTTCCACTGCGGCCGCCGCTAGCCGCTCGCGCCTGTTAGTCTTGTTCGGAATTTCGTCCAGCTAATTTGACAATTAGCACACTATCTATCACCCGCCGCCCGCGGTCAAGCTGCGCTGGAGGTTTTGCGGGGCGCGGCTAATACGGTTTCGTATCCTTGCGAACCAATTCGAGAAGTTCAGCAGACAGCTCTTGCTCGCTGACCAATCCGAGTCCAACCGCTCTCTTGAGGTTCGACCAGTCATCCGCAAACATCACGTATGTTTTGTACAGCTCCCTGGCAGTATCGTCGTGAAAGTGATGAATCAGATCGCTCAGGTCAAAACAATTGAGCTTGCCATGTTCCCAGGCGTGGAATGAGTCGTGCAATTTTTTCAATTCGGCGCCAAGCTCACGCTCATACGCAACTGAGCACCACTCTCGTACTTGCTTCTTGAGGATCTTCTGCGGCGTTGCCACCACCATCATGCTCCCGAGAAAAAGAGTGCCACCATGATAAATCGCCCAGGACTCAGCAGCAAAGGACCGCATCGATCCGTGTCCCCGCATCCAGAACACGCCGATATCCTTTGTATATAATTGTCGTTATTTTTACTGACTAACTTCCGTTATTTCTCAGCGCGGATGGGACAGCAGGCACGCCAGGAAAGCCTTTCGGGAAGATCCGGCTGCCAAGCGCCCCTTACGAGGTACCGCTATTTTCGCGGACATGGGTCGCTTCTTCCAGCAATTGCCGCCAACGTGCGGTCAACCGATAGGCGCGGATTCGCACCCCAGCTCCTGAGGCGACGGGCTCGACAAACTCATGCTCGACCCATTCGTTTAGCCACTCACGGGCGGTTCGATCAGACACGCCGAACCACTCTTCGACATCCGTAGGCCGAATTTCCAATTGATGCTCACCAGCGAGCACACCACCCAGAAGCCTGGTCAACACTTGCTGTTCTCGACGGGATAGCGACTCCCAGACGGCCGGCTCGCTCGCCGCGCTGTGCATGTCGCGAGCGCGTTCATGCAACCTCGACGCTGCCGTAGCGACTGTGTCTAGAAAATATTGTAGCCAGGGCGTGTGATCGGGATCGTTGCGTCCCTGATAGTAATTGACCGGCAAGCCCATTTGCAGCGAACTGTAATACCTTTGCCGATCAGCATTGAAGTATTCATCGAACGACAAAAATCCTCGCATCTTATAACCAGATCGCCACAACTCAGTGGTTGCGAGCAGCCGACCAGTCCGGCCGTTCCCGTCGGCAAAAGGATGAATGCTGATGAATCGATGAGTGAGGAGCCCTGCGCGCAACGGCGCAGGTAGTCGGCTCGCCTCCGACGAATTCAGCCAACCGACAAGCTCCGCCATAAGTGGTGGCACATCATTCGGCTCAGGTGGTCCATAATCGATTCGCTTGGTGACGCTATCAACGACGGGACATTCCATGATGCGATATTCGCTCTGCGAACCGCGCCGACCGGCACCACGAATGATCACTACGCGATGCAGCTCTTTGATAAACGCCTCTGAGATTGTCGTGCTGTCGGCCGCATGATCTTCAATCCGGTCGAGTGCTCGCCAATAGTTGCGTACTTCTTGTTCTTGCTCTTCTTCAGTTTTCTCGCCAGCAACGACTGCTCGGCGCACGGCTTCTTGTTGCAGCCTGTTTCCCTCAATTGCCGTAGAATTCCGCGTCGACCGCTCGAACGCCTCGTGACGTAATAGCAAGCCGAAATCCGGCGGTAAAGGAAGCAGGTCGATGACCGCGCGAGCCGCCTCAATCTTCATCAGATTCAACCGTTTTTATTAGGAGCCCCTGCAGCTCTGGTAGAAACGGACAGTTCGCATTCGGCCGATAATAAACACGGTTGCCGTCGGTCCGCTGCTGAAGTATATCGGCCCTAGCGATTCTGGCACCGATTCCGGTAATCGGAGTGGTAGCACGGGCAGTGGCATTTGTATGCTAAGTCGAGGCCGATTGTAAGGGCGATGAAATGCATCGCCCTTAGCACAGAGCAATCGATCGCGATCTTGCCGGAAGGTACCGCACTACGCGGCGCCTTCCGGCTCTTTTTCTAAGCCCATGAATATTTAAAATGCGGGCCTTTCATCATTAAACATGGTTGAATAGTAAAACTCCGTCTAATGATGAGGCTGCATATGTTTGAAGAAGTCCTTGGATTCATCGGCCGTCCCTGGTTGCTGGCGGCAGCCGCAGTAGCCGCGGTCGTGGGCACGAAAACCGGACGCAAAGTGACCAGAGGCGTGGTTAAAGCCGCCGTCAAAGCCGGCAACAGCGTCGGCGACACGTTCAAAGACGCGTCGGCACGTGTTCAAGAGGAATTTTCGGACATCGTCGCCGAAGCCAAAGCTGAAATGTCCAATCACGATAACAAATCCGCCATCGAAGCCGGCGGCAAGAAGAAGAAAAGCTCCGAAGGTTAAGCCTGAGGCGCTCCAACCCGCTCGGCTGTGGGGATGCGGAAGTAAAAAGTGCTGCCCCAACCCGGAGCACTGGTTACCGCGATCTGCCCACCATGCTGTTCTATGATTTGCTTGCAAATAGGTAGCCCCAGCCCGGTGCCGGCGCTCCGCTTGCCGTCTTCGGCGCTCACCTGGCGATACCGCTCAAAAATGGCGCCCAGCTGTGATTCCGGGATGCCTCTGCCGGTATCACTAACACTGAATTCCACAAAACCCGCCAGCGGCTTGATGATCATCTGAATGGTCGATTGCGGTTGCGAGAATTTGATCGCGTTGGACAGCAAGTTTACGCCCACCTGCACCAATCGATCGGCGTCCGCTTGCACCAAGAGCCCCGACGGCGACTCTACAATTATATTCATATTCTTCTGCTGAGCCGAGCTTTCCAGCGCCTCCGCCGTGCGATGCCATATTTCGCCTGCTTCCACCGGCTGAATCGACATCTGCATCTGCCCTGCTTCCAGCTTCTCGATGTCCAGCAAGTCATTGATTAATCCAAGCAAACGATCGCAGTTGCGCACCACCACTTGCAATTGCTGCTGCGCCTTATCAGGCAGCGGCCCCATTGCACCGGCGCACAACATCTCAGTGGTTACAGAAATGGACGAAAGCGGCGTACGCATGTCGTGGCTGACCATGCCGAGGAATTCCTGCTTCAATCTCTCCAGCTCTTTTCGCTGGCTGATGTCGCGCGCGATTGCCACAATCGCTCGTTGTTGCTGAGACCATGACAGCGACCACAAGACGTGGCAATCAGTGCCGTCCTTTCTAATTACCGTGCTCTCCTGCTCACGCGAAGTGCCACCATCGGCAACGAATTCAAATGCGCGGGCTGCACTCTGTGCGTCGGCAGTGATCTCGAAAATCGACTTGCCGACAATCTCTTCCGGCTCATAGCCCCACATGCTGCGGCAGGCGTGGTTGATTGTGGAAACGAGTCCGCCTGCGCTCACCGTGCAAATCACATCCTGGCAGTTGTCGAACACTGCTTTTTCTTTGTGTCTCGCTTCGTGCAAGGCGCCGGACATCGAATGGAAGAACTTATCGAGGTGCGCTACTTCGTCACGCCCAGGCAGAGGCTCGCTGAGCGGTTGATCGTTTTCGATGCGATGCACGTTGTCTTCCATGATTCGCAAACGAGTGACGATGCCCTGACTGAAAAGCACGGCAGACAAACCGCAGATGATCATGCTGCTAAACAGACCCGCAATCAACAAAACGCCCTGCTGCGTGCGCAATCGATCTAATTTCGCCGGACTTTGATCGCCTTCCGACGTGGCGAGATTGGCCAGCTCCTGCATGGCAGGACCAGCTTCCGTGGCAAACTTCAAAAGGTCATCGCGGTGATCGTAAACGGTAGGAAGATTGCTTTCCGTAGGACCGCCTTGCATGGCGATGACTTGATGGGCGTGTCGCGAGAATGCATTTATAAATTCGAATTGTCGCAGCAGGTCGTCAAACATTCGCTTCTGCCGCGGATCATTAGCAGTAAGATCCATGAGCCGGCGCTCGATCATCAGCGCGTTCGTTGACGCTTTGTCGAACTCCCGCCAGCTATTCTCCGGACCAGGCAAGGAAATTGCAAAGCCCAAAACATAGTGAGCGAGCATCAGGTCGGCGGAATATTGCGCTACCAATCGTTCGTGATTTTCATGTTGTTGCTCGGAAAAGGAGTTGCACAGCAAGAAAAAGAACGATCCACAGAGGATAATCTCAAATAATACCGGAACCCCGACCAGAATCGCTCCTTTGCGCCACATGGACAAATTGGCGAAACGATCGGCGAAGCTTTTTCGCTTCCGGCGGTCGCCGAGCGGAACTTGTTTCGGCACTTGCACCGGCAGGCGTTCGCCCGCTGCTGCAGGCTGGTAGCCTGCGCTCCTCTGTAACCGCGGGCGGGAGTCCGCTTGCGACGGAACGGACGGCGGCACCTTAAACCAAAATCGGCTGCCTTGTCCGACCTTGCTATCGACGCCGATGTTGCCACCATGCGCCTCCACAATCATTTTGCAAATGGGCAATCCCAGTCCGGTACCGGTGCGAACGTCCGAGCTCTTCACCTGCTTAAAGCGCTCAAACACGGTGTCTTTAAATTCGTCGGGAACGCCGCGCCCTTGATCCTGCACACTGATCTCGAGAGTGCCGCCCTGCTCCACGGCCATCAGAGTCACCGTCGTTTGCTCGGGCGAGTATTTGACAGCGTTGGACAGCAGGTTCAACAATACCTGAATAATGCGATCGCCGTCGAGAGTGAATTGCCGACAGCGGCAATCGACATTGATACCCACTTTCTTTTCGCCCGCGACCGGTTCGATTTCCGCAACCGCCCGCTTGAGTAAATCG
Organism: Candidatus Obscuribacterales bacterium; assembly: GCA_036703785.1. GTDB lineage: Bacteria > Cyanobacteriota > Vampirovibrionia > Obscuribacterales > Obscuribacteraceae > JADYXS01. Next base: position 6,354 of record DATNQY010000246.1, read on the forward strand.
GCAATATCAGTAGGCTCGGGGACGAGTTCGAGCTTGCCTGCCTCGAGCTTCTCTATATCGAGCAGATCGTTAATCAATGCCAACAAACGATTGACGTTGGCGGTGACGGCCTGCATTCTTTCGGCGGCGGCTGCGGGCACATCACCGAATGCCTTAGCCAGCACCAATTTGAAAGTGCCGAGAATGGAAGAGAGCGGGCTGCGCAAGTCATGGCTGACCATGGCCAGGAATTCTTCCTTCATCCGCTCGACTTT
>DATNQY010000247.1:0-6126 GCA_036703785.1 Candidatus Obscuribacterales bacterium
CGGCCAGCAATGGACACTCGGGTGCAGCCGCTCATGCCGGTGACCACGACGCCGCTGCCGGCGGCGGACGCGTGGAAGAACTGGTGGCGTCCTTGTCCCGCCAGCTGACATGGGAGCGCATGGCTCGCCAGATCGTTGCCAAAATGCACAGCAGTCTCGACCGCGACACCGTATTGCAGACGGCCGCCGATTCGGTCGGACGCGGCTTGCGCGCCAGCGCTTGCTTGATTATTCGTACGGATAGTCCGGCGGCGTCGTTGGTCACACACGAATACGCCGATCCCAACTTGTCGCCTTTAGGCTTGGGCAGAAGCGGTCAGTGGCCCTCCGGAGCAATCGCCAATCTCAAACAGCGTCCGATGGCAATAAACGATCTATCCAGCACCACTAAGCCGTCCGGACTGTCGCGGGAGGACGTAAACTCCTTATTGGAAAACGGTGTCGGCGCCATGATGTCCACGCCGATTTCCTACCACGGTATCGTATACGGTATCATCGTCGTCCAGAGCAACGACGCACGCGAATGGTCGCAGCAAGAAATCGAGATGCTGGAAACGATCGCGCAGCAGGCGGCTCTGGCGCTTTCCAATGCGCAGGCGTACGCGCTAGTGAAAGATCAGCTGTTCAACATGAACTTGATAAGCAATCTCACGCAGCAATTGACTAATGCGCTCGACATGGCCGGCAGAACCACGCGCAACGAGCGCCCGGCCGAAATCGCCGCCTCCGAGGCTTCAGTGACGCCGCTTTCCTCGCGCGAATTGGAAGTGCTCAAGCTTATCGCCTCAGGACTGGCCAACCGCGAAATCGCGCAGAAGCTTTTCCTCACCGAGTCGACAGTCGAGCTGCACGCCTCGCGTATTCGCAAGAAGCTCAAGCTCAAGAGCCGCACGGCGCTCGTCAAATACGCTTGCGACAATCACCTGGTCTAACTACCGGGCTCTAGGCGCTGCGCGGATTCCATAGAACATGGGACGACGAATTAGACCGTGGGTGCAATCTCTTTGCAGCCTCGACCGGTCAGGGACCCCTTCGTGGCCGATACGAAAGTTTCGTCTGACGAAACGCTCTCTGCGACCAGATTTCGTTCGAAACCGCCACCGGCGTGGAAAGGTCACCGATAGTTGCAGTTGCGTGTCGCGAAATTTTCCGATTGCTCCCGGCAGCGGCTGCGCCAACCCGACCCACCACCAGTTGCGCCAACCCGACCCCGGCACCGGCTGCGCCAACCCGACCCCACCACCACGCATGGCGCGCGGCACCGGGCACACACGCACGGACAGCCCGAGGCAATTGCGCTAAGATTACTGCTACTGCTGGTACACGGGCGATGGCAGGAGGCTTCCTTGAGCACTTTACTAACGCAGGAGATCACCCAAGTCTTTTCAAGACTGCGCGAGGCGTTGAATCGCGTCGTTGTCGGACAGGAAATGGTGGTCGATCAACTTCTTGTGGCTCTGCTTGCCGAAGGGCACGTGCTGTTGGAAGGAGTGCCCGGTACCGCCAAGACTATGCTCGTGAAAACGCTGGCCCGCTCGATTGCTGCTGACTTCGGCAGAATTCAACTGACGCCGGACATGCTGCCGTCAGATATTCTGGGCACGAGCATTTACGACCTCACGACAAAAACATTTGCTCTGAAGAAGGGTCCGATTTTCACCAGCCTTTTGCTTGCCGACGAAATCAATCGCACGGCGCCTAAAACGCAATCAGCATTGCTCGAGGCTATGGAAGAGCGTCAAGTCACCCTCGACGGACGCAGCGAAAAACTTCCCGATTTATTCATGGTGGTCGCCACCCAAAACCCGATTGAATTCGAAGGCACTTACCCCCTGCCGGAAGCGCAGCTTGATCGTTTCATGCTGAAGATAATCATCAAGTATCCGGGCGGCGACAGCGAACGGCTGATGTTGAGCAATTGGCAGCAAGGCAAGTATGAGCGCGGTTTGAGTGGTGAGCCGGTAGTATCACCGCAAGAAATCTCAAGCTGTCGCGCGCGCTTGAAAGATGTGAAAGTGGAAGACAGTTTATTCGACTACTTAATGCAATTGGTGCAAAAGTCGCGTTCGCTGTCCGACGTGCAACTCGGTGCCTCGCCACGCGCGGCCATATATTGGCTGGCCGCCGCCAAGGCCCATGCGGCAATCGAGGGTCGCGACTTCGTGACGCCGGACAACATCAAGTTTGTTGCTCATCCGGTGTTGAGGCATCGTCTAATCCTCACGCCTGAATCCGAACTCGAGGGCATCAATACCGATCAGGTAATCACCAAGCTACTGGCTCTGGTACCGGTGCCCCGCTAATGGTGGCAAGCGGCCGGCTCTATGCGCTTGTGGCGGCCGGCGTGGTGCTGTTCTTGCTGATATATCACGATCCCGCTTTCGCTGGCTACGGTTTGATTTACGATGTCCTGTTGGCGGCACTAGGGGCCTTTGACTTTCTGATTACACAAAAACCGAGCAAGCTGAGCGCGACGCGTGCCGTCTCGGATCGGCTTTCAATCGGGCGGCAAAATGAAGTTAACATCGAGGTTTTTAACCAGGGAGCAAGCCGCCTGTCAGTGAAACTACGCGATCATTTTCCGGCAGGCATCGAATCCGATGTGCGTGAATTCGCGTTTTCGATGACAGCTAATTCGCGGGCCTCTTTGAACTATATGTTGGTGCCGCGTAAACGCGGGGCGTACACTTTCGGCGCGATCAAGATCCGATATGCCAGCAAACTCGGACTGTTCTGGCGTGAAGTGACGATGCAAGCGCAGCGCGAGGTGAAAGTTTACAGCGATTTGCTGGCACTGCGTGAGCTGTCTGTGCGGCTAAGCCATTCCACGGAACTCGGCGATCTGCGCATGCGCAAACGCGGTCATGGCACTGAGTTCGCCAGCTTGCGGGAGTACGTTTCGGGAGACGATTCCCGCAACATCGATTGGAAAGCGACCGCGCGGCGCGAACGTCCTGTGGTCCGCGTCTATGAAGTCGAGCAAGAACAAACTCTCATGGTGCTTGTTGATGCCGGGCGCATGATGGTCTCCGATCTAGAAGGGTTGACGCGCTTCGATCACGCGCTGAACGCTGCCTTGTCTCTCGTACTGACTGGATTGTACAAAGGCGACCAGGTTGGATTTGGTGTCTTTGCCGACAAACCATTGTTATTTTTGCCTCCGCGCAGAGGCAAGGCCTACTTGACGCGCGTGCTGGAGGCGGCTTGTGACGTGCAACCGCGCATGGTTGAACCTGACTATGCAGGCGCTCTCTCATTTTTCGCTTCGGCGCAAAAGTCGCGCTCGCTGATGGTGGTGCTCACCGATCTTACCGACCCAATGGGCTCCCAAACTCTGCTTGCCGGCTTGTCCAGCCTTAGCCCGCGACACTTGCCTTTTTGCGTAACTCTGCGCGATCGCCAGGTGGAAAATGTGGCGCGCGAACCGTCTTTCAAAACTGACGCCATTTATCGCCGCGCCGTCGCCACGGATCTAATCGCCCAGCGCGAACTTGCCTTCTCGCAACTGCAACGGCGCGGCTGTCTGGTGCTCGATTGCCCGCCGCAAGAGCTCTCCGAAAAACTCGTCGATCGGTACCTCGAAATCAAAGCGCGCGGCCAACTGTAAGGCATGGCGCGCCTGTGCAACTGTAAGGACTGGCGCGCCTGACGAATCTTTAGTAATTCACCCCCGGGGCAGACTTTAGGGAATGGGCGGCTTGGCAAGCGTCGGTTCGCCGCGCCACGATTTTGCGAGTTCTCTTTGTACTTTCTGAATTAAGGTCAGGCTTGCATGGGCGTACAAAGCTTGCTCGTGTCGTCCAAGCTGGCAGTTGCTGATTCCAACGGCCCTGGCAAGCGCTGCGCGTGGTAGCCCGAGCTGGATTCGGGTTCGACACAGTGCAGCCCCCAAGTCATCAATTGAATCGAAGTCCAAGACGGTCAATTTACGCTGAGCCGGTTGTTCTGCGGGTTGCCGACTGAGTTTGAGCTGCTTGGGTTCGTACATGTAGGAGCATTTGTAAGCGTCAATGCGCAAACCGAACTCGGCAATCTCTGATTCCAAAGCGGCTTCGCGTGCGTGAGTTAATGGGCCGGCGTGAAACTCCACATGTCGCTCAAAATGTTTTTTCGCCCATACCAATTGCGACCTTGCTTGTAAGATTCGATTGCATTGAGCCTTAGAAACAATGATTTTTGGCAGGAGTTGTTTAGCTTGCATATTTGGCACCACCTGTCGTCACCATTTATAAAACGAACGCGCGCCGTAAAAAGTTCAAATTGTTACGCAGGTCTAATCAGGTGGTCAGTCCTTGGATGCCTGGAGCGCGATCGGAAAATTTCGTCAGACGAAATGCGGTTCGTAGTTCGAATTCGTTCAAAACCATCAGTGGTGCCCAAAGGTCACTGATAAGCCAAGGTTCGTCCCACGAAATTTTCTGATCGGGCTGAGATGCCCCCTGGAGGCTGACATTATTGCCAAGAGCAGCCCTAAAGGTGAACGAAGACCGGCGCGGCATAGGGCAGCATAGGGCGGCATAGGGCAGCGTAAGGAAGCATAGGGCAGCGTAAGGAAGCATAGGGCAGCATAAGGCAGCGTACCGGCGGCGGAAACCGGCGCAGCCTTCGATTCTTGTACCGGCGGCGGAAACCGGCGCAGCCTTCGATTCTTGTACCGGCGGGCGGAAGCCCGCTTTATGCGCCGAGGATTTTTCCATGCGCTTGCAGTTCGCGTGAGCCGGCGGAAAGTTCGTCGCAAGCGGCAACCAATTCGACGAGTTCCTTTTCGTCGAGGTGACGTTTTTCCATTGCCGCCTGTGCTTTGCGCAAAAACTCCTCACATTTGGTTCTATTTTGGCCTGATGCTTCGGCCCACGCCTGCGCAAGCTGTTCCGGGCTTTCGTGCGGAGCGACTCCCAACAGTTTGCACAGCCTGCCTTTGAATGGCTGGTAAATCATCGCCCATGCCGTGTCGCGTGCTCTGGCTTTTTGATAGCTTGTCGCCAATCCATTGATGAATTCCAAATTGGATATTTTCCGGCTTACCGGTACCGGTACCAGCGGGCCGAAGCGCTGATTCAAACTCCACAAGGCAACAGCCAGAAGAATCAGCAATTGCAAGATAACGAATCCGACCGGGCCGCGCAACAAAAAGAAAAAGACGTTATTGCCGCTCGAGTAACCATGGCATTTCTCGTCAAAATAAATTGGTTGATGCGAGGTCGACAACCAGTTGATCAAAAACTGGAAGTTGCCTTTATATGCCGGATCAGCGAGATTTTCATTGGCGCACATATCAGGCGTGCTCGCGACCAGGCAGCGCCCCTTTCCTACTTTGAGTTCGGAAATCAACGTGCCCCACTTGTTGGATGCCACCGGATTGCCGCCGTCGATTCGTGCCTCGGAAGTAATTTTTAAATCGGGCACCATAGCTGATTCGGGAAATACGCGCTCAACCGGCGCGGTTAGATCGTGCTGAATTTTAAAGCTGTGGGCGCTCAATCCAAGTTCGCCGATGAGCTTGCGGCTCGAGTGCATGGAAAGATCATCCATCAATACCAGATCGTTGCCGTCTTCCAGCCAACGCAGGAGCAAATCAGACTCGCCGGTAGTCGGCATCTCCCACGGCGCGATCATGACCAGCGTTCCGCGCACTTTATCCTGGTCGATCATGCGGTAGGGCTTCTGCCAACGTTTCACCGGAATATGTATCTTTTCCGCCAGCTCGTAAAAGCCGGAGTAGCCGCTTTGCTTCTCGTTGTAGGTGGAGGGATTAGGAAGTGTCTCCGGAAGCCACTGTCCTAACGATTGTTTGAACTTATCACCGACAATGACGGCAAGCACGGACAGCGCCAGCAGTCCGACGAGCCACCATAAATGGTGGCGCCCATACCGACCCGGCAACACAATTTGCTTTGGGGATTCGGATACGCTGTTCATGGCGAGGGTTTATTGTCCGTTTCAATTTCACCGTTCAGCTCGACAAGCCAGCTCATCGATTGCTGAAAATCCGTTTTGTCCGCTTCTTTGTTTCCAAACCAGATCACTTCGACGAGTTCCGCCAGTTGCCGAAAACCTTTCTGCAAATCCGGATGTTGCGCCAGTGCGTATGAATATTCGTAATTAGTTTTGGTAGGCGCGAATTGG
>DATNQY010000248.1:0-6371 GCA_036703785.1 Candidatus Obscuribacterales bacterium
CGAGCACCCCCTCGCTTATTCTCGGTACATACAATCGAGCGGTCGAGGATGCTATCGACCGGGCAAGCGAATCCACCAATCTGGAAGAGAGGGCGAGGTTGTTCGACAAGGCTGGCGAATTGGCAAGCAAGTATCTGGTAAAAGCGAGGGCGATGCAAAGGCAAAAGTATATTTGTCTCGCCTTTCAAGAGCTGGCGAAAATCTATGAGTTGACGAATCGTCCCTCCGATGCGATTCCCTGTCGGTCCAACGCGGACGCGGAGTTCAAGAAATACTTGAGCCAACCGAACGCTGTCGATGAACAAGCAAATTACGAGTGTTATCGGATTACGAACTTATTTGTGCTCTCTGTGGATTATGAATTGTTCGATATCTCGCAAAGCAGAAGGTATCTCGAAGAGGCAGATCGCGCTGCGCGAGAGTATCATACAATCGAGAACGGCGAACTCGGATTGAGTACTAATCGAGGGCTGTACGATCAGTGTGAACGCCTCGGCGATTTGTTATATGCGCGCGGCGATATCGATGGCGCGCTGAGTTGCTACAAGCTGCAAAAGGCATTCGCGTCGACGCAGCCAGAGAGCCGTGAGGCGCTGACGCGCGTGAAGGACAAAATCGCGCGTTTAAGCAAGCACTCCTGACGTGGACGATCGGTCGATCAACGTAGCAATCTGACTGCGAATATTTTGCAGTGTCGTGCGCGTGCAATGAAAACGCTGGTTTTTATCGCGCCAAAAGATGAGAAAAGCTTGATCCACAGCGGTTGAACTTTTTGGACCCTTCCGACGTTTCAACTTTGTCGGGAAACGAGGAGCATCAATCAGTTTTTGTCAGGCTGCATGAATGTTGCAGTCTCGGAGCTTATGATCGGATACAAGTCCGAGATGGAGTGACTTGATCGCATGCCATCGCGTTTGCACAGGCTAGTCAATATGGATGCGTACATCCGTGCCGGCACCTATCCGGGTGTCGACCAGTTATGCCGCGCATTTGAGGTACAGCCGCGAACAGTGCACCAGGACATTAAAGAGCTTCGTGAGCATTTCCGTCTGGATATTCGATTCGACCGCATTCGCGGCGGCTACTTCAACGCCAGTCCACAGCAGCGGTTGCCACCAATCGCACTGACTCCAGAGCAATCACTGCTCGCTCTGTCCGCGGTCGAAGTGTTATGCCGCACAGGTGGTGAAGCCTTCCGAGGCATCCTTGCTCCGGTGGTCAACGCTATCTGCAATTCTAAATGGGTGGAAGTGTCGCCACGATTGGCAGATGTCATCGAAGTCGTCGCGCCGGCAAGCGATCGTCCGGACTTAAGTCCGGGCATCTTCTGCGAGTTGGTCAAAGCTTGCGCGCAACGGCGGCATTTGCGTATTCGAATGAAACAACCGCGCGGCGAAGGCAAGCGAGATATTCTTCCCAACCAGTTACTTTTTGCAGAGTCGTCTTGGTGGTTGCTTGCTGAAGAACGCGGCAAATCCATGAGAATCGCTCTGGCAAGTTTGGAATCCATCGAGACGGTTGCGATTTAATCTCAATGCATTCAACTGTTTTGCGCTTGCTGGCAGCCGCGACTCGCTTTCGGCTCCCGGGTGCCGTTTCGCGTGCGGAAAACCCCACAGGCTCCCATATAGCGTGGGGTAATTACGCACACAGTCGCGTAACATGCCACACCCGTGCCATATCTCGTCGGTAGGTTGGGGCATCTCTCCACCCTCACCCTCGGGGCAGACAAATGTCTCTTAACGAATTAGGCAGTGGCGACATCCAACCGAAGCGTGTTGCATCCAACGACGAACCGGATGACACACGGCTAGCATCTCTGTCGGGCGGCGAAATTCTTATGGCTCGCGCGGGTCACCATCACCATTCGCATGACGATGAAGGTGGTGGTCGGCATTCGCGCGGCGGCAAGCACCACAAAGAGCACAAGCACCATGATTACTGGTCGCGCGTTGCTGAAGCCCGGCACCACGGTGGGTTCATCTCGGAGTTTCCACCGGTTCATCCGGGCATCGATAATCCAAAGGCGTTTTTTCAATCCGATAGTCTGCATCCGAAACAGGGTGCAAATCCGTCACTCAACGACCTCTCCGCGGCGTCAAGAAGTTTGCTGCGTGAGGCGTATGGCGATAAGAAGCACGGCGACTTTTCGCTAAACCGCGTTGACGAAGATACCTTCAAGCAGCGCTATGCCCGCGAGGCCGTGAGAATCGGCGCGCAATTCGGGTTCGATAAGAAGAACGTACAAAACGTCGTTCAACGAATTTATGCATTTGAGGATGGTGGCTGGGGGACGTACGAGACTTTATCCAGCATGCCGCAAAATTTGTTGCTGCCGGAAAACCAGACGCTCCGCAATAATTATCATCCGTTGTCCAGCGCTATCGGCTACAACCAATTGATGTTGTTCAACAGCGTTGCCGACGTGAAGCAAAACGGTGACGCGATGGCGTCGCGCATTCAGGAAAAGGCCACGAAACACCCCGACGACGCCAAAGATCTCAGTGACAAGGCCGATTTGCTGAAAGCGCTTCACGACAGAAAGGCCGGCAACGATAGAGCACTTCATGCGCTCAACCTCGATGGCGACATCGGGCCCGTCCTCCAGAGTCTCGAATTAGGAAAACTATTCAAGTTTGCCAAAGACAACGATTTCGAGAGCGACCTCGGAAAAATCGCCGCTCGCATCAACGCGAACGCTGCTAAATACGATGCATTGTCGCCTCAAGAGAAGCAGGCTGCCGCGGATGAAGTGATGAGGCACATCAAGAAGCCGGCCGATATTACCGATGCCACCGCACCGAACACTCAGACGTGGGAAAGCGATCGAGACGATTTAAAACGCCGAGTTGGGGCTCTTCCGGTGGGCGATAGCGATTTGCTGAATCGCGAGAATTTGACGCCAGGCGAATACGGCTTAATCAACACGCAACTGATGCGGGTTCGCAAGTTTGGCGGCGAATCGGGTCCATTGTCTCCTCACGCGAAACTTCTCATGGACAAACTCGACACCGTTTATTTCCATGGTGTCAGCGCCGATAGTCTCATGCCGGCCGCTATAGAACTGGCCAATCTCGCCGGCATGGAAACCGCCAAGAATATGCTGAAGGACGGACACACCGAGTTGCCGACCTCGAACTTCTTCTCGCGCGCGGGTTACGATGGCAATCCGGTGGTGGCACGGCGATCTTCCGAAGAGTTGCTGATGCAGATCAACCGCATCATGTACGGCCCCAACGCGAGCGAAACGCATGAAGGCATCCGCCAGTTCGAGAACGCGTTTTCGAATATTCCCGATCAGCCGTAAGAAAGCGGGCTCACGCCCGCCGCTACAATGACTGTCGACTAAACGACGTCGATTCCCGGTTTGTCGATTCTCGCGGCGCCGAAGCGCACCAGTTCGTCGAGCACGATGGAGAACAATTCAACGAGCCTCTGCAATACATCGCGATTGTCGATCAATCCCATCGACTCAAAATAAAGTTCGTCAACGCCTGCCGGAAAATGGTCGTTGAACCAACCTTCGTCATCTTTGATCGTGAGCACATAGTTTGCGTTGGTCATGCATTGCAATATAAGCAATTCACGCAATGTATTATTGGTCAGCATTTTGCGGATGCGTTCTGCGTCGTTGCCCTGAACAATCATCTGCTCGTCGAAATGGCGATTGCCGATGTCGATATCTTGCATCCCGAAGAGCAACTTGCCAAACTCACTGAGGACTCCGTTTGGATAGATGGTAAATTTCAAATTAGAGTTATTGACGAACGGACTTCGCAAGCGAGTATATTCCGCCGAGGATCTTCCCTGACTTTTCATATACGAGTCGAGCGTAATAATCCACGGGCCGTGCGATGCTTTTATTGTGCTCCTCGTAAAATAGTCTGTTTCGGCTCCCTGAGCAATACACCGCGCATCTAGCTGATCGCTGACTTGACGCCAAATTTCGTTGGGACTTGGTCCGGCCAAGTCTCGCCAAATGGATTCTGGACAGTTGCGCGGCATGTACATGCCGTCGGCTCGCCGATAAAGCATTGTGCACGGCTGATGCTCGCTGTTCTCGAAGAGTTGCAGCGCCTCTTCTTGAGAAATGGTGGATAGGTCATAAACGTTCAGCAAGCACTCTGGGCACTGACGCATCGGACCAGTGCCTTTCATCGAACGCCATTCGACTTTGCAACGATTGGCAATCTTGACGTTGTGAAAAGGATCGCGATGATCGTGAGTAGTCATGAAACGCCTTGCCCGTCAGCCGTGCTTATTCTACGCCCTTATCATATCCAAAACTTGCAACTTTGCTAGAATGTGCTGACTTGGGGCTGGAGGAGCTTATGAAACGCGTAGCTGCATTGTCTCTTATCGCCATGGCATTAACGGCATCTCCATGCCACGCTCAAATTTTGCAGAAACTCGAACAAGGACTGCTCGGCGGTCAAGGGCAGCAACCAGGCATGCCAGGGCAATCAACCCAGCCCGTGTTGGTCGGAACAGTGAATCTGCCGCAGGGCCAGTACATGATGACCAACGTGCAGTCCGGACAAGCGTTCTACGTTACCGTGCAAAACGGACAAATGTATTTTAGCCAGTCGTCGGCACCGCCCATGATGGCACCTGGATCCATGGCTCCGGGACAAATGATGCCGCCGGGACAAATGATGCAGCAACAGCAGCAGCCCGGCATGGGTGGATTTTTCCGCAACGGTCTGGGCAACATCATCCAGAAAGAACTCGCCCCGCAGCAGCAGCAGCAATTCCCCAACCAATAGCTTGTAGAAAGCTGTGATTAGGTACTTGGCAAACAGGCTCAACGCAGCGTTGGCCACATTTAATGCGATTGTGGCAAACTTAATGTCACGGCCCCGCTACAGTACATAGCCATACACTACGATTACAGATAGTCTCGGTTCGCGGCTGATGTCGGGGTTAATAGAAATGCTTGCAGAAAAGCGTAGGCTCTTCGCCTGGGCTGTTATCGTTGTTTTCGGGCTCGCCAATGTTGTGCCGCGGGCGCAAGCGGCGACGGGTGGATCGTCCGCTGTTCCGTCCACACTCAACCTTTCGTCGACGCATGCGAATGTCAGTGCCGGACGCATACTGCAATCCGGCAGCGTCGGCATCAATATCGCCGGCAGGCAGATGACGGTTTTGCCAACCTCTATGTTGACGCCAGCCGAGATGCTGGCTGTTTCGCAGATTGTGAGCGTCGGACATCAGAGCATCCAGCTTGGCTTGCATGGCAATGCCGTCGGTGGATCTTTCGTGTTCAATCCGGCAAGCGGCGTGAATCTGTCCGCGCTTTCGGTTCCGCAAAATGTCACCGGCATTATCAATTTCCAGCAGGCGACACCGCTGACGATCACGGGCGGGCTTAGTGATCTCGGCAGCTTGTTTGCTTTAACTGTCAATCCATCAATCAACAGCGTGAGCATCAATGCACGCGACGTCGGTGTGGGCGCGGGCGCGCGTTTAAGTACGGTTCTGCCGCCTGGCGGCATCAGCGGGTTTGCCGATGCCCGCAATGACTTGAGCCTTGTTCTTTCGGCCAGTCATTCGCTGGTCAACAACGGAATCATTTCCGCCGCCGGCGATCTGACGCTGAATTCGCGCGCGATTGCAAATAGTGGCAGCTTGAATTCGCTGCTGGGCAATGTCAATGTGGACAATGCTTCGTTGCGTGGAATTCTGACTATCAACAACGCCGGCGGGCTCATCCAGGCGGCCAACGGCAACGTGAATATCGGCGCCGCATCGCTCGGCGCGCGCAGCATGCTGTCGATATTCGGCGGCACCATCCAGGCGCAAAATATCAATTTCAACGGTGGCGCGGGCGCTGTCGACGGTTTGCTCGATGATTTGGTGGGCACCGTCAATGTCGTCGGTGGCTCCGCCCACGTCGGTGGCAAATCAGGCGTGCTTGAGCTCGGCAATGTCAACGTCAAGGGAGATCCGACATTCTTCAACCAAGGCGACATTGCCATCAATGGCAACATCTCCTTTGGCCAAGATTTGGCAATTTTGGCCAGCGGAAATATAACAGCCGGAGGCGCCTTTCAAATTGTCACCACAGATGCCACCGGGCTTGGTCACAACATAGTCATGGTGGCTGGTGCCACGCTTATTCCTGAGGGCACTCCGCCGCCGGCTGGTACGCCGATTATCACCAACACGACGGTAGGACTCACCGGCAATCAAACCGTCATCGTGGATGGTGCCAACCTTACCGCCGGCGGCAACATAAGTCTAAACGGGTCTACCCTGGACACGCGGGGCGCTCTCGGCAAGGCCGGCGGTAATGTGACACTTGTTGCCTATGGCACCAATAGTGTCGGTGGCGGCATCGGCAACATGTCCATCTTTACCGGCGGCTCGCA
>DATNQY010000249.1:0-16515 GCA_036703785.1 Candidatus Obscuribacterales bacterium
CACGGACGGCGGCTCTAGGCCACCGTAACGGCAGATTGCCGCCTGTAAGCGGCGCCCCGGTCAGCGCAACTGAATAATCATCGTGAAGTCTGGCCGCTGCTCAATTGTGCCTGGGTCTTGCTTCCAGAGGCTGACCACCGCTTTGGCCGGCAAGTCGGTGAATCCCAGGCGGTCGATTTCCTTCATGAAGGGGCTCATGTTATTGCAGCCGCCCGGGAAGCCGCAAGTACCGCCGCAATGAATCATCTGTCTCAGCCTGGTGGGCTGAAAGGTGCTGTGCATGTTACTTATATTGGAACTTTTGCGCATATCCAGATAGATGTACTGGTAGCCGAAGTCCCGCGCGTTATAAGCCACCAAGCTGAAATTCGGGGTGGTGATCGGTTTTTCCAGCTTGCCTGTGGCGTTGATGCGGGCAATGTAGTCGGTGACGTTGTAGATCACGGTGGCGGAGGAATTTTTCGCATCGAATTGCAGTTGCTCCGGACCCCAGAAAAACGGGAAGTTGGGATTGTTGACCTCGACGGACGTGATGCGGTCCGGATTCCAGATTCCGATGGTCGCTGAGTTGGCTGCCACCAGAAGTAATGGGTTGAGAATGAAGCGCGACTCCTCAGAAGGACCAAGAATGCTTCTTTCTCCGGCACCATATATGGCGGCGCCCGCGGTGCCCCACCACGGCCGCTTGTCTACAATGGCGCCGAAGACCGCCGGATCCGGCTCGTACGAGCCCTTGATCAAAATTGCCGCCGGCGCCAGCGCCCGAAAGCGCATTTCCAGAATCTCATCTCTGGTTTTGAAGTTCAGTTCCGCCGGCTTGTTCAGAGGCACAGCCACTGGAAACTGCGATTTTGCATCGGCGCCGAGCGAGAGTTCGTTGGCCAGAGACTGCCGGCATAGCAGCGTGCCACCCAGCACGATGCTCATTGCCAGCGCTTTGTATATACGGCGTGTCACTCTCAAAAACCTATGCAGCAATGGTACCACGCATGGTGCCGGGCATAAAAAACGGCCTCGGGCATATGCCCGAGGCCGTTAGATACCAATATCTCAAAGGGGAGAGCGCTTGTGGCGATACTTCCCTAAGTTAGCCGTTGAACGACCAGTCTGCCACTGGTGTCGGCGGCGCGATTACCGTCTCCACCTGTTCGGCCGGCTGCTCTTGAGCTGCTGGTTGGATTTCGGCTACCGATCCTGCTTGAGGACCTCCCGCGGCGGCCAACTTGAGTGTTTCATCAAGAAGACCAGACTTTTCACGAAGCAAATACTCGATATAGTCTCCACGGCTCATACGAGATGCGGCAACCTGCTCATCTAGCAAGCGGTGGGCAAGCGGTGTTACGCACACTGCAGTGGTTGTGCCTCTGTTCTTTCCGAAGAAGAACGATTTGGCACCACCCTTGGGGCCTGTCTGCTTGGCAGAGGCCGGCAAGCGAAGTGGCGGTTGGCCTGCGCGCTCACGGATGAGCATCTCAACGTAATCACCATTGGAAACGCTTGCTGCGGCGGCTTGCTCTTTCAACAATTGGCGGCCAAGGGCCGTCAAATTGAATGATACGGAGCCTGACTCTTTGCCTGGAAAGCGAGAGCGCCGTGGTGACGTCGTCTTGGCGGTGATTGTCGTGGGTGTTGTGACCGTTGTGTTCATCTAGCTTTCGGCGGTAGTCATATCGAGCGTACTCGTGTGAACTTCCCTGCCTTTCCTCCCTTTCTGATAGAACTTACCGATTTGAACGGTTACGAATTTCTCAACGGTAATGCAGATGGTTTATCTGCGTTTGAAATCAATAGCGGAAAGCTATTGCCGGATTGTTGGGGCAACCAAGTTGTAGAGCTTGTATCCACGCCTCAGCCAGTTAGCGATTGGATTCGTTCTGAACCTTTGTTGTGTTTGCTCTTTTTGATTTCGCTCTTACAAGCGACCTCTTGAGAGCTGCCCTGACAACCCTTTTCAAGCCCTTGATTATAGAGCAGTTTTGCCGCAATTAGCAGTAGTCATGTATTACAGTCTTATTATTTATTGAGGTATTCAAGCAGAGTTTTGCAAACGTTCTTTACATCACAATCGCTGAATCGCCCACAAGTTGAATGTCCACGCGATCAAGATCCCCATGGCAGCTCCGACTAGAACCTCGATCGGCGTATGCCCTAGGAATTCTTTAATCCGCTCTCCGGAGATGTGAGGATGTTCGGAGAAAATTTCCACCATCATTTGGTTGAGAACCTTCGCTTGTAAACCCACTGTCCGCCTGACTCCGGCCGCGTCGTACATAACGATGACGGCCAGACAAAGAGCGATCGCGAAAGCGACCGAATCAAATCCTTCAATCAAACCCACTGATGTAGCCATCGCCATCGTGGTGGCACTGTGACTGGAAGGCATCCCTCCTGTCTTAGCCATGGTGCGGAAATCGAGATGACCGGTGCGGGCCAATTTCGATACCGTCTTCAATGCTTGAGCTATGAAACTGGAGATGAATGAAACCAATATCACCTGTCCGCCGCGATGCTCAACCGGAGGAATGATGCTCGGCAGTCCGGGAAAGAAGGCCGTGGCAGGCAGAATCAGAGTTGTAATGAGCGAATCCATGAATATCTTGAGAGGGTGTTCTTGGGTTGTTGTCCAATATCGTTTGGATATCTAATTGATGAGTGATACCGCGGGCGGGGTCTGACCCGTAGGCGACAGGCATGCCTCGCCCCTACAATTCTATGCTCCATGCTCATCAATTTCGACGATGAATGGCATAAGAAAGTAGCGCGCGCAGGGCCGTCGTGGAGGCATCAGGCAAGCCGCAGGAGGCGAGCAAAGACTTGCCTTGGCTTTCCAGCAAAGCGAGCTCTCGCCGTGAGCCTTCCTCACCGTAGATGCTTACCCAAGTCAACTTTCCGGCAGCTTGATCCTTGCCGGGGGTCTTGCCCAAGCTCTGCAGGTCTCCTGTCAGGTCGAGCAAATCGTCGGCGATCTGAAAAGCCAGTCCCAGCACCTCGCCGAAGGAAGTAAATGCCGAAAGTATGTCTTCATTGGCTTGCATTAACCTGGCGCCGGACCAGGTAGCGAAGCGGAGCAGCGCTCCCGTCTTGCGTTTGTGAATGCTTTCCAATAGTTGAGCTGTCGGCGCATCAGCCTGTACCGGCGTGCGCAAGCCGGCTTGCTCGCTCAGGCTCTTGGTCGGCACCACAAGACCTGTGGCAATCGAGTCGGATACCTGTCCGCCCACCATGCCGTCTGGTCCGGTAGCCCTGGCAAGCTCGGCAGCCACCTCAATGAGACATTGTCGATCGACTTGCAGCGGCGTTTTGCGCAGCAATACTTCCGTGGCCAAAACCAAGAGCGCATCGCCGGCGAGCAAGGCCATCGCTTCGCCGAAGACTTTGTGGTTGGTTGGCTTGCCGCGACGAAAATCGTCGTTGTCCATGCAGGGCAAATCGTCATGAATCAAACTCATGGCATGGATCATCTCCAGAGCGCAGGCACACGGCATGGCTGCCTGTACGGCGGTCAAACCGGCCGGCTGCAGATGTTCCATGGCCTCGGCAGAAGCCAGGCACAAGAGAGCACGAAAACGTTTGCCGCCTGATAAAAGCGAATAGCGCATGGACTGCCACAAACTTTCGGGCTCGCACAGCGCCGTGTATTGCTCGAGGCTTTGCTCGATAAGCTGCCTTCGAGGCGTTGCATATGCGTCTAAATCGAAGTTCAGCACCGGCGTGGCGACCATATGCGCTCCAGAGGCGAAGGCATCCTATTATCTTTTAAGCGCCGCCGAGGGTAAAGCACTAAGTCTTGTTAGATGACGACGACGGCGACCAGAAATATTTGAGCAGCGTGCGTCCGAGATTGGCAGCGGCCATGCTCCACTCGACCAGGCTTTTCTCCTTGCGCAGGTACAGCATTACTATTGGCGAGAGCGATTTGAGCATCGTCTCGGTGATCTCCTTTTCCTGCGGCTCGGACGCCTGCCTCAATTTCTGACTGATTTGCTCCAGTTGGGCGCGGGTGATCTCACCTTGCAAAAATGTAAGGTTGGTTGCCAGCTCGCATTCCTGCTGGATGCCCGCAAGCGTCCGATAGAAACGTCCGGCTTGTCTGCTCATGATCAAACAGAAACAGCCGCCGCCGATCAAGCCGACGATGAGAGCCAGCTTAGCCACAAGCAGCGGTGGCAGCAGGACAACCAGCGCACTGACTGAGGAGGCGAGCGCCGCTGTAAATACGGATAGAGCCAGCTTCGCGGCCTGCGGCAAGCGGGTGCGAAACAGCTCGCCGACTATTAGGTAAGCCGAGGCGCAGATGCAGATCACCACGAGCCATTGGACGAACGGCAGCGCCAGCGGATAAAGCTTGTGCAATAGATGAGTAATGCCGTGTCCTTGAGGCATGCTTATGTTTCTTGAGTGAGAGAACGGGCAATCAACAAGCGCTGAATTTGGTTGGTGCCTTCGTATATCTGTCCGGCTTTTGCATCACGGAAGACGCGCTCGACCAGCCTCTGCGAGTCGAAGCCGGACAGCCCCATGATACTAATCGCTTCGGTAGCCGCTTTCATGGCGATATCCGTGGCTTGCACTTTGGCCATTCCGGCCAGCACCGCGTCCGACTGCCCGCGGTCGATGGCGCAAGCTGCCTGGTAAGTGAGCAGGCGAGCAGACTCGGTAATGGTGGCAAGCTCGCCTAAGGTATTGAGCGCGCACTGATACTCGGCACTGCCGGCGCTGTGGGATTTGCGCTGGGCCAAATAGCGGGACATCGCATCCAGAGCCGCTTGAGCCCAGCCGGTTGCCTGGGCGGCGATGGTTACTCTTCCTTTTGCCAGGCTGCCGAGAGCGACTTTGCGTCCCCAACCGTGCTCGCCCAGCAGATTGGCTCGCGGCACTCGGCAGTCGTTGAAGACAATTTCGCAGGTGGAGTACCCGCGCATTCCCAGCATGTCGAATTTCTGACCAATCTCAAATCCCTCGAAGCCTCGCTCGACAATGAAGGAGGTGATCGTTTTTTCAGGTTCCGAAGCGGTGCCGTCGGAGGCCGTTAGCTTGGCCATAACGATGTAGTAGTCGGCTGACGCGCCGCTGGTAATGAAGGTTTTTGTGCCGTTTAACACGTACTCATCACCGACCTGTCGGGCGGTCGTGGCGAGCGCTGCCGTGTCCGAGCCGGCACCCGGTTCGGTCAATCCGAAGGCAGCCAAATATTGCCCCGACGAGGAAGCCGGCAGATATTTTTTCTTTTGCTCGTCGGTTCCAAATCTATAAATAGGTTCCTGGCAAAGCACATGCACGCCAAGCGAGCTCATGATGGGCACGCAACGGCGGGCGAATTCCTCGTTGACTAAAACAAAGCTCACATAGTCGCCACCCTGGCCGCCATAAGTCTTGTCAAAAGGCAGTCCGCCGAACCCCTCTTTGCAGGCTCTTTCAAAGAGATCGCGCCGGAAGGAATTTTCAACGTCAGATCGGATACATTCCTCAAGCGGGATCGATTCCGCAAAAGCGCGCGCTTTTTTCAACCATGAGCGCTGCGACTCTGATAAAAATGGAGATTCGGCGGCGTGCACGTCAGGCAAACTCTCAGTCCGGAGCATTTGGGTATCCCGTGTTGAAAACCAAAGAGACTACACCAGCGAAAATCGTAAAACCGCGCGCATTGCGCAAGGGCGATACGGTGGGAATCATAGCACCGTCCAGCACTCTCTTTCAGGAGGGGGAGCTGGAATTTACTTATCAGTGGCTGCAGAAGCTCGGCTTGAAATGGAAACTCGGCAAACACTTGTTCGAGCGCTACAGCGAATACGCCGGATCGGACGAAGCGCGTGCCGAAGATCTGATGAACATATGGTGCGATCCCGAGGTGGACGGCGTTTTGCCGCTGCGCGGCGGCAACGGCGCACCACGTCTTTTGCCGCTTATCGATTTCGAGCTGCTGGCCAAAAGCCCAAAAATGTTTGTCGGATACAGCGATCTGACTGCGCTTTTAACGACGATTCATCAGCGTACAGGGCTGGTCTGTTTTTACGGGCCCATGGCCACATCGTTCTACAAAACGAGCTACAGCCATCGCTATTGGACGAAAGCGATTATGTCCAATCGCCCCATCGGTGTAATCACCGATCCGCTGCCGGCGCAAATTTGGAAGCCCGCCTATCCGCCACCGCGGATGGTGATTGCCGAAGGACACGGTCGCGGCCGCCTTATCGGCGGCTGTCTAACCCTGATCAAACAGCTTCAAGGCACGCCCTTTGAAGCAGATATGGACGGCAAGATTGTTTTTCTAGAGGATGTTCACGAAGAGCCTCATCAAATCGACAGGATGCTCACTCAACTTTTGCTGGGCAGCAATTTGAAAAAGGCGGCGGGAATTTTGGTGGGTGAATGCGCCGGCTGCACGCCCGGCGAAAGTAACCGCAGGCGACTGTCGCTCAATCACAGTGTGGAGGCCGTCGTTCGCGAGCGCCTGAGTAACCTCGGCATTCCGGTTGTATACGGCTTGCGCCTCGGACATGGCGAAGACCAGTTTACCCTGCCGTTAGGGGTGATGGCCACGTTGGAGGCGCGCGGGACTGCCGTCAAATTTAAAATCGAGGAGAGCGCTGCCCACTAGAGGCAGCACCGCAAATAAAGATGATACTCAACAAGACAAAGCAAGCTTTGAAACCGCGAGCCCTGAAGCTAGGAGACCGAGTGGGACTGATCTGTCCGTCCAGCCGGCCTCAGACACCGGCGGTGGTGGCACGCTGCCACCGTCTGATCGCTGAAATGGGTTTTAAGCCGGTAGTCGGCAAGCATGTTCTCAGCAGCTACGGCTTTACGGCCGGCACCGATGAGCAGAGATTGGCCGATTTGCACGGCTTTGTCGAGGATGACTCGATTGCCGCCATCTTCTGCCTCAGCGGCGGTTACGGCGCCCTGCGCCTATTGCCGCATCTCGATTTCGCCGCTATAGAGCGCAGCCGTAAACTGTTCGTCGGCGGTGATGATGCAAGTTGCCTGCTCAATGCCATTAATGCCGCCAGCGGCCTCGTCTGTCTGCAAGCGCTCAATCTCGAACAGATCAAGACCAAGCAGACATACGACAGGCTGAAAACGGCAGTGACCAGCACCAACGTCTGGGCGCCGTTGGTGGCCGCCCAGTCAGGGGAAGAATTGCTTTCCGGCAAGCACGACTTCTATTGTTGCGTGGAGGGCATTGCTGAAGGCAAGTTGGTGGGCGGCAATCTCACCGCCTTCATTACACTCATGGGCACGCCCTACCAGCCCGACATGAACGGCAAAATAATTTTTCTCGAGGACCTCGGCGAGCAAAATGGAATTTTGGATCGCTGGTTTACCACGTTGTACCTTTCAGGTGACCTGCAGTATGCCGCCGCAGTGGTCTTTGGTTCTTTCAAAGATTGCGGCCCGAAAAACTCGGATACGATGCTCTCGGTAATGGATCTGTTCGGTGACCGTCTGCAATATCTGGGCAAGATTTCTTGCTTCGGATTGCCGTTCGGGCAACAGGACGACAGCTACCCGGTCCCGATCGGGGTGAATGCACGCCTGACGGCGGCCGAGGGCAGGCTGGAGTTCCTCGAGCCGGCCCTCGTTCTCAAGAATTGATTGTCGATTACTGTAAGCGAATAATTCTTGCTGAGGGACAACTGCGTCAGTCGGGTGGAGGAAGTATGAACGGGAATAGAGACCGGTGGGCCAGCATCGCATCGCGTAGCCTGGCAGCCGGGTGTGCTCTTTTAATTGGACAATCCATAGTGAGCCCGGGCGCCGTCCTGGGCCAACCGCCTCGGCAGTTGAATGCGCCGGCTTCACCCATTGCTGCGCTGCCCGGCGAAGCGGAGCAGAAAGTTGGTGTCAGCGACACGGAGGTCACCATCGGCTCCTGTGCTGCCCTGACCGGGCAATTGAAAGAGCGCGGGGCGCTGGTTGTCTCGGGCGGCAACCTGTATTTCAACTACATCAACGGACAAGGCGGAGTGAACGGCCGCAAAATCAAGCTGGTCAGTTGTGACGACAAATACAGCGGCGAAGGTGCCGAAGAGTGCTTCTATTCCTGCTTGAAGGGCAAAGTATTTTGCGGCACCTTGTTCGAAGGCTCCCCGCAGGCAGCGCGTTACGTACCCAAGTCCGAGCAGGCTCACATGCCGATGGTCGGCTTTTCCAGCGGAGCTGAATTTATCATCAAGCCGGTGCACCGCTATGTCTTTCAAGTGCGCGCCCCATACGTAGACGAGGCGGCCAAACAAATAGACACGTTGTCGAACACGTTGGGCTTGCATAAAATTGCCGTGGTGTACCAAACCGATGCCTACGGAGCGGCCGTCCACGAGGCTCTGAACCAGGCTTTGAAAGCCAACAATGCCACTGCCGTGGCCGACATTCAACTTGAGCGGTTGACACATAACATCGAGCCGGCCATCAAGAAGCTCAAAGCAGCCGAGCCTGACGCGGTGATCCTGGGGGTGACGGGCGATACATTGCCCTTGTTGGTTCAGGCCGGCAAGCAAATCGGACCACACGTCCAGCTCATCGGTTTTTCCAACGGTGCCGATCTGGTCACCAAAGAAGCAGGCAAGGAAGCCGACGGCATGCTGATCACACAGGTGATTCCGCTTCTGGGATCGAACGCGCCGACGGTGCAGCTCTATCATAAGCTTTTACGCCAGAGCGGAACGAGCGAATCGACCTTTAGCGGCTTTGAAGGTTTTTTGATTGCCATGACCGTGGTCGAGGGGCTGAAGCGCTCGGGCAAGGATCTAACGCGCGATGGCTTCGTAAAAGCTCTGGAGTCAATCAAAGATTTCGATATCGGACTGGGTCCGAAAGCTCTCCTCAGCTTTTCTGCCGGCTCGCACTGCGGTTTGAGAAGCAGTGTCTACTGGACGGCCGTGCAGGACGGCAAAGTCGTGCTTTGGTCGCCCAAGAAAAAATAAACGCTGTCCTGATTGATTAGCCGCCATTCACTCTTCCTTCTTTTGGGGGGAATTCTCCCACTAAGGGCGGATCAGGCTGTGGTGATAACCGCAAACGCCCCTCGAAAGAAGTGGGCGCCGCGACTATAGTTGTGCAATCCCCCGGTCCGATGCTTCTACCGTGGTCAAATCGCCGGCTCGGGATGCGCCATAAGGCAATCAACCGTCCAGAGGAAAATGCAATGCTCAAATCCCAATTCATCACAGCGACATTAGTGCTGGCAGTGTCCGGCTTGTCGCTGATTCCGCCGGCTCACGCCCAAGCGGTTGGAGACGGCGGCGGCACCACCGGTGAGCCACTAGATATTCCGATCGTCGTGGCACCGCCGGCGACGCC
This sequence comes from Candidatus Obscuribacterales bacterium, assembly GCA_036703785.1. Lineage (GTDB taxonomy): Bacteria > Cyanobacteriota > Vampirovibrionia > Obscuribacterales > Obscuribacteraceae > JADYXS01. The sequence continues at coordinate 9,301 of DATNQY010000249.1, forward strand.
CGAGCCCCTCAATCCCATGGACGGAGGCTCGCAAATCCAGAACACCGGTGCCGGTGATGTCGGGGGCAACGGCTTCTTCCAGTTGCCCAACTTCATCGGCGACACCCGCGAGGAAGACAGTCACTACAACACCATGCACCAATATCCGTTCCCGGCTTGGGATACGTATCAGCAGGTACTGACCAACTATGTGCAGATGGCTCGTGCGCAAGGCGCCGTCGCCTATCCGCCGCCCCCATACTCACAGTACAACTACGTTGCCGGAGATATGACCGTCGGACCAGGCGGCCCGGTAACGCCGCCCCAGGGCGCCGTGCCGACCTTCGTCAACGGCGGCAGCGGCGTCAGCGTCAATCCGAACAACGGCGATGTCACAGGTGTAGGCTCTGGATCCGGCACCACAACCACCACCACCTCAGTTACCGGCACGGTCGTCACGCCCGGGCTGGTCGGTCAATAACGGCGCATCTATTGATCATTCTCTGGATATGGGCAAGGACGGCTTCGCGGCCGTCCTTGCTTTTAGTTGGCTAGTTTTCGTTTCGCTCGGGCTGCTCGCCAAGTCCCAGCACTTCCTGCTCGATGTCGCGTCCGCTCATCTGTCCGTCACGGATTTCGGCGATCACGTGGCTGACGAATTGCGTGATGTCGCTTGCCACGACACCATCCTCGCCGAGCAGATCGGCCGCGCAATCGCCGGCGGCGCCATGTATGTAGGCGCCGGCTACGGCAGCATAAGAAGGATGCATTCCTTGTGCCAGCAGGGCGGCGATTACACCGCTTAAAACGTCCCCGGCTCCGGGCGTGGCCATTCCCGAATTGCCCGTAGGAATGATGTAGACGCCCTCGGTCGGCGTGGCGACAACCGTGTGTGCGCCTTTGAGTACGATGTTGCAGCCGAATTTTTCGCAGGCCGCTGTCGCCGCCGCCACGCGGTCGGCCTGGATTTCTGCCACTTTGGTGCCGGTCAGGCGTTCCAGCTCTTTCGGGTGGGGAGTGAAAACGAAGTTTTCCGCCGTTTTCAGTTTTAATCCCTTACTTTTGGCGATGGCATTGAGCCCGTCGGCATCCACGATGCACGGCTTGTCGATTTGGCTGAGCAGGCGCTCGACCAAGTCGACCGTCGCTTTTTCAGCGCCTAGCCCGGGGCCGATCAGCACCGCTTGCGCGTCGGCTAACTGTTCTTGCAGCTGTTGCCAGGCAGATAGATCGATGCCACCAGATGTGGTGGCGTCCAGCGGCAGGTAAACGATCTCTTCCGGCGGCAGGTGCTCGACCACAACTTTCGGTGTTGCCAAAATGACGTAGCCGGCTCCCGAACGCAGAACGGTGCGGCAGGCAAGCATGGGAGCGCCGGTCATGCCCAGGCTGCCGGCGATGGCGAGCACCTTGCCGAAGGTGCCTTTGTGTCCGTCGGGAGGGCGATACGGCAGCCAGTTGCGCACGTGAGCGTGCGTGGCCAGCCACCACTGCGGTGACGCCAGCTGCGGTGAGAGATCATCGAGTGCAGGTGGTGGCATGTTGATGCTCGGCAGGCCGATGTCTACAACTCTAATTACCCCGGCATGTTGTGCTCCCGGATAATGCAAGAGCCCTGCTTTCAGGTAGCCGAAGGTAACCGTCAGGTCGGCAGCGACTGCGTCGCCCATTATTTGTCCGCGATCCGAGTCGATTCCCGAAGGCAGATCAATAGCCAGCACCGGCTTGCCGCTGCTATTGATAATGGCGATTGCTTCTGCGTATGCGCCTTTAACGTCACGGTCGAGCCCGGTTCCCAGCAGCGCATCGACAACCAGGGAGCTGCGATCGATGGCTTCCTCTAATCCTTCCAGGCTGTCTTCATCAAAATAATGTATTGTCAGCCCGGCGCAATTCTCGATGATCTTCTTATTGATGGCGCTTTCAGAGTGCGATGAAGCATCCTTGCCGGTGCCTCCTACCATATAAATGGAAAGCGGTATGTGCTGCCGTTGCAGATGGCGCGCCACCACCAACCCGTCGCCGCCATTGTTGCCCCGACCACAAACAATTACCACCGGCCCCGCCGTCACTGCGTTGGCTTTGACGAAGAGTTCCGCCTGATGTGCTGCCTGCAGCCCGGCTGCTTCCATGAGCACTAATCCCCAGTCGTTGTGGCAGGCTTTAATCCACGCCGCCTCCAGTGCGCGAAGTTGAGCGGTAGTGGGGATGCGCGAGAGTTCGTACATTGCTTACTCGACTTGCGGAGCTGCCAGATCGCTTTGTACGACGACGCAGCGAGCATAATGTTTTTCCCGCTTTTCTTCGAGCGGAGGCACGCCATTGAGGCACCGCGCTTCTCGCATGTGGCAGCGAGGATAGAAGCGACAGGCATCGGGTAGATTGATCAAGCTGGGAGGCTGTCCTTCAATCGATTGCAGGCGATCGTTGCTGCCGGGGCTGGGTACGGATTTGAGCAAGCCCATTGTGTAGGGCATGCGTGGATTTTTGAAAAGGTCGCGCACATCGGAGTGCTCGACTATTGAACCGGCATACATCACGGCCACTTCATGACACATCTCGGCAACGACGCCGAGGTCGTGCGTGATCATGATGATCGACATGCCGCGATCTTTTTGGATCTCGCGCATGAGGTCGAGTATTTGCGCTTGCACCGTGACATCGAGCGCGGTGGTAGGCTCATCGGCAATCAGCAGTCGGGGATTGCAGGACAATGCCATAGCAATCATTGCTCGCTGTCGCATGCCGCCCGAAAATTGATGAGGATAGTCATCGATGCGCGCGGAGGCCTGCGGAATACGAACCTGCTCGAGCACTTCAATCGCTCGCTTGCGAGCCTCTCGCCGATTGACTTTCTGGTGCAGCTCGATGGCCTCCATTATTTGCTCGCCCACGGTATAGACGGGATTTAGTGAGGTCATCGGATCTTGCGGAATCAGTCCGATGCGATTGCCTCTTATCGTCCGCATCTTATCTTCGGAAAGGCTGAGCAGGTCCGCACCATCGAAGACCACCTGCCCGCAGACGATTCGCCCGGGCGCCGGTATTAGTCGCAGGATCGCCAGCGATGTTACCGACTTGCCACAGCCTGACTCTCCGACGATACCCAAAACCGAGCCCTCTCGAACGTTGATGGTCAATCCATCAACAGCTTTGGCTTGGCCGAATTCGGTGTCGAAGACGACGGATAGATTGCGGATTTCAAGCAGATTTGAAGGGGGCGTTTTCAAGCAATTTCCAGCCAGTGGTGAGCTTTTTACCGTTTAAGCCATGATGCCAGATAGAGCCCGCCGGGTCAATTTGGGCCGCTAGTCGAGCTTGAGGTTTGCAATGCACAAGGGAGAGGCATATTGAAGCAGCGCCCGCTTTAAGAACGGGACTCTGGTTAACTGGTTAAATGGTATTGGTCATAGGAGCCAGAAAATGAATCCGGATAGCGTTAGCCGAACACGCGACATTTCGGTGCTTCAGCTTTTGACCAGGCTGGTGGTTGAAACGGAGAAGCTGATAAAGTTGGCGGATGACATCAATCAGCATGCCACTACTCCGCAAGCTAAGTCGGCAATGAATCTCATCGGCTCCGAAGTAAACAACATCCTGCAAATAATCAAGATGTCGATTGATCCGCTGTACAACCTCTACGAAATTGATCCGGGCATGAAGGCGGCAAAAGCTGAGCGCGATGCTCAGTCGCCCGAGGCGGCTGCCGGCGAGGCTCCGGCCGTCGAGGCCGTGGAAGAGTATGACGAGAACATGCTCTGGAGCGAAGTTACGAGCAAAGAAAAATCCTGAGCCCCGTTTGCTGTATATCGTGATTGTGAGTTAGTTGTGATCGTGGTGCCCGCCGGCCTGCATCATGTTAAACACATGAAGAACGGCCGGGAAAATGGCGTCCAGCGAATCGGCTACGCCCCCGCGCGAGCCGGGCAGACTGATGATCACCGTTTTTCCGCGCACGCCGGCAATGCCTCGTGAAAGCATTGAGTAAGGCATGCGGTTTTGTCCGTAGGCACGGGCGGCTTCGGCAATACCGGGAATTTCCTTTTCAATCACATGAGCCATGGCCTCAGGCGTGCAATCACGGGGACTGAGTCCGGTACCGCCGGTGGTGACAACCAGATCCAACTTCAGATCATCGCAATAGCGTTTTAGCGCTGCTTCAATTTGCTTTGCGTCGTCTGGAATAACGGCGTAGTCTTTAACATCCAGGCCGGACGCCTCGAGGCGCTGTTTGATGATTTTGCCTGATTCGTCCTGCTTCTTGCCGTTGGAGATAGAGTCCGACATGACCAGCACAGCCGCCTGCAGCGCTTGCGGCAAGCGGTCTTTGAAATCGGACTTGCCGCCGTGCTTTTCCAGCAGTTTCACGCCGAGGATTTCCATCTCCTCATCGATCATTTTCAGCATGTCGTAGAGTGTAAGTGCAGCCACTGATGCGGCTGTGAGCGCTTCCATTTCGACGCCGGTTTTATAAATGGCTTTCACTTCGGTGGTGGCGCATATAGTGTCATTACCGAGTTCGAATTGCACTGCGACGAAATCGACGGGCAGCGGGTGGCAATAGGGAATGATCTGGCTGGTGTTCTTGGCGGCTTGAATGGCGGCTACTTTAGCCACGGGCAAGGGATCGCCTTTCGGCACCGTGCCCTGTCGTATGGCGTCGATTGTCGAAGGAGAGGCCTTGAGCCTGGCTTCGGCGCGAGCGGTGCGCAAAGTATTGGGCTTCTGCGAGACGTCTCTCATGGCGCTGGTCCGTTCTCTTGCTGGACTCGAAAGAAGCACAGTCTAGCAGATGCATCGAGCGCCACTGCTCGCTCGTTTTAAATCGAGAGAGAGAAAATTTGCAAGCAGTGACGGCAGTTAATACCAGGCTGAAGGGCAGTCACTCTGATGACCGGTGGTCAGCGCGCCGCTACTTATGCCTGATCCGATCGTCTCGAAGGAATCGTAAGGAGGCGGCCCGTCCGTGCCTTCGTCTCCGTAAATCATGTCGTTATAGCCCGACTGTGCGACGAAGCTGTCCAGGTTGGTGATCGGCAGAACCGGAGCTGCTCCCTGCGTTTGCAATGCCAGATTGGCCGGTGCGATAAAAGTGCCTGGAATCGGCATTCCGCTTGCCGTTTGAGAGTTGAAGGGCGAGGCATTCGCGGCAGGCAATCTGCTTAGGACCCCCTGGTAGGAATTTTGTCTTGTCCGTGCTGTCGTCGTGTTGCTTGGCGGTTGGGTGAAGAAATTGCCCTGGCTGTTGCCTTGCGTCATGGTTATGTCGCTTGTGGGGGCATTGTCCCAGCTCGAGCCGGAATCGCCAGAGCCGCCAGTCTGTGCCCAGCCGGCACCTTGAGCCAGCGCCGGCGTAACGCCAATGAGAATGCTACAAGCGGCAATGAGTAACGACAAACGAATCATGTCGGCGCCTCTGATAAACAAGTAGTAAAGGAGAGATTGCCAACATCCTAATGATGCTTGGTGGAATATTTGTGGAATTGGTCTGCGAGGACAGGCTGGGCTTTTCAGGCTGCGGTTGACACCGATCACCGGGCCCGGTATGGTTTGGTGCTCGTTGGCTATGCATTTGCATATGTGTGGACATAAGTGAGCGAATATCTTGTCATCAGCTGCAGCCTGAACCCGGATAGCCATAGTCGTCTTCTATGCCAGGCTGCCTTCCGGTCGCTTTCCCAAGGTAACGACGTGGAATGGATCGATTTGCGCGACCTCGGGCTGCCTGTCTGCGACGGGGACAGTGCTTACGCGCACCCGGCCGTGGAGCCGCTGGCGACAAAAATTGCCAATGCCCGCTGCATCCTTTTGGGCACCCCGGTCTACAACTACGACGCCTCGGCGGCCGCGAAAAATATGCTGGAGCTGACCGGGCGGGCATGGACGGAGAAAGTTGTCGGCTTTCTGTGCGCCGCAGGCGGGCTCATGAGTTACATGTCGGTGATGAGTTTCGCCAACAGTCTCATGCTGGACTTTCGCTGCCTGATTATTCCGCGCTTCGTGTATGCAGACGGCAATGTTTTCGGCGAGGACGGGATCAAGGACGAGAAGGTTAAAGCACGCATCGAAGAGCTCGTGCAAACGGCAAACAGGCTTACCAAGGCACTTTCAGCTTAGACAGGAGAGGGTTATGAAGAAGAATCAAAAGTCAAAAAACGGCAAACACGACCATACCATGGGCAACGGCAAACAGCCCAAACAGAAGCGCAGCCCCTTGCACTCCACCCGCATCGACTTGAACGAGAAGGTACGCGGGCATTTGTGCGAGATTCTCAACCAGACGCTGGCTGACTCACTAGACCTTTACACTCAAACCAAGCAAGCACACTGGAATGTGAAGGGCGTTCATTTCTACCAACTGCACTTGCTGTTCGATGAAATCGCCGGCGAGATTCTCGATTATGTCGATTTGTTCGCAGAGCGGATCACATCCTTGGGCGGAACGGCATTCGGTACCGTGCGTATGGCCGCTGAAGCCAGCTCACTGCCTGATTATCCGACCGACATCGACGAAGGAATGGAATTTGTCGTGGCCCTGGCCGAGAGGCTGGCTCATTACGGAGAAATGTTGCGCGAAAACATTGATGTCACCGACGATCTCGGCGATAAGGACACAGCCGATATCTACACCGAAGTGTCACGTGATATAGACAAACGCCTGTGGTTCTTGGAGGCGCATTTGCAAGCCGGCTCGGCGGAGCGCGAAACCAGCCATGGAACGCTGGTTACGCAGGCACGGCGCGGGTCAGCCTAGTCAAGACCAACCCGGCGGCGATGATGTCAAAGTTGCTTGCCACAAACTCCAAAAAGATAAACGTATTGGCAATGAGCCGTCCGGCCCGCTACAATTTAGCCGCTTGAGGACTTATTTGCGGAAGGACAACATGTCTGACGGTTCTATCTTGTTGGAATTGGACGGCTCGGCACAGGCGCGCTACGCCGCTGAGGTCGCCTGGTCGATTGGAAAAGCGACCAACGTTCGAGTCGACGCCTTGCATGTTGTCGATTCGCTTGCTGCCTGGGACTTTCTGGCTTTCGATATCGCGGGCTTCATCGGAAGCGGTCCGTATTTTGAAGCTCACGATAAGATGCGCGATTGCCTGACTGCAATCGGCACAAACCTGATCGAGGTATACAGTAAGCTCGCCAAGCAAAACGGCATCGAGGGCCAAACATTCCTCGATGACGGATCGACCATCCGCGAGATTTGTGCCCGAGCTAAGGATTACGATGTCG
>DATNQY010000250.1:0-47143 GCA_036703785.1 Candidatus Obscuribacterales bacterium
TGCCACCAGCGCCGACCTGAATCAGAGCAATTAGCTCCGCCGGTGTGGTGGACTGTCCGTTGATGAAAGAAACCGGCGAGCCACCCTCGATGATAGTCAGTTGTCCGGTGTTGGGAAATTTTTGTCCGCTGGCGATCGTCGCCGCAGAGGCCACTGCATTCATCAGGTTGGGATTGGTAACACCGGTATCAATAGCTTCAATGATGCCGGCCGTGCCATTGCTGGAAGCGTGTCCGACATTAAATATAGGGCCGCTTACCGAAAGTTTCAGGGTAGCATCCTTCAGTGTCGAGAGAAGATTGCCGTCGGCGGCATACTGTCTGGATTTCAATTTCGTCTTGGTGCCCAGCGATTGAACAATCACGCCCCCCCCAGGACCGGCCGTCAGAATTGAATCACCCGGACCACCTGAATTAAAAAAGTGTGGCGCCGCCAGCAAGGCAGCATTACTCAATGGCGTCTGGTTTGAATTCGCGTTGAAGACAGTATATGGCTTGTAGAACGTGTAGAAGGTTTGTTTCACGGCCACGGTGTTGCCTGTCAGTGAGACGACGCCGCCGGCACCGGCCGCACCACCGGCAACAGTACTGTTGGTATCAGCAGAGCCCGCCTGTCCAATAGCACCGCCGGCGCCACCAGCATCGCCCCCACTCCCACCCGCACCGCCATCCGAAAAGACGTTGCCTGGACCTCCGGCTCCCGGCGTGCCATTGGCACCGGTTCCCCCGGTAAGTGTCGCGGCGTTGGATGCAATTGTGGGCAAGTTGCTACCGCTCATCCCGCCGCCACCAGGGACGAAGCCGCCGGCGCCACCACCGCCGCCCGCCGCCGTAGAAGAGCTGTTTCCGCCATCGCCGGCATTGTAGGTAGAGCCACCGCCGCCGCCACCACCGGCACTGCTTGGATCCTGTCCGCCGGCGCCACCACCTCCGCCACCAGGTGCAGAAATGTAGCCGGTTACAGTTATCGTCTTACCCGTCAATGTGACGTTCCCACCCGCGCCACCGGCCCCGCCGGCACCACCTGTGGTCCCGCCGCTACCGCCAGTGCCACCGCCACCACTAGCCTCTATGGCTTCAACCGTGATCGCGCCCTTGGGTGCAGTCAGCGTGACAGAGCCTGCATTGCCGCCGGCGCCGCCTGCGGTGCCGGTTGCTCCCTCACCTCCGGTTCCACCCGAGGTGATGATTCCGCCATTGGGGGGTGTACTGATCTTGATGGTGCCGCCGCTAGAGACAACAGTGACGTTGCCGCCGTTTCCACCAACACCACCGGCACCAGTGCCTGTTACGCCATCGCCTCCGGGTGTGCCTATATTCAGTATTTTGATGTTGCCTCCCGCCGAAATGTCGACGTTCCCACCGGCACCGCCGGCCCCGGCGGCGCCGGTCTCATTTGCGGGAGCAAACAAGCCAAATGCCAAAATACTGCCGGCGGTGATTGTGGTGCCTGCTGTCAGTGTTATGTTCGCAGCAGATGGCGGAGGCATCGCAGAAGTTGGACCAGAGACCGTGGAAATCGGGGATCCCGGCGAAGTGTCGAGCGAGCCGAGCGACATGGAGGTCTTCTGAGTCGTTCCTGCTGAGATGGTGCCGCTACCCGATTGAATGGTGCCGCCGATTACCACCACTGACCCGCCGGCAATTACCGGCGCGGCCGTAGAAATATTTATGGGTCCACCCACATAGCTGCCCAGCTGGGGTGTTCCGCCTGTCTCGATTAGCCCGGTGCCGGCTATCGCGTGTCCCCCCTTAGGATCAGCAATTGCCCCGGCGATTATGGTTACGGTGCCGCCCGTCCCCAGACCGGGACCGCCGACGGGACCGCCATTGCCGTAAGTGTTAATTGCAGCACTTCCGAGATTGATGGACCCCGGCACTAACTTGCTTATCGTTGATCCGAGTTTGGCGAACGCCAGCATCGTCACGCCGCCGCCATCGACACCTGAATGTCCGTCGGAAGTTCCTGTCGTGTTGACTTGGCTCACGCCTTTCAGGTTTATCGCACCGCCTGTCTGCGACGGAGCGCTGAAGGAGACAATCGTCGTGTTGTCATTGGTCACCTGATTGTTACCAGGCTGTACGGGCGACGCTTGTAATTGTGCCCCGGCGACAATGAGAACATTGCCGCCGTTACCCGTGCCCGTATTGCCGATACCGGCAATAGTGGTATCAATGGTGCCGGCGTTGACAATCACGTCTCCGCTTGCAAGCAAAGCGAGATCGGCGCCGTGCGTGGGACTAATGTTGGATAGAACGAGCGACCCGTTAGTATTGAAATAAGTCGGATCGCCGGTGATGTTCTGCGTTCCGAATCTAAGTACAGGCGTGGCGGCGCCGAAATCAGAATTCGCGGCACCGATGTTCACAAGCCCCGTAACTTTGCCAACATAGCCGCTAAGGTTGCCACCAACAACATCGATGTTTAGCTGCTGCGAAAAATAATTGCCGCCCACAAGCGTGATACTGGGAGTCACGGTTGACGACTGCGCCGCAAGCACGATGTCGCCTTGGTCCGCATTAATGGTGCCGGATCCGGTTATATCTAGTTCACCAGCTGGCGCTGCGATTGTGACATTGCCTGATGTTGATTGAATAAGGCCGGTATTGATTAACTGCGGCGTCGTTAGATTGAGATTGCCAGAGGATCTGATGCTACCGGCATTGGTTATGCCCTGCATCGCCGAGAGCGTGAGATTAATGTTACGCCCAGCGGAAATGATGCCGCTCACCTGGTTCTGTATGCTGTCGGCTCCAATCAGAGCGGATAGAGAAGACGAAAGCGAATTGGCTACGGTCAAGTGTCCTGCATTCTGCAAAACGCCTTGCACAGTCAAGGTCTGTGCACCACCTCGCAACTGATCCAGCAGCGTGACTCCCTTTGGCACCACCAGATCGGAAAATGTCACCGAAGATCCTACTGCCACGCTGCCACTAATGGCGTTTCCCATTTTGCCGAGAATTAGGGATTGATGACCGGTGACCAACACTTGCTGAACCGCAAGCAGTTCTGCCGGAGTCAACAATGTGCCCGCAGTCACGTGAAGTGTCGAATTGCCTACGTGCACATTGACTGGACTAAAGCCAGGTAGAGTGCCCGCCGTAGAGGCTGCCGTCCGCGAGCTAAGATTGCCGGATAGTGGGCTGCTGAAAACGGGATTGCCAACCATCAGATTGACCATCGTCGCCAGCAACATCCATGCCGTCAAACGGATCTTCTTATACGATTTTGAGTTTCTCACGTTAGGTCTCTATCGGATTCTGTGCATATGCAAAAGCCGGTGAGCTTGATTACCGACCGGCAGTGGAAGAGGTTCCGAGGGAAATAAAGGTTTGACAATCCCACGGCAGGCTAATGCCTTTACCGCAAACAAACAAGAGAAGAATTTCGCAAATGCACGCGGCTGCCATGCAATAAACAACTACCCGACATTGGAAGAGCGATTGGAAGATGATCTGAAGATCCAGCTCCCACCCTGCTCGTTGTTCGTAGAGCGCATTTAACGCAAAACGTTCGACATACGGCAGATTGTGATTGCGATTGAGCTGCTCGATGCCTATTAGTCCCGGCGGGCGCAAAGGAATGAATCCAGGCAAGTCATCATCAAACTCCCCCTCGCGAAGCAAATTGCACTCAACTTCGGACAAGGGTCGGGGACCAATGATGCTCATTTCTCCAAGGAGGATGTTGAGAAGCTGAGGAAGCTCGTCGATTTTGGCGTCGCGTAGCCACCGTCCGACCCGTGTGACGCGTGGATCGGCAGGAAGGGTCACACAGGATGCGTGCTCCGTGTTCTGGTACATGGTGCGCAATTTATACAGCTTGAAAGGCTTGCCGCCTGCACCGAGACGACGCTGCGTGAAAATTGGGGAACCCTGGCTTTCTTTCACAATCGCGATGCATGCCACCACGAGCACGGGCAGGCTCATAAGCAGCGCAATCGATGCCAGCAGAAGTTCAAGCACTCGTTTGAGACGATGGTAGATATTTTGTAGTGGAACAGCCGAACGCGCGGAGCGGTTTACCGGCGGTATCTCGATCGATTGCACGCTCCGAATACCTGTTTCCTGTTACCAATCCACCAACGCCGGGCGGACACATCTTGCGATGCGCACCATGTGTGCAACTCAAAAATGGAGTCAATTATTCTGCACAATTACAAATCATTGCACGAGAGAACGAAGATGACATTAACACTCGGGCGCCCACAGTTAAAAAGATCTGGGCCCTTCGCAACCGCGAGAGCCACTATTCATGCGGCAGGCCGAGTATCGATGGCAAGAAGATATCTAGCCGTCTACGACTCGACTTCGATCAGACGTTCATAGATGCGTTGCATGCGAGTAGCCGCCATGTTTATGCTGAACCGCTCAATTGCTACCTGTCGCGCTCTCGAGGCTATCGTCTGAGCGAAACTTCGATTATCCAGCAAGCGCAAGATCGCCTGCGCCATGGCGGCCGGGTCACCCGGTGGCACCAGCAGCCCAGTCTCTTCATGCGTGACTATCTCTGGGATGGCGCCGGCGTCGCTGGCGATTGTCGGCACTCCCGCCGCCATCGCTTCGAGTACCGTTTGGCCGAACGGCTCGGGTAGCACCGAAGCATGCACGAAGATGCTCAGGTTGCTCAACGCGTCCGAGATGTCATCGCGAAAGCCGACAAGGTTTACTGCGTGCGTCAACCCGAGCGAAGCGATTTGTTCGCGCAATCCGCGCAGGTAGTCTTCTTCGCCGAACATGGTGCTACCAATGATTTCGAAGCGCGTGTCTGGTCTCTTCTTCAATACGATCGCAGCAGCCTCGATGAAAATGTGTTGTCCTTTCCATGGGCTGATGCGACCAATTAATCCGACGGTATTAGTGCTCAGCTGCCGGTTTTGTCTGCCCGTCTTCTGCGGCTTTGGAATCCCGTCGTACACTACGCTCGCGCGTTGCCCAGTTGGCAAAGTTTGCATGGTGGCGTTGGAATTGGCGACAAGGTAGGCTGGCACGATGCGTGCCAAGAGCCGAAACAGCTTTGTAGCAGACGAAGGCAAATAATCAGGCGCTATGCGGTCGCGTATGTGCCACAAAACTGGCACTCCGGCAAGCCGCGCTGCAAGCCCTCCAATAATGTCGGACTTGAGCGAGTTGGTATGAACGATGTCCGGTTTTCGTAGAGCGATGAGGTCTCTTAAAAGCGCTATCTGTTTCAGAACGGACTGAAAAATACCAAGCTGCAAAAACAACCCTGCACCCAGCGATTCTCGCCGCGTGTTCAGCACCCGAGAATCCAGCGGCAATATGATCGGTTGCACGCCGATTTTTTTAAGCTCCGAGGCGAATTTCCCGTTGGAGAAAAGGACGACGGAGACGCGGAACCTTTCTCTATCGAGTGCAGAAATCAATCGCAGCAAAGCGATTTCGCCGCCACTGAGCTTCGCCGTGTGGTCGATGAACATGATATTCACCGGCTTGGTTTGGAGCAGCGTGGATCCAGCGGTCATTCGAGTTCGGCTCTAGTGTATGCGGTTGTTGAGAAGCACGATACCGAGCGCGGAAGCTGCCGTCAACAAGCCGCCGGCAGTCTTTGGACCCATCCGCTTCAGTGTCGACTCAGTGACTACCACCACATCGCCGTTACGGATAGGCACGCGTCCTATCGCCTCTCCCTTATCATGCATCATGCCTATGAGGTTTTTCCGCGGCATTTGAACGACCATGGATTTGACCGTGCCGTCTCGTGATTTTCTAGTGAGGATCACGGATTTGACGCTGGCATTAGTGCTATATCCGCCCGCCTTGGCAATGGCAGAGTACAGGTCATCATCCGGTCGCAAATCATAGATTCCAGGTTTTGTGACGGCGCCGAAAACACGTACACGCCGCGTACGTTCTGCCGCGACACCTAAGCTGCTGCTATCAAATGCCGGACCGCCTCTGGACACGAAGATGGTATCACCATCACGCAGCGGAACGTCCTGGCTGATGTCACCTTCTACGGCGAGGGTCCATAGGTTTATGAAGTACATTGTGCCGGTGAAAGCACGAGTCAATCGAATGTGGGTTATGTCCGCCGTGTCATGTACGCCACCTGCCATTTGCAATGCGGTCATAATCGAAAGCTGATTTACTTTCGGCGGATTTGAAGTAATCGTCGAAATCTGGTTCTGCGCCACATAGCCTTGAGGAACCGTCACCGAATTAGCAAAATCATCGCCTCCGGTGTCCAAAGGCTGAACGCCAGCCTTTGAGGTAAATAGACCAGCCTCGGTAGTATATACACCAGGGCTGACAACATCACCAAGTACTTTAATAGCAACGGGACGCGCCTTAGAGATGGTGACAAAAGTCTCTGGCGGAGAATGTCCCTTATTGACCATGTCATTGACCTGCTTCAAAGTCATTCCCTCTACGGAAATCACTCCGAGCGGGTATACGGTAATCGTGCCGTCCGGAAGCACGGTAGTGTGGATGTTCAATGGCGGCTTGTCGGCGTCGGCGAAGCCATAATCGAAGATATTGAGCTGATCCCCAGGTCCCAACGTATATGGCTCGTTCGGCGGGACTTCCATGGCCGCGATCTTTGCTTCAGCGGGCAGCAACATTCCGATGCTGCGTTTGTCATTGTTAGGCTCGGCAGTACCGTCGTCAGCCGCGAGCACGCAAGGCATGGAAGAGCACCCGGCGATAATGACGCCGAGTAAAACGCAAACGAGTTGCCTTGCCAGGTTGATCACAAGATAATTCTAACTGCGCTCATGACTGCCGATGGATCTTAACAGAATTAGTTTGCAGTAAACTGTTAATTGTCGAAGAGGCGCTTTACATGCCGGAGGACGGGCACGTGTCCGAATCCAATCCGCAATTTATGATCTTCTTTTCGCTGGAACGCTGGGATCATGTTTGGCGCCGGAATCAATTTATATGCGCTGGACTGCTCGAAAGATATCCTGCGCTGAAGATCCTTTGGATTAATCCCCCGATCGATGCAACCGCAAATCCAAATTGGATAAACACTTTCCGCAGTGGCGCCCATGCAGTTCCAGATATGTCGCGGCTGTGGACACTTGATCTTCCGAAGCTGTTGCCAAACATCGTTGGAATAAACTTCAATCAGACGCTATACCTCAAAAAAATTCGGCGCGCTTTGCATAGCCTCGGCGTCGTCAATCCGATCGTGTGGGTCAACGATCAGAATAGCGTCACGCTTGTACGAGCCCTCGGATGGTCTGTTTCAGTCTACGATGTGACGGACGATTGGGCTGCAGCAAGCCTATCGCCCAGACAAAGAACAGCTGTCATCACTAATGACAAATGGCTCGTCGACAACGCGCAGCATGTGGTAGTTTGCTCGGCGCATCTAAGAGAATTGAAGTCCGCTGCAAAGTCATTACATCTGATACCAAACGGTGTGGACTGGCGCAGGTATCATCCCGACAATTTAGCAAACGTGCGCCGACCCAGCGAGCTATCGTTATTGACTGGGCCCATCGTCGGCTATACCGGAACTCTGCACGAAGACCGGCTGGATGTCGATCTCATATGTGACCTTTCAACGCGAGTGCCTAATTGCAATTTTGTATTCGTAGGTCCAAATTGTTTAAGCCGAAAGAACGACCTACGGTTGCGAACTTACCCTAACGTCAACCTCATCGGAGCGATTCCCTATAGCGAACTCCCATCATACGTAGCAGCTTTTGATATCTGCATGACACCGCACAAGGTCAGCGAGTTTACCGACAGCCTGGATCCACTGAAGTTGTATGAGTATCTCGCTACCGGCAAGCCTGTAGTATCTACATGCTGTGCTGGCTTCCGTGACTTCCCGGAGCTGGTGCAACTCTGCGCAAGTGCCGAAGATATGGCGGCCGCCATAGGCAGCATTGTGGCAACGGGCGGGCCGAAAAAGCTTTCCGCAGCTCGCCTTGCGTATGCGGCAAACAATGGGTGGTCCAATCGAATTATGCAATTTGAAGCTCTTTTGCGAATCAGCAAGAGGACGTCTTTGGTGATGCAGTGAATAGTATCGGCAGGGTTTCCAAGCTGGCGTGAGCGCCGCTTCTCAGCTAAGCTTTGCAGGCGGCTAACAATAGAAGCAACCGGTATGAAAAAAGACTGGCAACACCATGTATTTGATTGGCGCTTCCGCATCGGACTACCGTCCGCGCTTTTCGTCGTGGCCACTGCTGCTATTGTCCACTACATATATTCTCGTCCAGTTGTTTTCGAATCCAGGGCGAAAATTTGGATCCAAACACAGACAAACAACCTCTACCAACAGGGAACATCGCCATACGTCAACAGCCCGATTTCTACGGCTGCTGAAGTAATGAAATCCACTGTGGTGTTCTCTGAAGCAATGAAGCAGCTGCAAGCACAACTGCCACCTGGCGATGTACCAACCGTAGACAGTTTGCGTGGTGTAAGAGTGCTGCCCGTCACGGACACGGACGTCCTGGAAATCAGCTATCAAAACGGCAAGCCGAAGGTTGCATGCCAGGTGGTGCAAGCGATGGTCAATGCGTTTGTAGAAGTCACCGCTGCACAATCAGCCAGCTCCGCCGTTCAGTCGCGGCTTTTTCTGCAAAAAAAACTTGATTCGACCAAACAGCAGCATGAAGCCATATTGAACGCGGTTAGAGAATTTCAGACCAGTCACCATACAATTGATGTCTCGAAAGAGGCAGACGAACTGCAAACTCAAATTGCAGGCATAAAAGATCAGCTCATGACTGAGCAGCTCGAATTAAGTGTAACCCAGAACCGCATCCACTCACTCAGCGAACAGCTCGGCATGTCTCCTGAAGCAGCCTTCGCCGCGGACAAGCTATCGCAAGATGCAGTGATAACACAATTGACAGAAAAGCTCGCCGAATATCAAGTAAAGCTGGAGGATGCGGAGACTCGCTACGCCGATGATAGCCCGAGAATTATCAGGCTGAAGAAGTCAATCGAACGGGCAGAAGCGACCATCCAGGAAAGAATCCACGCTGCAAATGGAAAAGTTCAGATAGCGACTAACATGCTACCGATGCGTGCAGACGATAGAAGATCAAAACTTCTCAATGAGATATCCGATGCCAGGCATCACCAGTCCGATGCAAAACAGAAAATTGCTGAACTTCAATCTCAGTTGTCCACACTATCCTCTCAGCTGAATCCAATCCCAGTTCAACAAGCTAAATTCGCCGACCTGACACGCGAAGAACAGGCGATCGCCAGGAGGATTTCCACCGCCGAAAGTAGCTTGAGCGATGCACAGTTGAACGAATCTGTTGCTCGTGATTCATCTACCGTCCAGGTCATCGACGTGCCACAAATCGCCAGCCAACCCGAATCAGCAAATGGGAAAAAGATATTTGCGATTGCCGAGGCGCTGCTTCTAATGCTTTGCGCCGGACTGTTCTACGTACTGACTTATTTCGACCCACACTTACGCACAGCGAGAAAACTTTCAAAGTTATTTCCTATCCCTGTCGCCGCCGGGCTTGGTCCAACAATTTTCGACTCGTCTTTAACGCCCATTCGTGCTGTACACCGCCTGCGACTAACCATTCAGGATTGGGTGGGCTCGCAGCCCATTGCCGTTTTTAGCCCAGCTAACGCGGACGGTAAAACGAGCGTCGCATGCGGACTCGCGTTAAGTTACCTGAGCACGGGAAAACGGGTGTTCTTGATTGACAGCAATTTTGCCAATCCGTCACTGCAAATATTGTTCAATCTTCCAGCATCGCCAGGACTCTCCGATTTTGTGAAAACAGGAGATTTGAGTACTTTGGATATGGCAGTAAAGGAGGTTCGACCAAATTTTCTGGTGCTGGCGGCGGGCAATCCCGATCCCAATTGCGTCGTCGAGGGATCGTCATTAGAGAGTTTGCTGAAGTTCGCAAAATCCCAGGCGGATATAGTGATTTTCGATACGGCAGCAGCCGACTCGTCCAATTCGGCGCTGGCGCTGCTCTCGCACATCAAAAAAGGGCTCGTGATAGCGAGGTTGGGACATACACGAATACCATCGATAAAGTCGCTGGCGGCCAGCCTTGCCGGTAGAGGCGTCGACGCCATGGCCGTACTGACGAATGCTAAAGAATCAGATGTCGATGCGGTGCGACTAACTTCAACTCAGGAAGAGCGACAACCAGAGATGGCGACAGCGGCGTGGTAATCACGGTATGGTTCTTCAACGAGCAGACAGGCGCGCTGTGCTCTCAATCGCGTTCTCGTTAGAGAGTCTGCTGCGTTCGCGCATCTCTTCCGATTGGTTGAGCCACAATCTGACGAACAGGGCCATGCCGACGGCGACGAACATCGCCAAAGTAGGTCCTCGTCCGACCCAAAAACTGTCTAGATAAGCTTGTTCAACCCGAGTTGCCATAATTCCGAGTGCGGCTAGGTTGATGGCCGATAAGGGTGAACCGGGCAGGCAACGGCGCGCGTTTGAAAACGGAAGAACCAAGCAACTGGTGAACATCGCGATTTGCGCCACCACTCCAAGCACACTCATCTGCGCCCAGTCGTAAAAGAAGATATTTGCGCAATCGGGGGCTATGATGCCGTGACTTGTGGCAAAGCCACCGGGGGCGCTGACGTCCAGATAGGAGAAGACCCGATTTCCCCACCCCACACACATCAGCGGATCGTTTCTAAGCTTCTCTGATATGAGCGCCCAAGTCTCTTGCCTTATGGCATTCCCGGAGTGTTTTTCCGTTGATAACGCATGATCGATTGTTTCTTTTGGAAGAGTCGTCACCATTGCGCCCAGACCAAAGACCAGGACAACAACCGCGACCAATAAATGGCGAACTTTATTGCGATTAGCCAGCATCATCAAAAATGACCCTATAATGACGCCAATTAGAGCTGCACGCGCCTGAGCACCGACAATTCCCAGAATCCCTAAAACCATGACGGCCGCAATGAGGAATCTTTGTTTAGGAAATTGTTTGGACAGAAGTAATGCAAATGAAATCACTACCAAATGTGAACAGTCAGCGCCGCCTGCGTTCTTGTGCATGCCGAATAGAAAAATGGGTGCGTCCATACCCGATCGTAGCGCGAGTCCCGCAATTGCTAAGGCAAGCACACCACACACCGGCAGGTAACAGACCAACGCCCGTAAAAGGACACGCGGGTGGCTTGGTCCAAAAACGTAGAGATAAAGTGGGCAAAGAATAATAATAGAGCGTTGAACGATCTCGCGCAGATATCTTTCCTGATCCTCAGCAAAGATGCCGCTGCCAATCCCGACAGCAAAATAAGCCAAAGTGAAAAGCGCGGCGGGCTGAGCGAAGAGCTTCAGCGACAGAATTGGACGTTCTTCACGCACCCGCTTGAACCCGATTAGCAAGCAACCGACGACGCTCGTCACTGTAGCTGCAGTCAGCACCATGCTGCCGACGTCGAGTCCCTGAACGAAAATCGTCATCGGCAAATATAACGCTATCAACCACTCGAGCAAACGCCTATCCACTCCTCCGTGAGCTTACCGAGCACAGGTACGAATTACATTTTGATATGCCGCAAGGACTTTTTCGGCCATCATTTCATCACTGAAATCCCGGACGGCACGCAGGTAACCGGCATGTCCAAATCGCCGACGGACAGTTGGATCGTTGGCCAGCGACCGGATGCAGTTTGTAAGGGCACCCTCATCACCGTTACTTACTAACAACCCGGTACATTCATTCTCGACGATGACAGAGAGCCCAGCATTGCCGAACCCGACAACAGGTAGCGAAGCCAGCATGGCCTCGACTGCTGCCATGCCAAATGGCTCTGCGATCGCGGGCAAAACAAATATATCCGCTGCGCTCAAGAGCTCGCGTGCATCAGGCCAATATCCGAGAAGTTTGAATCGATCGCCAAGACCTAGCTGTTCAATATGTTGCTCCAAAGATTTTCTCTGCGAGCCATCGCCTGCCACCCAAAAATGCAGCCGTTGGTTTTCAGCCGTCAGAACGGCTGCCGATTTGATCATGACAGAAATATTCTTCTCAGGCTCGAGCCTGCTCAGTGAAAGAACAACGCAATCTTCCAGTTGCACTCCCAAGCTCCTGCGCAGAGATATGCGGCGTTCCGGTGATGCAATCCCGGCAGGTATGCCGGGACAGACAACTTTCAATTTCTTGGGGTCCACGCCTTCTCTATCCACCAATCGATCGGCCACTTGCGGCGTAATCGGAAGGAACTTACTGATGAGACTGTTTTTCAGTTTCTGTGTCGGCAACCAGAAAGCTCGCGTTAGCTGTCCGGCCGACTGCCAGTCCGGCTCCAGGAAATGAACCGACATGACGCAGGCAATATTGCAAGCTTTGGCAGCTGCAGCCCCAATCCATGAATCAAGTCCGAGGTGTGTGTGTATTACATCAATGCGGTGATCTTTGCAGAATCGAATTAACGAAAGCATTCCGGACAAATCAAAATAACCGGCTAACTGAAGCGGTTTAACGTTGATTCCGTTTCTGCGATACGTCTCCTGCACGAGCGGATCTCGGCACAGCACCCAGGTCTCCACTTGCCGTCTATTGAGCGCCGTTGCAAGATTGAGGATGTAATTTTCTACACCCCACATACGTGAGCTGTCAACAATGTGCGCAATCCTCAGGCTGTCGTTCACCTACCTGTGTTCCTCAGTATGTTCTCGAGCCCATCTAGAATGTTGTCCCATGAGAATTGGCGGGCGCGCTCTATGGCTGCGGCCGACATCGCTTCCCTGTTTGGCGATGCTCGCCACAACTGAATGGCCGCGGTTAGCTCGGACACATCAAGAGGGTCGTCGACGAGGAAGCCACTGAGACCATCGTCAATCACGGTGTCAGCGGATCCCAGGCGAGTTGTAATTACCGGTAGACCGGCGGCCTGTGCTTCCACAATAGCCAGACTCCATGCTTCATATTGGGTTGGCATCACGAACAAATCACTTGCCCACATGTATCGGTGCAGGTCGGACGTCGGCGGAAGAAAGCTCACCCTTTGCGAGAGTCCCAGCTCGCGGGTCAATTCCAGGAATTGTTTGTGGTCAGCGCGACTAATAACAAGCAATTTGAGGCAGGGATCAGGTATCCTGACAAGAGTTTCTACCACTTGCCGAAGTCCTTTCCTCTCAAATTCGTTGGCAGCAAACAGGATGAGCTGATCGCCATCAGACAGCCCGAGTTCGCGCCTGACAGCTAAGCGCGTTGCTTGGTCCGGCACCAACTTCCTGATGTCAGCTCCGTTGGGAAGCACTTCAATGTCGCTGAGCGGAATCTCATACAGATTGTTCAATTCGTTTTTGATCGGCTGGCTGGCTGCAATTATCTGTTTATACCGGCCAACCCTATATTGCATCTTCTCAAGAAAGATGACGATCGGGTGCAGCGGATTCAAGATCTTAAGCCACCACCTGAGTTGTGACGGTCTGAGCCGTGCTCTTGATTGGCGGTACCAATGAAGATGCACCGAGTTGGCGACAATGATGGTATTAGGCGCCAGTGAAGCCACACCCATCGTGACGACTGCGTCATAGCTGCTGATAGCTACTTCTCTTGCAGTTTGCCAGGCAAAAGATAGAAGCATGAATGGACCGCGTCGACCCAGGCAATTGACTTTGTTGAAGTGGATACCTGTGTCAATGGGCTCAATTTCTGCATTTCGGCACCACACATCAACTCGATGCTGACGGGCAGTGAGACCTCGTGCTAAGAATTGCACGACTCTCTCCACACCCCCACGGCTGTGATAGTCAGGAGAGATAATGGCGATCTTCACGAGATTAGCCTTGCCGATGCAGTGAGCGCTTGGAAGCTTAGCCGGGACTTATGTATCTAAAGCGAAGCAGTATCATAATGTTATAGTACAAATAGTATCCGATCTTGAAATTTCGCCCGAGTGTCGAACTCATTAGATGGTAGTAGATCTGACCATTTCGATTGTCAGCGGTAGCCAACCGGATTTGACTATCGACTGCCTGAGATCGCTCACCGAGAGCCTGGACGCCAGGCTCGTTTGTGAAATTTTTCTCGTCGATAACGCCTCGCCGACTAAAGTTGGCCAGCAAGCCTACAGCTTGTTTCCCCACTTGAACCTGATCAGGAACCACGAGAGAAAGGGCTTCGCCGCCAATCATAATCAGGTTCTTAGACAATGCAGTGGGCGATTTGTCCTCTTGCTCAACGACGACACCATAGTTCTAAATGATGCTTGTCAGAGAATGGTGGTAGCGGGCGATGAGAATCAAACCGTCGGTTTTTTCGGTGCTCGCTTGCTCAACCCAGATCTCACATTGCAGAGGTCGGCACATAGATTCCCTTCGCCTGCGCGAGCATTTGTAGAGTCTTTTTGTGCAAATAGCTTAGGTCGAATTTTTCCCTGGTTCGACGACTATTCCAACTGGAGCCATGAGGAAAAGCGTAAAGTGGAATTTCTCAGCGGTGCGGCGCTGATGATTCGCCGAGAGTCAATCGATGCCGCCGGTCTTCTCGACGAAAGATTCTTCATGTACGCTGAGGAAGCAGACTGGTGCCTCCGTGGAAAACGAGCAGGGTGGGAGACGATGTTTGTTCCCGATGCGCGCTTCATTCACTATGGCGGGCAGAGTTCGATTGGTCTTTCCGCCGAGCGCTCCGTCGAGTTTTTGCGGAGCCATGAATATTTCATCAGGAAGCATCATGGCACCATCGGCCTCACCATGTACAAGCTATTCGTGTTCATCAAGCACATGCCTAGGTTAACCGTCGCACTTTTATTCCCGAGTTGGAGGAATCGAGGTCGCACGGAGTTAGACATAGTGGCATGGTCTCTCGGCATGCTCAATCGGCCGGGATTGGGCGACCTATCACAAAGAATTTGAAGCAACGTTCTAGCGAGGTCCCTCCGTGTCTACCATCATGTCGCCCTCATTGGCTGCCCGTGCCTGTCCGGTTTGTGGAAGTAAGAATGTCTACTTGCAATTTAGAAATGAGCGCGGAAATTACCGCACGCTCAATTGCCGACAATGCGCTCTGGCATTTTCTTTCCCGCGACCAACCGAGCAGGAACTCCGTGAATTCTACTCGTCAGGATATTACACAGGTAAGTATGAAGGACACGGCTATGTTGATTATCATGGCATTGGAACGGAATACATGAAGCGTGTTTGGCGCGAGGTTAAGCTAACGCTCAAGCAATTTGATATTTCTCCCAGTCACCTGCTGGACATAGGATGTGCCACCGGAGTCCTATTGGCGCAAGCAAAGGATGATGGCTGGCGGTGTACCGGAGTCGAGATGATCGAAGAAGCGGCCGAAATCGCGCGGTTAGAGTATGGAATAAACGTTATAGTCGGCGATGTACTTTCTGTCTCGCTGCCCACTTCTCACTACGGACTGGCGACACTTTGGCACATAGTCGAACATCTGATTGATCCAATTGCAGTGCTGCGCCGCGTTTATGAGGTGCTAATGCCGGGCGGATATTTGTATATCGAGGTTCCAAACTGGGCAAGTCTAGGACGCATAATTCGGGGTCCAAGCTGGGCGGCACTAAAGCCGCCCGAGCACATTACGTTTTTCAATCCTGATTCATTGTCGTTCGCTGCCCGAAAATGTGGCTTTGCGGTGATACAAGTTACGACGCACTATCCAAGCATCGCAGACAGGGCGGCCGTGCCTGGACGTGAGCAACCTCTGTACAAGGTTGCTCACATCGCAGCTAAAATCGCTTGCAATCTCGGCGCCGGAGGCAACATGCGACTTCTAGCGAGAAAGCCTCTATAACGCGCTGGTGTCAAAGCGTCGCCAGCGACACCAGAAATTTCCCGGCACTCATATTGAATTTCACAATTTTTCCTTTGATGAAGCAACTTCTTGCTGAACCTGGGACAGAAAATCCACTCGCTCGGGCAGGCTACCTCTCCTCAGTTTTAGACAACGGGAGTTTTCTATAGCGTGGTATAAGACACCAATTTTGTCATCCAACCTAAGCAGGTTGGAGTACGGAAGAACCGACTTTATGTATTCATAGGCAGACAGCGCTCGTACCGACATTGTGCATGCACCGGTATTATCTGTTTCATCCAGCGGGTCTAAAAAGACTGCCATATCAAATTTGGCCGGCATGGATTTCCGGAAGTAGAGATTTTTGTCAAAGAACCAACCCTCGCGATCAGAGATCCCTTCCTTCAGATTAGCGAAGGTGACCAATTTGTCGGCAGTGCCTGCACGCATTCCACTGGGAGTCGGACATGCAAGCACATCATTACGGACCGGATCGATCAGGGTAATGTCTTCAGATAAAATCTTCCAGCCACGGGCAAGGGACATGGCCAGCGCCAGAGTAGTTTTGCCCGCACACGACGGACCGGCCAACAGAACCAATTTGTCATTCGGCGAACGAACAGTAGCAGCATCCATCCAGATGCAATCAACATGGCACTCATAAAGGCGTCTTAGCAGTCCGCTGATCATGAGCGAGCGCTGGTCTTGCAAACTTCTGGAGCTGAACTCCTCGTCACACTGAAAGTCGCTCAGCTTCACTACTATCAACATAGCGCCAGGCTGGTTGTCCGGCAAGAACAGCGACTCGATCCATTCAATCAACTGTGGATCATCTGCCTCTACGGCAAACCGGCATCTGCCGAATTGGAAGGCTTGCGATAACTTAGCCATGGCCGTAAGACACTTCCTGTCCGGACCCGAGAGCGAGCAGCTCGTGCAATTGCAGAGGAGTCACCG
Organism: Candidatus Obscuribacterales bacterium; assembly: GCA_036703785.1. GTDB lineage: Bacteria > Cyanobacteriota > Vampirovibrionia > Obscuribacterales > Obscuribacteraceae > JADYXS01. The sequence goes on from DATNQY010000250.1 coordinate 16,673, forward strand.
CTTCTGATCTTGGCGATATGCCGCGCGGCAGCCAGACAAAACCTTCGCATGTATGAGCGGAACGAGGCTTGTTGATGGCGTCCACCGCCGGTGCGATGGAGGAATTGTGAAACTCGATTCCATCTGCATAGATGATCAATTCCGGCCCGGTCGATCCAATGTGCTCAGACTGCCAGACATCGGGTTCTATCCCCAACTCTGTTTTTAACGCGACCACAACGTATTGGCGAACATCTTCCAGCAACCGGGCCGCTTCCGACGATTCGACGATGCCACCATCATACCGCTCCTTCAAATTTAGGAAAATGGCACCCTGCACAGGCGAGCCACATACCGTGCCCGCCAAATTGAACTTCCAGCAAGGAGTCACCGCCAGCGTCTGCGATTCGTCCGCACCGACTCCACTATGGGCGCTCTTTTGCAGCAACAGCGAAGCCATTGCTCTGCGCTGTTCCCGATCGAAGTCCGCTCGCTCGCTTGCCGGCTCACAGAAACCACCGCGGTATAAGATCTCATTTAGATTGACGCGAGCAACGCACGGGCTGTGTCCGAATGTCGACATCAGGCAGGACACGGCGTCGGGAAAACTATCGAGCAACTCCTGCAGCCATGCATCAAGGGTCGAGAGGAAGTCACGCACCTGGTCATGAAAGACCAATTCGCGATCGTGCAGGTATTCCACACCCAATAGATGAAACAGTAGATCGAAGGCCGTGAGCCGTACGACGCTTATGTCCCATTCGACTGCCCGCATGATTTCGCCTGCACATTTGAGCCTTACAGTCTCTACTTGCACCGAGTCAGCCACGGCTTGCGCGATGCGCCCGGCGCCCAATGCTACCGAAGAAAACGGCCTCGGTTTGTAGTCTTTCAGCGAGGGGCACCGCTCTAAATCCATCGGGCTCACCACTGAGCCTAGGGGCAGCGAGCCATCGGACAACCAGAATCTGTTTTCGCGTGGTATCAGCAGCGGCAAATTCACGACTACGCTCTGACGAGATTCGAGCAGCTTGCATGGACCGGGCAGGTCCTGCTCAGACAATGCCGTCACTTCATTCAGCGATCCGCGCGGCCTGCCGTAGGCAGCAACACCCAACTCTGACCAGGCTCTGCCCCACAAAATCTCCGCCCATACTGGTTGGAATGAAGACAGCGTACGGTGCACAAACGTATTCAGATCGCCGACTTTCAGCAAACGCTTGAGCGAGTCAAGGTTGCCGAACAGCCATTCCGCCTGGATGGCGGACACCCCCTCTAAACACAACAGTAAAAGCTTTCTTCTCAAAGTCAGTTGAAGCCTTGACTTGGTTGGCAGCGCGCCGGCGTTTAGGGCTCTTTGCCACTATTGCCTGATTCGGCAGCACCGGTGCCCGAAGATGGATTTGCGGCCAAACCCGGCGCCACCAGGAACTTATCAAGAACTCTCGGTGCAGCGAGAATGGCACCAGCGATTGCGCCCCGTTTCAGAACCAAGGCGACGAATTCCTTGCGAGTCAGGTTGGGATCGCAAGAGACATTGGGCTCTTCGGACCGAGCATTTTCCGGTTTTGGGTCAGAACTCACGAGCTTCTTCTCCGTTCCGCACTCAGTTCGGTATTGTAACCTTTATTTTACCCGGATTGTAGATTCGCAGAGACTTAGTAGGTTCTCATCGACGAGTTGCCGCACAAGGTCACTTACAGCCGCGGTGAGCTGGGTTGCATCGCCGGATTGGGTTCCGTCTGAAAGTTCTGCCGCTATCTCTTGTACGTTGTGTACGCCGTCGCAAAATTCCCACACCAAAGCAGCGCTCGGGTTGAGAGTGTGGGCCCAGTCGGTTTTAGTGTTTAATAGCACAAGATAGCCGTCCGGCAATAATGTGCTTTTAATTCCCGAGTTTCTTCGTGGATACATATAATGGCCGCTGCAATGAGCGAACAACAATCAGGTAAGAAGCACAATAATTCTAACACCGACGCGTCTCAGGCTGATTTAAACACCTCTGAAGTCGCTGGCACGCGGAAGAGAATCGCCCAACAGTTGCCTTTCATCGTAAGAGCCTGGTGGTTGCGCGATTACCCGGAATTTAGAGATATTCCTTGGCGCAAAGAGCCTTATATTACCGGCCCGCTTTGGAGTGCATACTCAGATCCGGGATGCGACATGGCGGGACTAGATTATTCGTACGACGTGGAAGAAGAATAACTGCTGCACATGTCTGTACTTATACTTGGCCCAAAAATCGATATACACGTGCAAACCGTGGAGAGATGTCTCACTGGACTCGGCGTTGAGACGTACCGCTTCTCTCTGTCGCAGTTGTTGAAGCGCTGCAATTTTCGACTGGAACTCGGAAGCCGTACACCGGTGGGCGCGATACGAGGAGTTTCCACAGTCGACGGCACTACTGGCGATCTAGACTTTTCGAGTCTTTCGTCAACCTGGCTGCGCAGGGCAGGAAGAGTGAAAGCTGTCGGTATTCCAGAGCCATGGGCAGCTCGGCTGGCTGAACGCGAGTCCAATCGAGCGATGGACGGACTGTTCAGAATTCTTCCAGGACTGTGGGTAAACCACCCGACGGCACAGAGCGAGGCGAGCTTCAAAGTCAGACAACTGCAAGTGGCGAAGGATTGCGGATTCGACATTCCCAAGACCTTGATTACTAACGATCCAGCGCAGGTAATCGAATTCCACGAGAGCTGTAATCGCAAAATCATCTATAAACTCATCGACGAATCGACATGGGAGTGCTTCCCAGAATTTGAGATTCCCAAGGGGATACCAACCTTGCCCTTTAGAGACGATGATCTCGAACATGTGCAGCAGATCCGGTATGGTCTTCATCTCTTTCAAGAACGCATCGACAAGGAGTCGGATATTCGAGTGACTGTAGTCGGGCAAAAAATATTTGCCGTGAAAATAGAGTCGCAATTGGGAAAGGGTGACGTAGATTTTCGCATGGACTACTCGGTGCCGATGGCCTTGCATCAATTGCCGGACGAGATCAGTGAAAAGTGCTTCAGCGTGCTGAAAGTCCTCGGGCTCAATTTTGGTGCGATCGATCTCTGCCTCACGAGGGACGGCGGCTATGTGTTCCTGGAAGTGAATGCTGCCGGCCAGTGGTTGTGGATGGAGATGAAGTTGGATATGCCCGTATCCGAGGAATTGGCGCGTTTACTGGCCGGGTTGTCACCACCACTGGTGCCAGCCAAAAGCTGTAATTGCTAGTGCCCAGCAGTTGCTGTCACTCTTTTCGCCTTTGGCGACGATAGCACATTGTTGGGTCGCTGAGCCCACAGAAAACGGCCGAACGTAAGGCGCACCAAACCGCTGGGAAGCGTTAGCACCAGCCAGTGCACCAGCAGCAAGAACATCGCCCGCCAACAGTTGAGCTTAGCAGCACCACCACAATAGTAATCAGAAAGAAATTGCCGGCTCGGGGCAAGGCATTCCAACAGTACCCGAACCTTTCTTCGCTGATCGCCAAGGAAGACAGCGTTTAACAAAAGCATCGGCAAGGACTCGGCATTCCAGAGGAACTCCGGGCTGACGGTAAATGTGAATACATTCGAGAACATGCTGGACGATGGGGCGAGCTCATCGAGAACTTCTGTCGGCACCAGGGAAGCGAGCCGATCCCGCGCGATTTCCAAACCAGCCCAAGCGCTAATGTCGGTGCCTTCCGCGCGACAGCGGCGCACAAAGTCAGTCCACAATCGAGGGCATTCCGAAATCTTCCCGATCAGCAAATGAATGTCGTACAGCCAATGCCAGCCGTGAAAGCCGTGCTTGTGAAAGTGGACGAGTTGGATAATCAGATGATCCACGACGCTCGGCGCAAAAAATGTTCTGCCTTCCCACAACACCGGTTCGCATTCGCCAAAAAACCGGTCGAGCTCATTGGCTTTCAACCCTCGGTTCCACGGATCGGATTTGATCTCGACGAGTGGCCATCCATCGCGGCGCAAAGTTATGTCGTGAAACGGCTCGTATTCTCGACTGGGTGTCAAACTGATGTTATGCAGGGAGCCGACAGGTCCGGTGCCAAACGGGTGGGAATGCCCACACGCATCCCACAATGGTTGAAAGTGCTCACTTTCCAAACGGTTGAGAATTTGCTGAGCGCATTCGGGCTTGACGATAAAATCAAAGTCGACAGAAATGCGAAACTCAGGCTTCTTATACAGAGTGCGCGCTAGTACCGGTCCCTTAATCCAGACGACAGCATCCTTTGAATCTTCCAATACGTCGAGCAATCTAAGAAAAATGTCGTTGTATCGAGTCGAACGTAGACTGGCAGCAGTGGTCGATGCTCTAAGCATTTCAAACAAGCTGGTATCAGAACTAGCACTGTGTTCGGCAAGCTGCTCGGCGAGTCCCAGTTGCCAAATTCGATCGTAGATTAAGTTAACGATCTGTCCGGCATGTTGACCACATGCCTTCACCAGCTCCACAGTCCGCAAAGCCGATAGTTCCGCCCGGGCCGAGTCGCGATCGCCGCGCAGCAAGGCCGCTACCAAACGTTCGCCTGCGGACTCTTGCCACAGAGGCCCAATCCGCTCGAGTTTCAGCGATCTCCCATATCCAGGGCGCACCCAATAGTTATGCGTAAGGCGAAAAGCATTCTCAGCCATGGGTCGCGGGTACCAGTTTGTTCATGTCAACCGACTCGCGAATTCCGCGCGATGCGGCATGATGCGTCTGATATGCAATCCACATTCCGGTTGCCCAAAGACTGAAAAACCAATAGAAGGTACTGGATACGACAATGGATTCAATCCACAGCCCGTGCACTCGTGCTGGATCGACAGCTCCATATCCGCGAGATATCGCCAGATACAAAAATACCGCCATCAGCCGAGCATGGGCCGGAAACTTCGCAGGGCTGAGGAGAAAATAAGATAATACGGGTAGGCAGATGCAGACGTATCCGCCATGGCTGATGGTCATCACCAGCATGATGGAAACAGTAAAGATACAGACCGGAAGCACATCATCGGAGCAATATTTTGTCCTAAATACCCAGATCAGGCCGGCTATAACTACAGCAACGCCCCCCAACCAAACCAGCCAAAATATTGGTGGGCTGCAAATCCAGGGATGAACAATTTGGTTTTGCCTAAAGTGCAGGTCGGCGAATCCGTAGAACGACTGAAGCGGTAGATCGGCTATCCACTTGCGGCTACAATAAGCGTTCATCCATTTTAAAAGACAAGCTATTTGCCGCCAATCTTTTAGTACGAGAAAAGAGGCTGCAAGAGCCGCGCACGACAGTACTGCGCATGAAAAAAACTGCCGGTATTTTTTCTGCAGCAAAAACACGACCGAAAATACAACGAACCATTGCTTGAACAGCGTGCCCATGATCACTGAAAAAATGAAAGCCCGATCCGATCGCCTGAATGTTGCATAGATAAGGCTGGCAACACACAACAATAGAACGAAGTTGCAGTTGCCCATCATGAGCTCACAATCCGCGTGTCCGTTCCGGCAGAACAGCAAAAGCGACACACAGAACCCGGTGATCAAAAATCGTCTCGGCAGGCAGCTCGCCGTCAGCCAAGCTCCTAGGCACAGGCAGCCGGTCTCGAACACGGCCCAAGCTTTCATAGCGCAGAGGGGGTTGTGCAGCGACAGCAAAGGCACTACCAACAGGGCGCACAAAGGAGGATAAATGTATTTCTCGCCGTCCGCATACAACGGCTTGCCGGTTTGCAAGCGCACCGCTGCATCATAAAAAACCTGAAAATCCGTTCCGACGGCATGAATTTCCGTGATTGTGAGATGTCCAATCAACCAGGAAATGAGGACAACAAGCAAAATTTCCCGATACCATCTCGAGGTGAAGGTGAGCACCGCCGACGGCTGCTTTTCGCCGTGCGCAGCAGCGATTATGTTCAGTGGCTTTTTGCTTTTCCCCGCACGGACTGAGCGTTGCATATAGGAGCGTTTCTCACAGCAGACATTCGATATTGGCACACGATGTGGTGCGAAAGCGAATTAACTGAAATCAAGCATTGATGAAATATGCGCTTGACAAAGACGAGTGCCTGCTAACTGCGCTAAACAAAACTGCTTAGACGATCCATCAGCGCTATAGACTCGCTTGTCTGCTCTGATTAGCCCAATATTAGAAACTGGCGTCGTCCAATATAGGCGAATTCAGTCTAAGAGAGCAGTACACTTGTCAAATATTTGTGCGCTTTGCGAATTCATAGTTTTACGTTGGGGGCCTCGGCGGATATTGTCTTGCGATCTATCACAAGAAGCATTGCCTGTGCCCTGTACTCAGACTCGAGTACCAAGGGTATTGATCCGTCGTGACCGGCAAAAAGACGCCCTGGACTTTCTAGAATTGTGGAATTACAAGGATCTGTTGTGGGTGCTTGCCGAACGAGATGTGAAGCTGCGGTACAAACAGACCCTGGTGGGAGCAGCATGGGTCGTATTTCAGCCGCTGGTAGCTGCGGGCATTTTCTCGTTGATTTTCAACAAAGTGGCGGGACTGCCGGGACCAAAAGGCGTGCCCTATTTTGTGTTTTCATATGCGAGCTTTTTAGCTTGGAATCTGTTTAGCAGCACGCTGACCAAAGCAAGCAGTGTCCTTGTTCAAAATTCGCAGCTAATTTCCAAAATTTATTTTCCCAGGTTGATTCTCCCGCTTTCCGTCGTCGTATCCAGCATTCTCGACTTCGCTATCGGAGCCGGGTTGCTGATCGGAATGCTCTGGTACTGCCGGATCTGTCCTGGTTGGGAAATAGGTCTGTGCCCAATATGGTTGTCCGGGCTGCTGCTTCTCGGCATCGGACTAGGACTCTTCCTTGGATCATTCATGGTCTTCTACCGCGACGTACAATATGTGGTGCCATTTCTGATACAGGTTCTCACTTACATCAGTCCAGTCGGCTTTACCGTCAGCTCAATTGAGCACTTGCCGAACACTCTGCAACTTCTGTTTTGGCTAAATCCTATATCGGCCCTGCTTGACGCCGCTCGGTCGTCCGTCCTCAATACACCGGGTCCGGATCCGCTCAAGCTCGCGCTATCCGCAACAACGACAGTAGGCGTCTTTTTTCTGGGCATGGTCTGGTTCCGCCAGCTCGAGCGGAGGTTCGCTGATGTCATCTAACAGCTCGGCGATAGTCACTAGCAACCTGACAAAGTATTATTCAATTGGTACAACTGCTTGCAAACGCTCAAGCGCAGCTGAAGCAATCGCTGACTGGATCAAAAATCCGTTGCGACACAATACGACGGGGACCTTTTGTGCATTAAGCGACCTCTCGTGCGAGATATCCAGTGGTTCGATCGTCGGTATCCTGGGACGAAATGGAGCGGGAAAGAGCACACTTCTAAAAATACTCAGTCGAATAACAGAGCCATCCCACGGGATTGCTGAACTTTATGGTCGAGTCGGCAGCCTGCTGGAAGTTGGCACCGGCTTTCATCCGGAACTAACGGGTAGAGAGAATATATTCCTCAACGGCACGATTCTGGGAATGAGCCGGACGGACATTAAGCGCCAGTTTGATGAGATCGTTGAATTTGCCGGCGTCGAAAAGTTTCTCGACACTCCTGTGAAGCGTTATTCATCAGGAATGTACGTTCGTTTAGCATTTTCCGTCGCAGCACATTTGGAGTCAGAGATCCTTCTTATCGACGAAATCTTAGCGGTGGGCGACGCTGAGTTTCAAAAAAAATGTCTCGGGAGAATGAAGTCGGTTGCCACCAGCGGTAGAACCATCCTCTTCGTGAGCCATAATATGCAGTCAATCGCGGCGCTCTGCGACAAGTCCATGTTGTTAGATGGCGGACGTCTGTCATATTACGGAGACGTAAAATCGGGCATTGATAAGTATCTTCAATCATACTGTCCGCAGAATAATGTCGACCTGGCACAGCCGGAGTCTCGACGCGGCAGCGGGGAATATCGGTTGGCATACATGTCACCTGTTCGACAAATGTTCGGCGGCGCCGACTTGAAGGAATTCGAATTCAGAATTGATCGCCGTCACGGCACGGCTGGACAAATGTTCATGCAGTCCTACATTTACAATAGCGCTGGTGTGATTGTTTGCCAGTGTGATTCGCGACTCACCGGATTCTGGATTGGCGATACACAACGGATCGAAGGTAAATTCAGCTTCCGGACACCGTGGCTAAAGCCAGGCACTTATAGGATGGACGTCGTTATCTCAAACGCGTTTTCATTAATAGATGATTGCCAGGGAGCTGCCGTCTTCGACGTAAGTCCAGGCATTCCCTACGGGTTTACCGCTGGCGATGACAGCCTGGAGTACGGAATTGTGTTCAGCGACTTCCAGTGGTCCCAATGTGGTCCGTTGAGTACGGCGCGAGAGGGATATCACGGTGCCATGCCCGGTGAGCCTGCTCGTATCGGCATAGGAAATGGCAGGCATGTCTAAGATCCTCCTCTGTCCCAGCGCTTTCCATCCGAGCCTTGGCGGGGTTGAAGAAATTTGCCGAAATTTGGGCCAGCAACTTCAACAAAAGGGATTTGATGTTGCAGTCGCTGTCAATCGATATCCCAGCAGTTTGCCTGAACACGAATATATACAAGGGCTTCCTGTATTTCGATTTGCGTTTGATTCACCCGCAAGAACGGCTGGGGCACTGTCTGCAATCGCAAGTATGCCGGCAAAAGCTGCTGCATTTTTGAAATTTGTGCGAGAGTACGATCCGGACGTTATTCATGTCATTTGTCCAAGCTCCAACTCCCTGTACTGTTACGCTGCGCACAAGCTTTTGCACACACCACTTGTGGTGACATTACAGGGCGAATTCTTCATGGACTCCGGCGGACTCTATCAGAAATCGGCATACGCAAGATATTGGGCGTCTAAGTTACTCGAAGCGGCCACTGCGGTAACCGCCTGCTCGGCATACGTAATGCAGGACGCGAAAAATCGATTCGCGTTTGATTGCGCAGTCGAGCGCGTAATTTTCAATGGTGTTGACCTTCACGAGACGGTGGTGGAATCGACAGTCAATTCACGTCACAATCCATTCATACTTGGCCTTGGTAGACTCGTAAAGAATAAAGGATTTGACTGGCTAATGCGCGCGTTCGAGAATTTTTCGAGAACGAACCCGCACGTCGATTTAGTAATTGCTGGTGAAGGGCCCGAACGGCAGACATTGCAGGACATTGCCGCGGGCTTCAGCGCACAAGAACGGATTACCCTGCTGGGAAGACAGGACAGAGAATCTGTCGGGCGCTTGTTTAGGGATTGCTTGTTCTTTGTCATGCCATCGCCGGAAGAGCCGTTCGGCATTGTGTGCTTAGAAGCGATGCGAGCGGCAAAACCTGTAATCGCAGCCAACGCGGGTGGACCGCCGGAGTTTGTCACTGCTGCTTATGAGAATGGACTACTAGTGCCTCCCATGGACGTCGATGCACTTTCGAGTGCGATGTCCCGCTTATACCTAGATGACGGTCTGAGACAGAAGTTGGGCAACAACGGCGCTCGTTTCGTACAAGAATTTAGCTGGGACCGGATCACTGATAGTTATCTTGGAGTTTATTGTCTGCAAAGAACAACAATTAATCCTGCGACTGCGACGGAGGTCTGGCATACGGCGTGTTCCAAACAGTAGCAGCACGATCGAATTCCAGCGTTGCATCACAAGCGACGCGCGTGGACAAGCCGCCGCCGGTACGGGTCATTGCCTATTACCTACCGCAGTATCATCCGATCCCGGAGAATGACAGGTGGTGGGGGCCCGGCTTTACCGAATGGACCAATGTAACGAAGTGCACAAGCCTATTTCCAGGACATCATCAGCCTAACCTTCCTGCCGACTTGGGCTTTTATGATCTTCGCGTTCCAGAAACCAGGGAACAGCAAGCCAGGCTCGCTAGCGATTTTGGTCTCGAAGGCTTTTGTTATTGGCACTACTGGTTCGGCAATGGCAGACGCATACTGGAGCGTCCGTTCATGGAAGTCTTGAGAGATGGTCGTCCATCCTTGCCGTTCTGCCTTGGCTGGGCAAACGAGTCGTGGGCAGGCCATCACCACGGCTTGAAAAACCGTCTATTGATCGAGCAACAATACCCGGGATTATCGGACTACCAAGACCATTACCGCGCTCTAGAGTCGGCTTTTTTAGATAACCGATACATCAAGGTCTGTGGAAAACCGCTTTTTGTTGTCTACAAACCTAACGACCTGCCGAATCCTCGGCAATTTACCGATTGCTGGAGGAAGCTTGCAATCGAATCGGGGCTGCCGGGACTGCACTTGGTAGGAGTTGGAGACTCGAATTGGAATCCAAGCCATTTCGGCTTCGATGCATCGATACTGCACGAGCCTTGGGAAACACTGAAGCTCATCCCAGAGTCTTTAATCGATAGAGTATTGATGTGGCTTTTGAAGAAGGACCTGGCCGCTTTGACGGCTCGAGTGTTCGGATACCCGCGAGTTTTCGACTACAGTAAGTTCGTAGAGTCCGCATTCTCCAATCCCATCGATTATCCCAACTATCCGTGTGTAATTCCAAATTGGGATACAAGTCCCCGTTTGGGGACACATGCAGTTGTGCTTCAAGGCGCCAATCCCGAACTGTTCGCCAAGCTGCTGCGTAAAGGCATAGAGCAAGTGGCAAATCGAGAGCAAGAGGAAAGGCTAGTATTTATAAAGTCTTGGAACGAATGGGCTGAAGGCAATTTCGTCGAGCCTGATCGGCGTTTCGGCAGAGCATATTTAGAAAGCATAAAATCGTGTATCGCACAAGCGGCAGATGTAGTCGCGGTAAGGAATGAGCCGTGCCGAAAGTAAGCATTGTCATTCCAGCCTATATGCCGGGCGCCTATTTGCGCATCGCTATCGATTCTCTTGTCGAACAGTCATTTAAAGACTGGGAAGCAATCGTCGTCGATGACGGCTCGGAAGAGCACATAAGCCGGTATTTACCGAAGTCCGAAAACGTCAAACTCATTAGGTTGAGCAGAAGCGGTGTCTCAGTAGCAAGAAATGTTGGGATTTTGAACTCGTCCAGCGAGTTTGTCGCGCTGTTGGACGCAGACGATGTTTGGCTACCGACGAAACTGCAAAGGCAATTGCAGACCTTGGAACAGAACCCAAATGCGGCTTTCTGTCATACGGGGTTTGCCACCATAGGACCAGAACTAAAGGCGCGGAATCACCTGCGCGAAAACGTTGAATCGGCACTAAACTTGAATTCCTCAATTCCGGCAGTCATCAGGCTAGCTTTGCAGAACATATGCACGAGTTCTATCCTCATTCGTCGGCAATGTCTATCGAGCTCCGGCTTATTCGACCCGTTGCTAAGCCACAGCGAGGACTATGATCTTTATCTTCGGCTACTTTTGCACTATGAATTCACTTATGTGCCGTCAATTCAAGTTCTTTATCGACAGCATTCCATGAATACGTCCGCAAACTACCAATTATCTCTTGCGCAAGGAAGAAGGGTATTCTCGCGCTACCGGCGGTTTGCACGGATGACTGGGAATGCCGACCTGGATAAGAGTGCACGGCTTTTATTCGAGCGATTGCGCACGATTTGCGGCGCCCGTGCCTTTGACCATTGTCGCGAGGATTTCCGCCGACGCGAATTTTTTCCCTGCGCCAAGAGATTGTTCGAGTCTGCCCTCATAAAACCGACTTACGTGGCAGAATCTCTGTTCAAGTACGTGGTTGGTACCAAAGCTCGACTGCGGGAGGAACATCATGGCGCCCCGCGTTAGCGTAATAATGGCAGCAAGAGATCCTGATCCCGCGCACTTTCTCGCCGCAGTTCAATCGGTTTTGAACCAGACTGTCCGTGATCTCGAATTGATTGTTGTTGACGACGGCTCAAGCAGCCCGATACAAATTGTCGCCGGCTCCGATTTACACGTCGCCATTGTTAGGCAGTCTGCACAAGGTGTATCAGCAGCAAGGAACCGCGGAATTTTGGAGTCTCGTGGCGAATACATAGCTTTTCTGGACTCTGACGATGTTTGGTTCTCCCGAAAGCTTGAGAAGCAGATAGTGGTAATGGACTCGGACAATGATATCGGGTTGAGTTTCACGGCGAGAAATGCCATTGACGCTCAAAGTGCGTTGATATCCGAGGCAACGGTGACACCAATTCCGCCCGGTGTCGCAAGCCTTACTCCGATCCACCTACTCGCAACCGGGGGCGAAAGAATTGATGGCACAATCTGCTGCGTCGAGGCGAACAGGGATATGAATGCCCTCTTGTTAGTCGGCAATCAGTGCATAACCACGAGCACCGTGATGGTCCGGCGTGACGCGCTTGCAGCAACTGGTCTTTTCGACATCATGCTGAGGTACAGCGAAGATTATGACATGTGGATAAAAATAGCCAGAACTCGCAAGATTGCACAGATAACGTCCTGCGAAGCATCTTATCGCTGGCATGGTGCCAATAGCATGGCAGCATATCGAGCAGCGCTGTGTTTTGACAGAGAGATGTATTTGAAATATCAGCACTTCGCCGAGCGATGCGAAAATAGCGACATGATCAGGCAAACAGCTACTATGTGGAAAAATGCCCGCAAACAATATTCTCGAAAGGCATTCGACCAAGCGCGGCTCGGACTCAAGCAGAAACGGCTGGGCGAAGGGTTGGAACATGCACTCTGGTCATTGGCATTGGACCCAGTGTATTTTTTGCAGTGCACTCGAGATTGGTGTTTGACCAGGCTGGCATGGAGCTATATTGGAGAAAGTGAAAAGGCGGGGGACAGCCAGATGATTAATTCGTCTAGCCGTTGAACGTGCCGCAATCGAGAAGTGCGGTGCCGTACACGAGTCCTATAGCGGACTGTAGAAGTCTGCGAAGAATTCAAACATGGCATTTGCCTATCCTTGGTGAGCTTGACAAACGAGTTCCGGCGGTCCGGTTGCTGCGTTCGTGCCCGCGATATCCAGATATAGATCAAATGTCTGCTGCGCAACTCGTGACCAAAGATATCTCTGGTCGACCAGCGCGAGTCCTTCTTCAATTAACAGCTGTCTTAGTCGTTCGTCCGTCATCACTCTTAGAAGGCACTCTTTGAGCTTGTCCGGGTCAGCTTCTGGTGCCACCATTCCTGCATGTGCAATAACCTCCGGCAAGCTACCGCTGTCGGAAGCGATCACGGGCACGCCGCACGCCATTGCTTCCACCGCAACTCTGCCGAACTGCTCTTTCCATGTCGGCGTGGTCAGGCTCGGAATGACCACAGCATCACAAAGAGAAATCCACCGTGGCATGTCGCTGGCAGGCTTCTCACCAAGCCAACGAACCCGCTGCGAAATACCAAGGCTCTGCGCGAAGGACTCAAGACTTCGGCGATAACCACCGCTACCCACGATGGCAAGGCTGCATTGAAGGTCGGACGGCAACATGCTCATAGACTCGAATAAGAACTGAATTCCCTTGCAGCCTTCGACGCGTCCGAAATATCCGAACACGAAGCCGTCTAGCCCAACGTTGCCGCGAAGTTGGCGGCGTTCATCGTGGGTGAGCACTTGTGGATTGAACTTTGCCCGATCGACACCCAGAGGCAAAACCCGGGTGATCCCTCTAAAACCTTTGCGCCTCAAGACCTGCTCTGCTTCGGCACTACATGGATAAGCGGCGGCGGCGCAGCGGTAGACAAACTGCTCAGTCCACTTGAACGGAGGGGGATATCGCTTCAACATGTTCTGCGCGGTATAGAACAACAGACTCGCCTGCGGCACAAAACGGCGCGCCAGTGCAATGGACTCGAAGCCTGAAACGCTATAAGGCTCTTCGTGTACGTCGACAATGTCAGGTTTGAACTGGCGCATTAGTCCGGCGATAGGTGCCGGCTCGAAAGCGAAAAGCGGAATATTACCGGTGCCGATCGTCTGCACCCGGTGAATTCCAAAGCGCTGTATCGAATCATCCTCCTGCTCTAAGCCAAGGTGACTCCAATGCTTTGGAGTCACCACTTCCATCTCGACAGGGAACTGGCTGACCAACGCACGCTCACGAGCACGATAGCTAGCGAGCGCAGCAGTGTGTGAAATCTTTAAAATCCGAAGCTTGCGCATCGCGGGAATTTCATGGGACCACTGATGAGAAGTATTAAGTCTACCTCTCAACAGCCTGTATAATCCTGAACAGTGTCTGACCTGTCTGGAGTAAAAACTACTGGCAGCCTATGGCGATTTTTACAGCGTCCCTGGTAGTGTCCAGCCGGGCGTGACTTGATAACGCACTCATTGGCTAGGAGCTGTCTGAAGGGCTGTTGCTGCCACAACTGGTAGCAGGAGAAAGGTGAATGACGACGGAATCGCTGTTAACTCCCACGGCGTCAGCCATGGCGCTAGACGTCGGCTGTGGGCTCAACAAGAGGCCGAATGCTGTCGGACTCGATATTTCGCCGCTGCCGGGCGTCGACATTGTGCATAACTTAGACTGTTATCCCTATCCGATGGCTGACGACACATTCGACCTGGTCTACTGCAGCTCAATCCTGGAACACGTCACCGATGTGATGGCTACCATGCGCGAGATCCACAGGGTCTGCAAAAATGGTGCGCTTGTACACATCGCATTGCCGCACTATACGCATGCAAAAACTTACGCTGACCCGACACACAAACACTTCTTCTCGTTCGGCGTCGTCAGGTATCTCTCCGGAGAACTGTACGGCTACTACGGCGGCGTCAAGTTCAACGTCGAACTCGCGATGCTCGGACAGCCGGATGGGCGGAAGACGCTGATTAAACGGCTATTCAACACGAACCCGTACTGGACCGAGCGCATCTTTGCTCTGTTTCGTCCTATCGAATCGATGTACTTCATCCTTCGAGCCGTCAAATGACCTGACAAAGCTCGCGAAGCAGTTTCGACAGACGCTCGGCAAAGCGATCGCTTGAAAAATTTTGCCGCACGTGCCGCGACAATCCATGATTGAGTTGCATGGACTCATTCAGAACATCCCACAGGTGCTCTTGCAGCGTCGCTGAATCTCCAGGACAAAACGTGCGCACCCCAGGACAAATATAGTCCCGTGTCGCGCTTGTCTCGGTGATGATAGTCGTTTTGCCCATGGCCATGGTCTCGAGCATAACAGTTTGTCCCGAGCTGAATTTTGTTTCGTGCAAAGGAATGATCTGTGCTACAGCGTCTCGGTAAAGTTGGCGGAGCTCGAGGATCGGAACGTCGTTCCTAATGTCTACTTGTCCCGATTTCGGGTGTCCTTGAATCAATCGCTTATTCCACTTGTCGGTGACAATCACCAATTTGGCCGAATCAGGCAAGCTGTCGAGGAGTGTAGCAAAGTCTTTACCGGCATTCGTGCCGACCGACAACAGGAATGAATCGGTCTGCGCTCCTTGTTCTGCACTGAAAAAGTGCGTATCAACTCCAAATGGAATGAAGTGCAAAATGTCGCCGTTAAGTGAAAATCGCTCTTGTAACCATGGCAGCTGCGCACTGGCGTAAGACACAATTGCATCGGCGCATGGTAATAGCGTTTTCCATATCCAGCGACGCCATCCACTCGCATTGCGCGGCTCCAGCAATGCAACGTTCAGCACAACTATCGGTTTCCTAATCACGCCCGCGCGCTTTAGCATCAAAACGGGGAGAGCGGATGCCTCGGTAGTGCACACGAACGCATCAATAGAACTTTGTTTTACTGATGCGTAAATAGCTTGCAGGACTCTCCAGAGAGCGGGTTGTTGAATAAATTTCTTCAGCGGTGCTGCTAGCTGAAAAAAGCTGACCACATGCCCGAGCTGTGCCGTTCCTGCGTACCCGAATAGCCTGTGCGAAGGGACGATTCCGCAGGCATAATCGTTGAGCTCCTGTGACCAATCACACGGATACATGAAGCACACCCGCAGGCTCTGATTACTCGTCGCCTGCGATCGAACACGCTTGGGCGCGGTAAGGGCTCTATTCATTTAGAGAGATTAACCTTCATCGGCACGGGCTTCTAAACTGCAGTGTACCTCTGAGCAGCCCTTATAATCCTGAACAACCTCTGACCTGCCAAAAGCCATGGAACACTGGAAGCCTATTGAACTTTTCTATGTAGCGGTTGTCCTAACCGGCATTCAAGTCGTATGGGCGGCGGCAATTGCGGCTGGCGTGATGCCGTGGCTGCAGGCTCGCGGAGTCATCCATTTTCCGATTCTAAGCGCTGCCCGGAAGACGGGCACTCGTCAGCACCGATTGCTGGTGCTTACGCAGACGCTTCTCGTCATCCTTTCGGTGGGAACTCTTCTGTGCCTGATTGACGGCTTCTTCATCGAGCCCTTCCACCTGACTATAAACAAGCTGGAGATTCAAACCCCAAAACTGAAAAGCACGCGTTTCCGAATCGTGCAACTCTCCGACCTGCATTGCGACAAAGAAGTCCGGCTGGAACCTCGCATCGCAGCATCGGTAGCCCAACTCCATCCGGACGTAATTCTCTTTTGCGGAGATGCGGCCAACTCGCCGCAGGGCTTGCCCAATTTCAAGCAGCTTCTAAAGAGCTTCGCCGACGTAGCGCCGACTTACGTCGCCAAAGGCGATTGGGACTTTTCCTTCACGCCGGCTCTCGATTACTTCAGTGGCACCGGAGCTCATGAGCTTTACAACAGACCGGCAAAAATCGAGAAGAACGGAGAATCTATTTGGATTGGCGGAACAGCAACCGGTGCTTTCGGGCTGGTCAACGAAGTTCTGAGTCTCGTTCCGCCCGATGTCTTCACCGTGTTTGCTTATCACGAGCCCAACCCTGATATGTTCCCGGCGAACGCGAATGTCGATCTTTTTCTTGTCGGTCACACGCATGGTGGACAGGTGGTCTTCCCCGGCGTCGGTGCACTCGTAACCAGATCGCAGTACGGGAGACGCTTTGTCTCTGGCTTATTTCACATCGGACGAATGCAAATGTACGTCAATCGCGGCATCGGCATGGAAGGACACTTCCTGCGCGTGCGTTTTCTTTGTCCGCCTGAGATTGCGGTTTTTGATATTGTGCCATCCGACGAGCGTCGTCGAGGTGCAGTGGCTCAGTGATTGTGCGAACGGTGTGCAAATTACAAACAATGTCAAAATAGATAGGCACGTCTGGTTTTAGATCGCCGAAGGGACCGACAAATAGAGATGTGGAACAAAGTACTATTCGCCTCTGACGGCTCGCCGAACGCACTTTCCGCCATCGACGCGTTGACGATGCGGCAGTGGCCTCAAACAGTACAGTTCAAGATCGTCTCTGTCGCGGATGAATCATTGTCCGGACACCTGTCGGCAACTCAGGCGAATGAAGCGGGCGCGGCAACCGCGGAAGCGCTCAAACAAAAAATTCCCTACGCAATGATTGGCACAGTGACCGAAACCGGAAAAGCGGCGGCCGCGATTATCAAAATCGCCAAGGAATGGCAGCCCGATTACATAGTGACAGGTGCATACAGCCGCCATGGTTTGAACAAGTTGTTGCTCGGCAGCGTCACGGATGCCGTCGTAAAAAATATCAACTGCTCGCTGCTGGTGGGCAGACCCGCCTCGGCTACTCCGCACAAACGCTGCGCGATCGTGTGCGTGGCCGAAACTGGGCTCAGCAAAGCCGCCGTCGATGGTCTTTGCGCCACGGGTTGGTCGCATGACGTTCAGTTTGTTGTAGCAAACGCGTTTGTAACTCCGATGGCTGACTACAGTCCGAACCCTCAACTTGATTGGAAACTGTTCAAAGAAGCCGAACAAGAAGCTGTCGACCATGCCACGTCCGTTGTGGACACCGCAGCCGAAACGATAGAAAAATGTTTGCCGGGACACGCAATCGAACGAAAAGAGCTTGAGGGCTTGAACGCTGCCGAAGAAATATTCGCACTCAGCAAGACCGTCGCGGCCGATCTGCTCGTACTCGGTCCACGCATTCATAAGGGCATGGATCAATGGGTGGAGGGCAGCCTCACGAATGATTCTTTAGCTGGAGCGCACTGCTCGGTAGAAATTCTACGGGGCTGACGCGCCGCCAACAGTTCATCATAAATCTGCAAAGTTCTCTCGATCTGATGCTTGATCGTGAATTGCGAGTACGCACGTTCTCTTGCGGCGGCGGCAAATTTCGCCCGTAGTGAGGAATCCTCGAGCAGGTAATGAATCGCTTGCTCCAGAGCGGCAACGTCATCCGGCTTCACGGTAAGTCCCGTTTCACCATGGCGGCTCACCCAGGGAACTCCCGTCGGCAAATTCGTATTGATCACAGGTTTGCCGCACGCCATCGCTTCGACTTGGACCAACCCGAAGCACTCCGTCGGCAACACCGACGGCAACACAAACAGATCACACGCATGATACAAAGCTGCAAGCTCTTCGTCGGAAACGCGTCCTGCAAAATGGACCTTGTCGCCTAATCCGCTTTCTGCAACCAGTCGCGCCAGTTGCATGCGCAACGGGCCGTCGCCGGCGATAACGAGATCTGCATCTATGTTTTTCATCGCTCGGATCAGGACATCGCAGCCTTTGTAATACACCAGACGTCCCACGAATAGAACGACCGGCCGCGAGTAATGATGTTTGATGAGTGCGACTTGCTCAGGAGCAACTCGCTCCAAGTGCGTGGTATCAATCCCGAGAGGAACGGTGACGCACTTATCCGCGAATTCGTCCAACACACCTGAGAACTTTATCATCGGCGGAGCCGTGACCAGAATTTTGTCGACGGTTTTCAGGAAGCGGCGCAGTGCCGGACGGTACATGGTTTCGAACAGCGGATACTTGCCGATTCCATGGTGCCAGCTGACAACTTTTGCCGAGGACCTATCGCCAGCCAGTTGCTCGGCCACCGTACCCAGAGGGAATGGCAAGTGAAAATGCTTCAGGTCGAACCGGCGCCGTTTCAACTGGCGCAAAAGCCCGAGCGCAACGGGACGACCGGCAACCGTCACTGAGCTACCGCTTGCCACGACGGAAACGCCTTCTTCATCATATTGCCGGCTGACTTTTGTCTTGGTGCAGAGAACCGTCACGTCATAATCCGCTCTGCACAAGCCGAGTGATAGATCTCTCACCGAGCGCTCAACGCCACCCAGGTTCTCATAGAACGTTGTAATTTGTGCGACGGACGGCACTGACGCGAAGTCCTCGTAGGTAGGCGCGCCGCAAAGCGTCGCCTATGTTTATGCAGAAATAGTGTACAGTATGGCAACGTCAAAGCTACCAGTCGGCATGCATAAAACCGAGCACACGACCCAAAGAGTTTCTGGGCTGCAGAGCATGCGGAAGTGCGAGCAGGCACTTTTCTGTCTGCTCGGCGATCGGCTGCCGCAATCCGCCGATGAATTGGCGTCGCTCACCGTGCACGAGATTGCCACCATCACTGAGTGGCTCTCGCGAGATGGACTATGCGGCTACGCTCTTTCTCGAATCTCGCAACTCGATGTCTCGGTGCCGGAAGGACTAATCGCCAAACTGCGTCGCACCGCAGCGACAGAATACCTGACGTGGCTAAATTCCGAATCGGCGATTCATCCTCTGCTGAAAATAATTGCTCGCTATCCACAAGACGTCGCAATGATCAAAGGACGCGCCGTGGCGGCAACGGTTTACGCCGCACCGCATCTGAGACATTCCGCTGATATCGATCTCGTCGTCAGAACAGCAGCGCTCCCCTCGCTATTCGATGAGCTGCACGCGGCAGGCTTTTCCCTCGATAGAATCAACAGCGCTCGGTATTGCAATGGACCTCTCATTTCAGCCACAGACGTTTTGCTGCAACCACACAGCGAATTCGTCAGCTGCGATGAGCTGCCTTTGACGAGATCGGATGGACTTCAGCTGGATTTGAAACTTGATCCTCTTGAATCCGGTTTGCGCATGCTGGAGCTACCGCGCTTTTTTGCTAACCACACGACGGTGGAAATTGCCGGAGTCGAGATAAGTGCGCCGGACATTGTGGATCAATTGTTGATCGCTTGCTGCCATTTCCATAAGGATAGTTTCCTCGGTCTGCGTTTGATGCTGGACATCCATTTGTTGGCACGCGCATTGTCGACAAGTGAGTGGAACGAGCTTGAACGGCGGGCAATGACCGAAGGCGTTGAGCGGTCGGTGGTGGTGGCGCTGGCGGTGTGCAGAGATAGATTGGCAACGGGGAATCCGGAGAAAAGCGGGCTGCCGCCCGCCGCTGCCATGAACGTGCCGATTCTGAACGACCTTGTGAGCTATCGATTTCTGTGGAATCAGAATTCGCTTCCGATGCTATTGTTGAACGCGATGGTGTCGAGCAATCGCGGGCGCAAGTTGCGCGCTCTTTGGGGAGCGTTTTTCCCCAATCAGAGATTTCTGACCGCCTATTATGCCGGCGGTAGAAACGTCAACTTCGCCTCGATACCGATGCTATGGTTCTTGCATGCATGCACAATTGTTTCGCCCGCAGGTGTCGTGCGACGTACCCTCGGACGATTCCTGTGGAAACCGCCGGCGAACAGACTAACGGTGGATCAGTCTGTCAATCGCGTCTATGCGCTCCGCGATTGATCCGCCTGAAATCGAAGCGCAGATGGACCTCTGCAACGATTGCAGGAAGAACTCCACCCCTCCGTCTATGTGCAACGCATTCGAGTATGGGAGAAACTCCCTCACCAGTTGCTCCGGTGGGGTTGGTTGAACGCAAATTGCTCCCGGATAATCGGGATCCACACTACCAATCGCCACCACGGCCGACAGTGGCAATTGCAATTTGAAGTCTGGATCAGGCACCGCGTTCAAATTCAGATACCAGCGATCATCGAACAACTGGACGCTTTTTCCCGTCTGCTGCGCGATACGCTCGGCTGTCCCCTCGCGCAACGAAATTGGGCGGACGATTTGTGGAATGATGCCGTCGTGCTGAATGAAAACAACGTCCTCCGAAATCATCTTCCATCCGTACTCGCAGAGTGCCGCGGTGAGCGTGCTCTTGCCCGTTTCGGATCCGCCGCAAAGCATCACGCTTGCGCCGCCGGGAGCGACTAGCGCAGCCGCCTCCAGCCAGAGATCCCCATCGAAGTCTGCAAGCAACCGTTTCGATAGCGCAAGCATTGCAGATTCAACGTCTGCGAATTCGCCTTCAATTAATTTGAGTTTGGAGTTATCTATGGACGTTTCTGCGCGCGGAAAAATGCGCGCGATGTCCTGGAGCACCGCGTCCGACGCAGTCGAGTAAGAGATCAACTGCGATCCCAACCGAAAAACGACATTAGAGGCGACGCGGCCAGGGACCACCATTGATTCCACCTTTGGGCCGTAGTGTCGTCTTCCTTTGCGACGTCGTCGGCGCTGCCTGCGCCGGCAGAATGAATTTGTCGACTATCTTGGGTGAGGCAAGCGCCGCACCGGCAAGAAGCGCGGGAGTCAAAACTCGCTCTAGAAATTCTTTCCGCGACAAACCTGCGTCGCATGAGACAACTTTTTCGTCGCAGCTATCTTCGTGCATTAAAACTCACCAGCCGACACCGAGTATACAAGTGCACGTACTCGTCAGTCCATTAAATTTGAGACGGCCAAGCGTGAAGTCGCGCATGCGGAGCCTATTTCAAGCGAAATCGAACCGTCCCGCTTTTGACAACCGGCAATGCATATCTGCTACACCATCAAACAAACATCTAGCGCGGCTTGCATTTACAGAAGTTTCGTCCTAGATTGTCTGCGCAACGCGCTCAAGCAGCGGTGCGCTGCCCGGGAAAATTCATGAGTCAATCCAAACGCTCGGCTGCAAAATTCGAATTCTCTTTCCGCCAGATCAAGAGCCTCGTCCAATCTGAGTTCATCAAACGCTTCAAGCGCACGTCTCTGCAAGATATTGGCGTATATTCTGGCCGTTTCCGCGCCATGTGCACCTTGAGCACGCGCGATCCTCAACATGCGCTCATCTTCCATCAGCCGTGCCTGTTCGCGCCACTCAATCATCTTGTTTCTCCCCGGGTTTGCATTGCTCATACTCTATTGATACTGTCGTTTTGCAATCAGCACATCCCGCAGGAGGTGTTTGCGCATGGTGAATTTTATCCCCTCCGGATGCATCAACCAGCGCCATCACCACATATGGTGATGGCACCACCCAAACGGGGGATACCACTCAACAACAAACCAGGAAACCGCGGCCGCCTCAGACTCTCTCGAGCAATTTGGAGATCGATATATCCAGTCCAGCGGCAATGCGCGCCACAATCCATATAGTAGGATTGCATTCTCCGCGCTCGATCGCTCCAATGTATGCTGACTTTGCAGAGGCTGGCCAACTCCTCCTGCGACAAATGCAGGCTCAAGCGCATTTCTTTGACGCGCTTGCCGAGTCGGCTACAAATTGCTTGCTTGGATGCCATATCGTGTCTTTTAGGCTGCATACAACATGGGAAACGGTTTTGGGCTGCCGCGCCACGGTCTATCGACCGCAAAAACCGACTAAAAGCAGCCGCGGGTCTTCATTCTCAAGTTTATTAAGATTCGTAAAGCAGAGCATCGTCCACCAGACGCAGCTTTCGAGTCACGTCGTAATTAAGTCTCAATCCATATAGTCACCTGGAGGTAATAATGGTGATGCTGATCGTCATAAATTTCTAACTAATGTCGTCCCTGGTCCGCAGGGCCACTGCATCACGGTCGCATGAATTGCCTATTGTAACCAGCCAGGGAGATGCCTAATGACAGATCACAGCGCCGCGGCGAAAGCGAGAGCCATTCCGGAGCAACACCTGAACGAAACAACGCAAGAGTTCTGCATGTTCCTGATCAACGGTCTCACCGACATCGCCATTTATATGCTCAGCCCCACAGGGCACGTTCAAACTTGGAGCGCCGGGGCACAGATCCTCAAGCAGTACGAAGCAGCGGAAGTGATGGGCAAACACTTCTCGATGTTTTATACAAAACCCGATCAAGATAGAAATTTTCCCAATTACGAACTTGAGCAGGCGACGCGGTCGGGGAAGTTCGAAGGCGCCGGCTGGCGAGTGCGCAAGGACGGCACGCAGATTTGGGTTGACGTTGTGATCGCGCCCATGCGCGACAAAGAAGGAAATCTCAAAGCGTTCGTCAAAGTAGTGCGCGACGCAACCGACAAGAAAAAAGCCGAAGAGATGATCGAAAGGCAAAGAAGAGACTTGATCGAATTGTCGACGCCTGTCATGCATCTGTGGCGCGGAATTCTTGCCTTGCCGATTGTGGGAACCCTCGACAGCACAAGGAGCCAAGTTGTCACCGAGCGTTTGTTACAGGGGCTCACCGACTCCGATTCGGCCATTGCCATTCTCGACATATCCGGCGTTCCCACCGTCGACACCGTGGTGGCACAGCACCTGATGAAAACGGTTGATGCCGCTCGCCTCATGGGCTGCGATTGCATAATCAGTGGAATTCGCCCGGAAATTGCTCAAACGATGGCACACCTGGGAGTTGATCTCTCCAAGGTAAAAACGAAGTCGAGCATGGCGCGCGCACTGGAAGAAGCGATGTCGATCATGGAAATGCGCATTGTTAATGATTCGCCGAAAGAAAGAGCGAGAGTCTAAGCGGAATGACGACACAAAAAATTCCGATATTGAAGCTCGGCGAATTCCTGCTGGTCACTATTCAGGGTGAGCTGCATGATACGCAGGCATATACCTTGCAGGATGAGCTAAGTGCGAAAGTAGCAAACACAAACGCGCGCGGCGTCCTAGTAGACGTATCAGGATTGACAATCGTCGA
Source organism: Candidatus Obscuribacterales bacterium (assembly GCA_036703785.1). GTDB lineage: Bacteria > Cyanobacteriota > Vampirovibrionia > Obscuribacterales > Obscuribacteraceae > JADYXS01. The sequence goes on from DATNQY010000250.1 coordinate 40,325, forward strand.
CTCATTCATGGGACGGATGATCAGCACCATTGCCGCCACCACCCGCTTGATGGACGCAGAAACTGTAGTGGTCGGAATGCAACCGGCGGTAGCAATTACACTCGTAGATATGGGCTTATCGCTGCCCGGCATCTCTACCGCAAAAAATGTGGATAAAGGGATGGCCATGTTGCGGAGCAAGCTTGGTTATTCGCCAGAGGACGATGCTAACCATGATCTCCCAGACTGAGCAGCTATCAGTACTTCAGGAGACCGATCTGGTTTCCATCAGAAACAAAGTGCGCCTGCACGCGCAGCAGGCGGAACTCGGCTTGGTAGATGAAACCAAACTGATCACCGCAGCCAGCGAACTCACTCGCAATATGCTCATCTATGCCGGCGGCGGCGGCGTGGCAATCGAGCAGCTCGATCGGGCCGACGTGAAGGGTGTGCGCATCGCATTCGAAGATAAGGGACCAGGAATTGCCGATATTGGTCTTGCAATGACGGACGGCTATTCGTCCATGCATAGTCTTGGCTTAGGGTTGCCCGGTGCCCGCAGGCTTGTCGACGAGTTTGAAATTAGCTCTAAACCAGGGGAAGGCACCAGAGTCGTAATCACCAAATGGAAAAGATGATTGGCGGCACCCACCTTTCCTTTTCCGTTTCCGATGACAGTCACATCGGCGAGTTGCGCCGGGCGTTAAAGGATCTCGGTGCGATCAACGCGTTTGCGCCCGAACTCGTCGGCAGAGCGGAAATTATTGCCAGCGAACTCGCAACAAACTTGATCAAATATACAGACAAAGGCGGCGAGATTCTGATTGGCTCACTGGCTGTTGATGATCTCCGCGCTTTGGAGATCATATCGCTCGACAAAGGGCCAGGAATGTCGAATCCACAAAAGATGCTGGAAGATGGAGTTTCAACAACCGGCACCCTCGGCGGCGGACTGGGCGCAATCAAACGCTTCTCGGATGAATTCGACATGAACTCACGTCCGGATAAGGGCACGGCCATGTTGTCGCGCATCTGGAACCAGCGCCGGCCCGCCCATGATTATCAACCAACCGTGGAAGTTGGTGGCGTCATGGTAGCAATGCCGGGTGAATATGTTTGTGGCGATCGCTGGGCGGCGCGCCGGGGAAAAGGCACCGTGCAAGTTGCCGTAACCGACGGACTGGGACATGGACCAGCGGCGGCAATCGCCTCTGACGCCTGCATGCAAGTATTTTTCGAAGAATCGGCCTCGCGGTTGCGACCAGGCGATTTGTTGCGTCGCATGCACGAAGCGACTCGGCACACCAACGGAGCCGCCGCTGCGATAGCCGAACTTGATGCCGCGCATGGCGTGCTCACGTACTCAGGAGTCGGCAACATCGCCACCCGCATGTCCAGCGCGAGCAATCAGAAAAGCTGCGCATCGATGCCTGGAGGTCTCGGCTTTCAACTTCCGAAAGTGCGAGAGTTTACATATCCATGGACAGAAGAAGTCGGCTTGCTCATGAATTCGGATGGTATCACAACAAGCGTGGCCATGGACGGATTGCGCAATCATCACCCCTCATTAATTGCGGCGATCTTATATCGAGACTTCAAACGGGGCACTGATGATGCCACCGTCGTGGTTGTCGGCGGAAAAAAGCGGGACAATCTGACGTGAATTGTGCTGTGAGAATGTTTGTATTGCGCAGCGAAGGTGACCTCCTCGCTCTGCGCCGTTGTCTCAGGAAAATTGCTTCGTCCTGCGGGCTATCGGAAGTCGATCAATGCAATTTGATTAACGCGGTATTCGACCATTCTTGCGCGGCCTATGCTTCCCAAACCGACGTGGCCGTGCAATTGGAAATCACAAAGGACAGCAACGGCCACAGCCTGAGGGCAACCGTGCTGGATGCGTCGGTCGTTTTTCCAATTGCCGATGAGGCTGCCGACTGGCTGCGCAAGACGGGATTGCATGTAGTCGAGGAAGAGCGCGCAAACGATATTGTGGAAGAACTGCGCCAACAAGATGAGAAGCTTTTGCGCGCAATCCGGAACGTTCAAAGCCTCAGCGAAGATCTCGAGCAAACCAACAAAGGGATCATGGCTCTATATAAGGAACTTGATGAGAGCAAAACAGAACTGATCAAGAAGAGTGACATGCTCGAGCAGCAGGGGCGCGACTTACGTGATGCTACTCATCACAAGAGCACCTTTCTGGCGAATATGAGTCATGAGATTCGCACGCCTATGAATGGCGTGCTGGGCATGACGGAAATATTGCTGGCCAGCGGCTTGAATGATTCCCAAAGGGAATACGCCGAGATCATACGCGGCGCAGGCAAATCGCTTCTCTCGATCATTAATGACATTCTCGACTTCTCCAAAATCGAAGCGAATAAACTGGTGCTCGATGTCATTGCTTTTGAGCCTGTGAGGTTGATTGAGGATGCTGTTGAACTTCTGACACCACAAGCAAAGCAGCATGGGCTGTCGTTGCTCACGTTGATCGATCCCAATTTGCCTTTGATTTTGCGAGGTGATCCAGGACGCCTGCGACAGATGCTGATCAACTTTGTAGGCAATGCCATCAAGTTTTCGAAGCAGGGCTCGATTGTTGTAAAAACGATGCTGGAGTCGCAGGAAGGTGACCAAGTACAGGTCAAATTCACTGTCACCGATCACGGCATCGGCATGACTGAAGAAGAGGTTAACCGCCTCTTCGAGCCATTCTCGCAGTCCGACAGTTCTACCACGCGCAAGTTTGGGGGCACAGGCCTGGGGCTGAGTATTTCGAAACGGCTGGTTGAATTGATGGGTGGCAAGATCGGCGTTCAAAGCGCTAAAGGCGAAGGGTCTACTTTCTGGTTTTCCGTGCCTCTGCCTGCTAATTCCACACATTCCGGCAAGCACCTGGCGCCATATGGCGCAAATGATATTCGGATTTTGATTCTCGACTCAGATTACGATACGCGCGAAATTCTGAAGACATACATCTCCGCCTGGGGAATTCGGCATACTGTCAGTGCCGATTCCTCCGAAGCAATAGCCGCGTTGAAATCTGCTTCGAGCAATGATCCGTTTCAACTTGCAATAGTCGGATCGCTCGCCACTGATTCCGACGTCCTGGCGCTCGCCGAAACAATCCGCAAAGATGCGAGCGTAGCGTCGACCAAACTCATTCGTGTTGCAACGGCGGAGGCGCCGGATGGCGCGCAGCGTTCGACACATTCCCCATCGCCGTTCGACCTCTGTCTAAGCAAGCCGATCCGTCAATCGCAATTGCTCAACGCCATCACCACTATCAACAGCGGAGATATAAAAACAAAAGTAGAACAACTCATCAAGGCAGCCGGCAAAGTCGCCGCCGCCACCGCTATCGGATGTCCGATGCGACCAGAGCTGATATTGGTCGCCGAAGACCATCCGATTAATCAGCAAGTCGCCCTCCTGCTGCTAAGGGAGTTCGGCTTCGAAGCTCACATCGCTGAAAATGGGAATCAAGTGATCGAACGACTGAAGTCCAGTCCGTACCACCTTATTTTTATGGATTGCCAAATGCCGGAGGTCGATGGATTCGAAGCGACGCGCCGGCTTAGATCGATGGAAATATTTACTGGAAAACATGTGCCCGTCATTGCCATGACGGCGCACGCAATCGAGGGCAGTCGCGAGCAGTGCATAGCCGCAGGTATGGACGACTATATTTCCAAGCCGGTTGAACCTCAAATGCTGAAATCGATAATCGACAAGTGGCTGCCGGCGAGCACTACCAGCGGTGGCGCTGGCGATAACCATCAAGAACGGGATGACGAAAAAGAACGTCCTGCAGAGCTGGCAATCGACAAACTGACAAAAAAAATGGGCGCCTCTGGTGCTGTGAAACTGCTCTCGATGTTTGTATTTGAAACCGCGAATGATTTCAGACAGCTTGACGACTTCGTAAAAAGCCGCAATCCCCAAGGTGTGACGAGATCAGCTCACACGCTGCGTGGAGTATTTAACGCCTTGTGCGCTGAGCATCTGGCAGCTCTCTGCAACGAAATTGAAGATGCCGCCCACCAACGAAATTGGGAGCGGCTGGAATCGACCCTGACGGTTTTTCATCGCGATATCGCCGAATTCGAGCGGCTTATTACGCAGCGCTTGTCACCATCAACCACCGAGGAGACCAAATGACGGAAGCTAATACGGTTAGGATTCTGATCGTGGAGGACCAGTTAATTACCAGAACCGGATTGAAAATGCTACTGGAGCAAACGCCATCCTTTTGCGTCGTCGGAGAAGCGGCTGACGGCATAGAAGCACTAAAACAAGCAATTCTTCTCAAGCCGGACGTTGTCCTCATGGATATCGTGCTGCCAGGCATGGATGGAATTGAAGCGACAGAGCGAATCAAGAGGAGGTTCCGCAGTCGCGAATCTTGATGTTAACTTCTTATGAGCGGGACGATGACGTCTTTGCCGCCCTGGCAGCGGGAGCGGATGGATACTGCCTTAAGACCGTCACAGCTGAGAATCTAACGCTCGCCGTTAAGGCAGTTCTCGACGGCACGGCGTGGCTGGATCCAGCAATCGCCAAGCGTGTCGTGCAAGCTTCCATCGGGTTGCCCTCCCGCAAAACAACCCGAGTCGAATTGAAATTGGGACTTTCCGACAGAGAAACGGACGTGCTGCGGCTCGTCGTGAACGGAGCTTCCAATCAGCAAATTGCCAACGAGCTTGTGATAAGCCCAGAAACAGTCAAGACGCACATGCGTCACATTATGGAAAAATTGAAAGTATCAGACCGGACGCAGGCAGCCGTAAAAGCTTTGCGCGAGGGGCTGGTGCAAATGTAAGTGCACGTTCGCGCAGGTTCGGCGCATCATTGCGCCACTAGCCTGGCGTTATCCTGACACCTTGCGCCCGAGCGCCGACCTCGTGAATTTTGGAAAGCATATCGGCCGGCCCATCAAACACGCAGTAGGCGCCGGCTTTAATCAGCTCCTCGCTGCCGTAGCCGCCGGAAAGAAAGCCAATTCCCAACGCCTGGGCGCGGCGGGCCGCAATGAGATCCCAGATGCTATCACCTACCACTATGCAGTCTTTCGTTTCGACATCCAGAAGCTCCGCCGCGGCAAAAAACAAGTCAGGATCGGGCTTGGCATGTTTGACCATGTCGCGAGTGACCACCGGCACCTGTGCGGATAGTTCGAGCATCGCCAAGCGGGATAATGCACTGCTGCGATGAGCGCTTGTAACAATAGCCCACGGAATCTCGGCGTCGCTCATGTGGCGCAGCAATTCCTTGGCTCCCGGCAGCGCATGAACCGTGCCTGCATAGCCGCGATATATCAATCTATAGGATTCACGCAAGCGGGCAATCTCGTCGCTGGTCAAGGCAGTGCCGATCTCAGCCATGAGGGCTTGCACAAACAATCCGCCGCTCATTCCGAGCTTACGGTGCAGACGCCAGGTAGGCACGCTGATACCAATTTCGTCCAAAGCCTCTTTCCAGGCAAGCACGTGCTGGTAAACGTTGTCTATAAGGGTGCCGTCGAGATCGAACAAAAAAGCAGTATCGCGGATTTTCATACAACGGCCTCCAAAGTTCTGTTTTCGATATAGCGTATTCTTTCGATCGAATTGGCATAACCAGTCACGGCATCGATCTCCAGCACGACTGCCGACACGGCAGCCCGTCCACGTGCGGCTTCCATCTGGGCGGAATCGTCGTACATCAGCTTTCGCAACACGACGTCAAAGTCCATGCCGATAATGCTGTGCGTCGCGGCGCAAGCTCCGACGTCGGAAATGAAGGCGGTTCCTTTTAGAAGAATGCATTCATCGGCCGTTTGCACATGGGTATGAGTGCCGACCACGGCCGAAACACGCCCATCAAGGAAATGAGCCAAGCCCGCCTTCTCACCGGTGGAAGTCGCGTGAAAATCCACGAATATTACTTCAGCTTCCTTACTTATTTCTTTCACCAGGTCGTCGGCTATAGCGAAAGGCGGCTGCACAGCCTTCATGTGCAATCGTCCAAGCAAGTTAATGATGCCGATTTTGACACCGCCGGCGGTGACTACACACCAGCCCCGCCCAGGCTTTGTCTCAAGCATATTCGCCGGGCGCAGAACGGTAGGATAACGTTGAATGAAATTCGCAGCATCAGGATGATGAAAAGTATGGTTGCCGCCGGTAAGGACATGTATGCCGAAACCGTAGAGCTCCTCAACGTCTTTTTCCGTCATGCCGAAGCCTCCGGCAAAACAATTTTCGGCATTGGCAATGATCAAATCCGCAGGCGGGCATTGAGAAGACGAGAGAAACTCACCCACGACTCTGCGCCCAGCATCACCGACAATATCTCCGAAAAATAGAATTCGCAACAGTTTGCTCATTGTCGTCTGCTCAATGCGTATCGTGTGCCAATTGTTTTGATTTAAGCGAAACGAGCCGTGTTGACTGCGGACAATCCTCAGTCAACGCTCGCATAACATTGCCCGGCACGGTGCCGTCAATAATATGCACCTCAACGTCGTGCTCACCGGCCCAAAATCCGGCCTTGAGTTTGCCGTCCATGCCATGGCTGACATCGTCTTGGCAGTCTCGTAAGGCGCTATGCAAAAGCGCATAATCGCTACTGCAAATCTCTTTACTCGAACGAGCCCAGTCAGGCATAATCACACCAGGCACGTCGGTAGCAAAAACCAGCCGCTTGGCTCTCGCCGATACAGCTAAATGGCTGGCGATCCAATCGCTCGAGCACACGGCAAAATCTTGTTCAAGATCGACAACAAAATCGCCGCTGATGATTGGGATAATACCTCGCTCGACGAAAGACAACACTGATTGCCAGGCGCAGTTCACTATT
>DATNQY010000251.1:0-25484 GCA_036703785.1 Candidatus Obscuribacterales bacterium
GGTCGTCGGCTCATTGAGCACGAATGCCTCGGGAGCATTGGGATTGGGCAACTCGGCCGGCTCGGCTGTCACAGTTCAGACCGGTGGTGAACTGACTGTTGCTAATGCGGTGGCGCATACCATCACGCTGGAATCAGGACCGAGCGGTGCAATGTTCCTCGGCGCGTCGACTTTGAATGCTTCGCAAGCTTCAGCGAGCGAGAACAGCGTCGGCGGTACGATCAATCTCACCGGGGGTGGATTCTTCCAACTCAACGCCAACACGCCGCTCAACCTGAATGCGAGCAGCACAGGGGGTGTCGGTGGCTCCATCAATGTGGTGCGCTTCTCCACCCTGTTGGCCGTCGTCAATCAAAATGCTAATTCGTTCAACTTCAACATCCAGGGTGTTCAGGATCCTGTAACCGGTCAAAACGGCAGCATCAGCTTCCTCACCGGCGGCAACATGATTGTTCAGACCAAGGCGATCAAACTGTCGAGCACTAATACAGAACTGCCTGGTATGACCTTCTCGTCTGGAGCGAATATCACTTTGGGAGCCGGACAATTCGGACACGTTGGCACGTTGGAGGTGTTCGGAGACATCAACACAGCTACCGGCATGAACACGACTCCGGCGAATTCCACGCCGACAAGCGGATATGGTGGAAGCATCACCTTGCTTTCAAATAGTCCAACGGCCTTCAGCCTCAACGTGGCCGCCAATGCGAAGACGTTCAATGGTGTCATGGGCATACTCAACGTACACAGCGGTACGGGAACCACCGGCAACGCGAATGACGGCAACATCACGATCATCAATTCCGGTGGAAGCGTGGTCTACACACCGCCGAAAACCAACTTGCATGAGCTGCAATTCGCGTCCGATGTGACTATCACCGCCGGCGGAAAAGCCGGGTCCATCACGCTGAACAGCATTGTCGGCAACGGTCTGGGCGATGTCACTTTGACGAGCACCGGAAAAGGTGCCATCAAGACGGCGCGCAAGGCGGCAGTCGATGCGGATAAGATCTTCATCAACGCCGGCAACGGGGTCGTAACCCTAACTATGGATGTGAACTCTATAGCTGTTAACTCCGGAACGGTCAACGCGGGCGTTGTCACCGGTGGTGCCACCGTCAACTTGACGAACACGAACGCCGGCTTCACGTCGCTCGAGACATCCACGGCGAACTCTCTGAACATAAAGAATGCTGGTCAATTGAACTTTGACGTGCCGATCGCGAACGCTGACGTCACCACTAACAAAACACTGACGATCAGCGCCGGCAGCATCACAGGCGATGGCACTGCAACATCCAATACGGGTGCAGTCAACCTGACAGCCACAACGGGCAATATTGGCGAGCCTTCGGATGGACTGGCGGTCTCTGCAGGAACAGCTATAACCTTGAAAGCAAAAGGCGGAGTCCAGGTAGACTCGCTGACAGCTGGAAGCACGATTGCTATCACTGCCGGCACCGTGGCTAACGGAGGTAACGTGGACATCGAAGGGGATGTCGGCGGCACCACGGACTCTACCGCTATATCTTTCAAGTCGACATCGGTTGGCGGCTTTACGAACAACGGTTCGATCAACGCGCTAAGGGGCGTGACGGTGAAGGTCACGGGCGCGCTCTCCAAAGGCGAAGATATCGACGTCAACGGTGCAATCACGGCCAATCTCACGAAAACCAGCAAAATCCCGGCCGGAACGATTAGTTTGACCACCGCCAAGGGCGCCATCGCCACCGGCGATGACGATACGCTAACGGCTGCGAATGTCGTTCTGTCCGCAGGCGGCACCGTACTCGGCAGCGGAAGCGAGGCAGCTGTGGGAACGAACACCACGGGATTGAAAGTCACCGCTGGTGGTGGAGTCAACATCGACAACAGCAATACCAATACGTTGACGGTGTCAACAGCGACAAGCCCGGGCAGCTTCACGTTGAACACTGAGGGCAACCTCACCATGAATGCGGTCATGTCGAAGGAAACATCAATCGCACTGACCGTCGGTGCTGATGGGACGAGCAACACGACAGGCAACATGACGCTCAACCGCACCATCGGTGGCGCGGCAACCAGGGACATAACCGTGACCGACTTCCTGCAAGGCAATATTGCCGGCACCGGCAGACTTACCGCCTCGGCGGGTGCAAGCACATTCACAGCCATTGCCACCGACGGCAGCATTGGCAGCAGCACGAGAGCCTTGAACGTTGTCGCTTCCGACTTGACGATGCAAGCTTCAACAATCAACAGCACCACCGGTTTGGTGAATGTCGCCGACGGCTTCAAAGGCCCCACGTTTGTCGAGCCGACATCGTTTGCAGAGAACAACTTCACGTTGAAGACAGCCGGCTCTACAACAATTCTTGGCTGGGCAAATCCGACTTCGATCGATCCGGCGGTGATAGCCGAGAACAACTTGCACACCAATAATGGCAACATCAGCATTATTGAATCTGGCGGAACGCTGGCTGTTTCAGAAGCAGTGAATGGATCGAACGCCGATCAAAGCCCTGCTTGGATTACGGCCAACGGCACGACAAGCACAATCTTGTTGGAAAATAGCAATAAAGCTACCGGCAAAATCGTGATCGGCAACGGTACCGCGACACCGTCGGGCATTACGACGTTCATCCAGACGTTAGCCACGACGAAGACATCCGCCGGCTCGAAGAGCGGACAAGTAGTCATCTCGATCGGCGCGCCGCCTGCAAAACCGATCCAGGGTCCAACACCTGGTTATCAACCGACGAATGCAATCGTCAATCAAATCAGCGGCGGACTCGCATTCTTTGGCAAGAACGGTATCACCGTGACTCCTGTGGTGCCGTTCAACTCCAGATTCAACGCCGTCGATGCCAACATCATCTTCACCACCGGCAATCGGCCGAGTTCTGCCATCATCGTCAATGATGCCGAAATCACCGCCGATCCGCCCGCGATGATCACAACTCCATCACTTTCGGTGCCGAGCTTGAATTCGATCCAGCTCTCGCCGCAAGCCGTTCATACCGATGGAACTTCCACACCTCCGGCAGGTCCGATGATGCCTAATGCAACTTCGCATGATGCTCAATCGGTAATGCCCAATATCAGCTCCGCGGCGATGAATGCTCCGAGTGTGGCTTCGATGCTCACACAAGCGGCTGCCTCCCAAGCGCACAGCTTCAGCGCCATGGGCGAAGTTGCCTGGATAAGTGACACAGAGCTTGCAACGGGTGAAGTGCCCGCCATTGTCAGCGGTGCCTCCAACCTGACCATCAAGTCGCCCGTATCCGCGATCGTGGACATGCGAACTGTTGAGACAGGCGCTTCTTCCTCGGTGGCACTCCACAAAGGCAGTGTAGTATTTGCTCCGTCGGCGGACACGACAGTGAAAACCGGCTTCGGCGACGTGAAAGTCGCAGCCGGATCGGTTGTCCTCGTGATCTCCTTCGCCAATGGCGTCGCCATCTACGATCTCGATGACATGCATCGCGATGCCGTCAGCGTCCGGGTCGGATCGCAGACATTGGCCATGAAGCCAGGCAAGAGCGTCGTCCTTTCGGACAGTCGAGCTAACTCGTTCGACGACATTAACCCCGCTCAGCTATTCCTTTATAGGAATATCTCGGGGAGCCAATTGTCTACAGGCGTTAGAGCTTTCGTAGGCGAAGTGCTACCCCTGTCCGTCATTCATGCAGTGCTGCCATTGCGACAAATGGCTGCATCCAAGGACGGCGTTGCGCGCCGCATTGCAGACCACTTGCTCAAGACAGCAGCGATTGTGCAAACCACGGGTAGCTCGCACGGACAGTATCGTCAGGTCCTGCGCCCCAGTTTGGCGGCGTGGCAACAGTAGGAGGATTAAAACTTTGACCGTAGGCGAATCTTGCGGGGAATACGGATCGTCGTATTAAAACCGTTGCGTCATAGTTGATTTTTGTGTACCACGATATACACTTGACTAACGTCGGTCGAAGGTTATCTCAATGAAAATTCAGAAGGTTTCTATTTTTGCCATAGCTTCCGGGCTCCTTTTAGCCTCCCTGCCGGTCATGGCGGCCAATACGGGCGGTACGTTCAGTTTGCCCAGCGCACCGGCAGCGGCTCCCACACCGGTTTTCGCGCCCGCACCAACGGCGCCGACGCCGCAAGCCGCTAGTGTGGTTATTGTGCAACCGCAAGTTTTTGTGAACGATCAGGTCCAACCCAAAGACACGACAAGCAATGCTTTCATGCTGAAAACGCCCACCACTGGCAGCTCTTCGGCTCTGAACGGCGTGCAAGAATTGCCCGATACATCGTTCTTGCCCAACAAGCGCAGTCACGGTGACAACGTCCTGGCTTTTGGCGACGCCGGCACGAAGTTTGCCAAGACGTCCAGCACTACTGTGAAGTTGGAAGAAGGGACTATTCTCGTTTCCGTCCGCACACCCACCAATTTTGCCACCATCAACACGCCTGATGGCGATATTGCACTTTCTGCCAACAGCGACATCCTCGTTTCTTTCATCGGGGATGTCCTCAAGGTCAACAACATTAGCGCGCAAGGCACGCGTTGCAGAATTAAATTGCACCCGGGCGTCATGGACGGCAAGGCGCACACACTGGCTCTGGGGGCTGGTTTCGAACTGACTGCCAGCGATCACCAATTACAGAATGGTCAAATTGCAGCTCCGGACGGCATCGCTCGTCGCGGCTCGGCGACCATCGCTGCTGGAAATGTGGCGGTTAGCCAGTTTTGGGTGAATAGCTTGCTGGCAAGCAATCCGATCATCGCTACCGTGATCACCGGCGACAATCGCGATGCCACTCATCGGGTTGACCAGATGTGCAAAATAGCTTCCGTGCTGGACTATATATATGGTACGGACGGCTACAAATCCGCAGGTTCGGCGGGAGTTGCCGCCACACCAGGAGCCATCACACACTAGTCCTTGCCTAGCGGCAATCAAAACATCAAACCGGGCGAATCCTCGCCCGGTTTTCTTTTGCCGGAAACGTGTAGCGACGAGGCATGCATCGCCCTTACGAGGCGTTGTGCAGTTTGAGCGGGAAGAGCGCGGGCTTGGCGAGTTCCATTCGCAGGCCGCCGAATATACGGACATCGGGACCAGCAAATCCTGCTCGTTTGTCCTGACCGATATTGAAAATTGGCTGAGCGCGCACAAAAGCAACCACCGGAATGTTATGACTGAGGCGTCGGCCTACTTCCGTGGTGAGGATTGCTTGATGATAATTGTTGGGGCCGCCTGGAAAGCGCACACTTCCGCGACCGAAGCTGTCGAACCAGGTGAAATCCTGAGAAACGTACCAGGCACCACGGCGATAAATGGTGCCTGCGGAATAGAACTGATCGCCTTCCTGCCATGGTCCGCCCACAATGTTTTTCCAACGCAACTGCCCAATAATGCTGGAATAAACAATCCAGTTTGGTGCGACGCTGTGCACGATCGAGACGGACGGCAGTATGTCATTCAACGGGTGATTGACGTTGAAAGAGCTGGGCGCTCTCAATGATCCTGTCTGAGTGGTGAACAACTCGCGATACATCAGACTCGTGGTCAACACCGTAGAGTTGTTCAGATGAAAATCTTTGTCGCCACGCAGTCCGACTGATTGCACCACGCGGCTCAAGGCATTGCCGTGGTCCGCGTACAAGTCGTTGAACATGAAGTAGTTAGCCGAAATGCGTGTGGTTTGCGTGGGGGCGTAGCCTACTGTCACGTTTGGCAACACGCGATAGACCATGTCGCGTCTCTGGTGTTTGCGCGTTTGAAAGGCGTTGGTTTCCAGACGCAGGGAGTTCTCAACAGTGGCGTCGATAAACATTTTCGCCGGGAAGAAGTTGAGAATATGAGTGCGCACCGAGTTGAAAGGACTGAGCGCCGAATTCTTCTCGGGATATTGAATTGGCGTCAGGTCGATAGGTTGTACTGTGCCGCCGCCGGTGGTGACGGGAATGTTTGGTGTTTGCGCTTGCGCGAGCATCGACTGCGCTATCGGCTGGACGGAAGTGACACCGAAGTTGGGCGCTTGTCCCTGCTGTGCGAAGCCGCTTACACCTTGCGCATTGGCCGGACGTCCCGCATAGACGGATAGCAATGCAGAGCAAAGAACCACTTTGCTGCCTGTTTTCCAGCTGTTTTGATTAGTAAACAAGAGAACTCGAATTCTACTAAAGCACTACTGCGAGTATAGGATGGAACGGGCTAACGGTGGATCCTTGACAAGCGAGAAAGTAACCTGATTGCCCTTAATTCTTGCCTATCAGGCCTGCGACAATTATGCCACCAAAAGTGGTGCGCGTAACCCCATTATCGGCCGTTTGATCTCAGACCATTGTATGCGTTATATCTAGTGATTATATGGCGCTGGACCATCTGCCGATTGACGACATATTGCCTGAGTTGGTCAGGCAACTGTCGAGCGTGGGCGCTTTAGTACTCAAAGCCGAGCCGGGAGCAGGTAAAACGACGCGGGTGCCGCCGGCGCTTTTGGATGCCGGATTGGCGGAGCTTCCGGGGAAGGGCGACGCTATGCGGCGCGCTGGACAGATTGTCGTGCTCCAGCCTCGCAGAGTAGCCGCGCGTGCTGCTGCCGGCCGTATGTCGGAAGAGCGAGGCACCGCACTTGGTGCCGAGATCGGATATCAGGTTCGGCATGAAAGTCGTGTGTCGAAGCAGACACGAATTGTCGTTTGTACCGAAGGCATTTTTCTCCGCCGACTGCAGGAAGATCCGTTGCTCGAGAACACGGCCGTTGTCGTGTTCGATGAATTCCATGAGCGCAGTCTGGACAGTGATGTTGCGCTTGCGTTGACGCGACTGGTTCGAGAACAAGTGAGGCCGGATTTGCGCATCGTCGTCATGTCCGCCACGCTGGACGCTGCTCCAATCAGCGCATACCTCGGTGATTGCCCGTCGATCGAGTGTCCAGGCAGGACGTTTCCCATTGAGCTGGAGTACTTACAGTTTCCATCAAGCTTGTCTGTCGATCGTTTGGCCGCTGATGGCATCAAACAGATGGCTCCGAGCACAGCGGGGCATGTGCTCGTGTTCTTGCCGGGCATAGGAGAAATCCGGCAGACAGCAGCCAATATTGAAACGTTTGCCGATGACCATGAGCTGGCGATCGTGCCGCTTTATGGTGAAATGCCGCTCGATGAACAGCAGTCGGTGCTGCGCCCGTCGAAGCAGCGTAAACTGATTTTATCCACGAACATCGCAGAAACTTCGCTCACCATCGATGGTGTCACGGCGGTAATTGATGCCGGGCTGGCGAGAATCAACCGATTTGATCCGCAGTTCGGTCTCAACCGCTTAGAGCTCTCTCGCATTTCTAAGGCATCTGCTACGCAGCGAGCGGGGCGCGCTGGGCGGACGGCACCAGGGAAAGCATTGCGATTGTGGACGGAAAGGGAGCAGCTTTCGCTAGCCGAATTCGAATTGCCGGAGGTTGCGCGTGTCGATCTGTCGGAATGTGCTCTGCGTATCATTGCGTGGGGCGAGCGCGATGTGCATGCTTTTCCCTGGTTTGAGACGCCACCGCTTACTTCCATTGAGCAGGCGCTCGCGCTTCTCGATCGGCTCGATGCGATCACCGACTGCAACATCACGCAACTCGGACGTCGGATGTCCGCTTTGCCTCTGCAGCCACGCTTGGCTCGCTTGCTGCTGGAAGGTGCTCGCCTTGGCTCTCCCGACCGAGCGGCGCTATGCGCGGCGCTGCTTTCGGAACGTTCGCCGTTCCGGCGCAGGCAATCTTTCGATGATGATCGTCAGGGCGATGCTCCATCGGACCATCGTAGGGGCGCCGCAACGCGCCGCCCATGGGAGCAAGGCGCCGCGCACCAAAGCGATTCCGATGTTCTCGATCGGCTGTCGGCCCTGGAGGCGTTTGAGGACAAGTCCGCGCCAATCGCGATTGGCGGACTCGAGCTGTTGCCTGGCGCCGCCAAATTCGTTCTGCGTGCAAGCGATCAATTGCGTCGTTTGATTGACGATGCTGGACCACGATCATGTAGCGGCGGGCGTAAGCCAACTAATGCCGGCGGGACGCCGGTGCTCCATGGGACTGACGAAGCCATCCTCCGCGCGCTGGCCATCGCCTTTCCCGATCGCATTTGCAAGCGACGGCAACCACGCGACAAACGCGCGGTTATGGTCGGCGGCCGCGGCGTCATACTTGCCGACGATTCTGCACTATGGGACGACACGGAATTATTCGTTGCCGTGGAGTCCGCGGACATCGGCAAAACGGATTTACTCGTACGTCAGGCATCACGTGTAGAGCGAGATTGGTTGCCTCAATCACATATCACCAGTTCGATCGATGTTTCATTCGATGCAACCAGGCAAAAGGTCGTCGCCATGAAACGAACACGATTCTGTGATCTGATCATCGACGAAACCGTCGCCGCCATGCCGGTGGAAACCGATCCGGGGACGGTTTTGGCTGAAGCCATAGCGGCCAACTTCGACATCAACACATTAGTAGACGAGGAAGCACGCAATTACCTGGCGCGCATCGAATGTTTACGTGCGGCCCTGCCGGAATTGCAACTTCCGGACTTCGGCGACAATCCATGGAGGCAACTGTTGCCTGTCTGGTGCTTTGGCGTGAGCAGCATTGCAGAGCTGAAATCCACTTCGCTTGTGCACGCCATTCAATCGAGTTTAACGCACGAGCAAATCACCGCTGTCGATCAAGAAGCGCCGGAACGTATCGCGTTGCCTTCGGGACGCACCACGAAATTGCAGTATGAGATTGGAAAATCTCCAGTTCTGGCTGCGCGCATTCAAGAGCTGTTTGGTGTGGCCGAAACGCCGCGCATTGCCCGCGGTCGAGTGCCGGTGCTTGTGCACTTGTTGGCGCCTAACTACAGGGTGCAACAAATCACACCTGACTTGGCGAGCTTTTGGAAAAACACATATGCAGACGTCAAAAAAGAATTGAAGGGACGCTATCCGAAACACGCATGGCCAGACGATCCGCTGAAGGTTCCCACCGAGCGAAAAAATCGACATTAAATAACTGGTACCACAACACTCGGGTTCTCCGCGGCAGCTATCGGGAAAACTTTCGGCGATGCGGATTAATCTCTAAATTGGCAAGTGTGTTCGTTAGGTGGAAGTGAAACTTCCCTAGATTGGAAATTGGTCATGGATGGAATTGGACGTGATCCCTTGAGTCAGCTGGCATGGGTGGCATATCTTGCCGAGCAACTCGGCTGGACTGACCTGGCGGATCGTATCTCAGAAGACGTAGCCGCGGCTCACGAGAAAGCGGCGGGGACTGGCGAACAGCAGGCAGTCAGCCAACGAATACGGGCCTGGAGGGGCGAATCGGTGCGTCGCCCGGATGATGCATAGGCCCTATCCGGTGGTATAAACTCACATGGGACATGTCGGCACGCCAGGATAGCTATGCGACTCATTCTCACTCTGTTGTTCGGACTCTTGTGCCTTGCCGCCGGGCTGACCATAGGGGTTTTGTTTGCGCCGCAGCTAAAAACCACGCAGCCTGCTCAGCAGGTCATGTCCATGGCTTCGAAGATTCCGTGGGCGAGGTCGATCTCACAGACCGATAATGATAGCCCGTTCGAGCTGTACAACTATCCCGTAATTAAATTCAAGGCGAAGCCGCTGTCCGACGCCCCCGGAGGCATTGCCCAACTGTGGACGACTTACGATCGCGACGGCAAAACTGTCCAATATCGTCTAACCGTTTTCAAAGGCGGTAGCAAACAGCAATTTGAGGTTCAACTCCTCGACGGTCTGGGCTTTAAGCTGGGCCAATTCAACGCCGGCGATTTCCACGCCGTGCCGGGAGCATCGGATATCGTCGAATCGCGAGAAAGTTATCCGCTGACGGAAGAAAAATACCGGCAAGTCCACGAGTATTCGATAAAGTGAGCTGAGCATGCGGCGACGTCAGCGACAAACGCACCGCTCGGGGATTGTTCCGCTTGTGGCGGCAGCGTGCGCTCTTTCATTGCTAACGCAGGGCGCTGACGCGAAGAAAGCACGTGCGCCACGTTACATACAGCAAATACCGCAGCTCGATACATCGATACTGCCAAGGCGCACTCATTTTGAGCTTTCGATTAAGCACACCGAGATGATCAGGCCGCAAAATCCGGCCAAGCTTTTGCGCGCGCAGGCTAAGGTGGTGCAACTTCAGGCTGACGAGGGCGAAACCGTGTTGCGCGGCAAAGTGGCGGAGGAGGCCCCGCGCTCTTCGATTACGACCCTTGAGCATGGCTTGCATGCGATGTTTCATCTCGACCTTAAGAAACTTGAGGCGAACCTCGCGCCGGATTTAGAACGGCAGATGGATGCTCAGATTGCGGCCGCGCGTCGAAAAATCGCCGGAGACGTGCAACGAGAAGAGCACCAAATGCAGCGCGAACTGGCCATGCAACATCCGCGGCCAGACATGCCGGCCGCTCCTCCGCAACTGAGTTCTGATCTGTCAAAAACGGTAACGAAATCAGTCGAGCGATCCAAACAGATGTCGCATCAGGAATCCGGCGCAGGCGAAAAACGGTTGCTCAGTGAATTGCCTCCTGGAGGTGCACCAGGTGCCGTGATGCCACGGGTTGGCGGTGGTGGCGGTGGTGCCATGATTCCCGTTCCACTCCATGCTCCGCATGCACCCGGCATTCCTTCCAACTCTTCTGCCGAGGTCAAAGACATTGAGAAGCAAATGCAATCTGAGCTTGATAGTGCGAGGAATCACGTGAGAAATGCGACGCCTGATCTCAGTCGCCAGATCGATACCGGCACCAAGCTTGCCGGCAAAACGGTGACTTCCGCACAGCCGGTTATGGACGCCATACTGACACATCTGCGCAAAATCCCTGCGACGAGCATGCCGTCGCCCAATACTGCCGTAAGCGCGGTTCTCGATTCAACCAAAACAATCGAATGGGATGCATGGCACAAACAATTCGCCGCGCTTGCGCGCGATCCAATTTTGCGCCAGGTAAACAAATTCCACAATCCATCTGGAGCGGATACAGTCGAGATAACCGTTTCTGCCGATAGACATCTTGCGGCGAAAATCGTGATTGCCGGCCCCACAAAGTTCGATCAGGCGATTCTGCAAGCATACAAGTCGTTGGACGGCAATTCGGGACTCGCCTTCCCGGCTGATTCCCGGCGCACCAGCATTACTTTCTTGATCGACAACGAACACAAAGGCGCAGGCATTCCTACAGGCGTTGATAGCCAAACCAGCGTCGGGGACAAAGAAGTCGTTCATCATCAAAGATAGATATCAAAGCCGTCTCTTGGCAAGCCCGACTGTATCAATCGTCGGCTCGTGTCGGGCGGACTGCGGCGGCTTTGCAGTAAAATAGGACCTCTACCTATATATCAAATGCAGCAAAGGGCATCTATCCATGAGCTCGTCCACGCAAGCACCCGAAAAACCCGGCGATTTTATCCGCGACATCATCAACGAAGACCTTGAGGCAAAGCGCCACAGCAAGGTGATTACGCGCTTTCCGCCAGAGCCAAACGGCTTTTTGCACATCGGGCACGCCAAAGCGATCTGCCTCAACTTTGGGCTGGCGTTGGAATACCGCGAGAAGATGCCCAACAGCGGAACGCGTTGCCATTTGCGCTTCGATGATACCGACCCGATCAAAGAAGATACGCTGTTCGAGGAGGGGATTCAGGACGATATCCGCTGGTTGGGATTCCAGTGGGATGGTTTGTATCACGCCAGCGATTATTTCGAGAAAATGTACGAGTATGCCGAGCATCTTATCTCGGTGGGCAAGGCGTACGTTTGCAGCTTGAGCGATGCCGACATCAAAGTCTATCGGGGAACGGTTACCCAGCCGGGTACAGCCAGCCCGTATCGCGATCGTACTGTCGCGGAAAATCTCGACCTCTTTCGGCGCATGCGCAAGGGAGAGTTCAACGACGGCGACCACACCGTGCGCGCCAAGATCGATATGTCTAATCCGAATATGAAGATGCGAGATCCGCTGCTGTACCGCATACGGAAAACCACGCACCACATGACGGGCGACAAATGGTGCATTTATCCGATGTACGATTACGCGCACCCGATAAGCGATGCATTGGAAGGGATTACGCACAGCATCTGCACGCTCGAGTTCGAAAACAACCGCGAGTTATACGACTGGATGATCGATAATTTGATGGATTATGCGAAGTTTCCCAGCCGTCCTCATCAATACGAATTCGCTCGATTGGGCTTGAACTATACGGTGATGAGCAAGCGGCGATTGCTGGAGCTAGTCGAGAACAAACACGTTCGTGGGTGGGATGATCCTCGATTGCCCACCATTGCCGGAATGCGTCGGCGCGGATACTCGGCCGAAGCGATTAGAGCGTTTTGCGTCAGCACCGGTGTCGCGAAGGCCAACAGCACCGTAGACATGGCACAGCTTGAATTTCACATCCGGGATGATCTCAACCAGAAGGCACCACGAGTGATGGCAGTGCTGAACCCCTTGAAAGTGGTCATCGAAAACTATCCTGACGACAAAGTCGAGGAGCTTGATGCTTCTTATTGGCCGCACGATATCCCGAAAGAAGGCAGCCGCAAGGTGCCGTTTTCCAAAGAGATATACGTCGAACAAGATGACTTCATGCTCGAGCCGTCGAAGGATTATTACCGGCTGGCACCAGGCAAAGAAGTTCGTCTGCGCTACGCCTACTGCGTAACCTGTACGGATGTCAAAAAAGACGCGAGCGGCAAGGTCACCGAGATTCATTGCACTTACGATCCGAAAACGCTGGGAGCAAATCCTGAAGGTCGCAAGGTGAAGGGAACGATCCATTGGGTTAGTGCCAAACACGCAGTGGATGCCGAGGTTCGTCTGTACGACCGCCTGCTTTCCGAAGAAGCGCCGCCGACGGGCAAAGATAGTGACTGGCTGAGTGCGATCAATCCTCATGCACTCCAAGTTCTCACCAGCTGCAAGTTGGAGCGCAGCCTCGGCGAATCCAAGCCCGGAGATCGCTTCCAATTCGAGCGTCAGGGATATTTCATCTCTGACGTGAAGGACAGCAAGCCGGGCGCCCTGGTGTTTAACCGCATCGTCACGCTCAAGGATTCCTGGGCAAAAGCGCAGAAGAAGTAGTTCGGCGCATCGAATGCACGACTACTCGGCAACGCTCATCGAACTTGGTTCTGCATTTGTGGGATTGGCGCTGCTTTGCCGAGCGGCGAGCGCATGCGGACTGTCGCCGATACCCTTGTATTTGCTGGCGGGGCTGGCCGTCGGTAAGGGCGGACTAGCCCCTATGGATCTCAGCCAGAATTTTATTGGGCTGGGAGCAGAAATCGGCGTGCTCCTGCTGCTGTTCATGATGGGACTGGAATATAGCGGTGAAGAATTGAAGACAAGCCTCAAACAAGGGTTGCCTTCCGGATTGCTGGATTTCGTGCTCAACTTTCCGCCGGGATTGATAGCGGGATTTTTGCTCGGGTGGCAGCCGATCGCCGCCCTGCTTTTGGGTGGCGCAACCTGGGTATCGTCATCCGGAATCATAGCTAAAGTGCTTGCCGAGACCAAGCGAGCGTCAGATCCGGAGAGCAAATCCGTGCTTTCGGTGCTTGTGCTCGAGGATCTGGCAATGGCTCTCTACTTGCCTTTTGTCTCTGTCTTAGTTGCCGGCGGTACGGCGGACAAGATAACCACGTCCGTGGCCATTGCCACCACCGCCGTGCTGCTGATTCTAGTTGGTGTCATGCGCTTCGGTAGTGGCATTAGCAAACTACTCTCTCACGAGTCTGACGAAATTATTTTGCTCACCACATTCGGTATTGTGTTGCTTGTCGCAGGCATCGCGCACGGTATTCAAGTTTCCGAAGCGATTGGCGCCTTCCTTGTTGGCATTGCAATGTGCGGCACCATTGCACATCAATCTCATCGGTTGTTCATGCCATTGCGCGATCTATTTGCAGCGATGTTCTTTTTCTTTTTCGGAATGGAAGTCGATCCGCACAGCTTGCCGCCTGTATTGTTGTTGGCGGTAGCTCTTGGATTGGTGACTGCTTTAACTAAGTTTGCCACCGGCTGGTTTGCTGCTAAGGGTGCCACTACGGATGCGCGGGGACGGATACGCGCAGGGCTGGCGCTGATTCCACGCGGGGAATTCTCGATTGTCATTGCTGGGCTTGGGGCGACGTTGCAACCGGAACTTGGACCGCTCTCAGCCGCTTACGTGCTGTTTCTCGCCATTGTCGGACCGATCGCGCTGAAACTGGCGAAGTAGCCGCCGTTCTTGAGGCTTCTCTTAAGGAATGCTGAAATCTTGGGCTATTTTGGAACGTTCGTTTCAAAATAGAATATGTAGTTCTAAAAGGGGGCCATCATGTATTTCGTTTTTGTCCCAGTTCCAATATCTATTCAGCTTCCCCCTGGCTCGCAAGTCGTTTCTTTTGATGCATTACCTGAGGAAGTAAAAGCGAAGTTTGCTCAACAATTGCGCGACGCCGCGCAGCCCGGCGATAACTTGGCTATAGCTGAAACAGAACCCGACGAGCCCGTCGAATCCAGTGATGAAAGGCGGTTCTTGGAGCGTTGTTTCGACCTTCCTGAACAAGGAAACTAAGTTGCGCCCGCCGCTAACTAAACTACGTCGCCGCCGTATGTTCGTATTGGCTGGCGTAGTTTAGTGCTTTCATTTCAGCATCACTGAGCGTAATTTTCGTCGCCTGGATTAAGTTCTCGAGCTGATCCACCGACGTCGCGCTGGCAATGGGAGCGGTGACGCTGGGACGCGCCATCAGCCACGCTAGCGCCACCGCAGCTGGTGATACCTTTTGCCGTTCTGCCACCTGTTCCACCGCTCGGACAATTTTGAATCCGCGGTCGTTCATGTATTTGGTGACGCCGTCACCGCGGGGACTCTTCGACAAATCGGACTCCGATTTGTACTTGCCAGTTAAGAAACCGCGAGCGAGCGAGAAATAACTAATCACACCCAACTCGTGCTCGACACAAATGTGTTCGAGCTTAGTCTCGTAATTGGATCGTTCGAGCAAGTTGTACTCGGGCTGCAAGCTCTCATATCGCGCGAAGCCGTTTTGTTCGCTTATCCGCAATGCTTCCGTCAGTCGCGGCGCTTTGTAATTTGACGCACCGACGGCGCGCACTTTTCCCTGCTTGATCAGATCGGTGAATGCTTCCAACGTTTCTTCAAGCGGTGTGTTTGGATCGTCGGTATGCGCTTGATACAGATCAACGTAGTCGGTTTGCAAACGTTTTAGCGAGGCGTCGATAGCCTCGAAGATGTATTTTTTCGAGAGCGAACCGACGCCAAGCTCGGACGACATTTTCATCCCGCATTTAGTGGCGATCACAACATCTTCACGGGTGCCGCGTTTTTTCAGCCACTTGCCGATGATAGTTTCCGACTCGCCGCCTTTGTGCCCGGGGGCCCATACCGAGTAGACGTCGGCGGTATCGACGAGGTTCAACCCGGCATGAACAAAACCGTCCAGCAGCTTAAACGACGTCTCTTCGTCGGCTGTCCATCCGAAAACGTTGCCGCCGAATGAAAGCGGAGCTACCTGCAGATCTGAGCGCCCGAGCCGTCGTTTTTGCATGGTCAATCTTCCAGACAGGGGCGCTCATGATAGCAGATGGCCGGCTATCTAATACCAGGGGTTGTAATAGCGGCGGTTGCCATAATAGTGATGGCGATAGGGGTACGGATTGTAACCATAACCGGAATACGGATTGGCGTAATAGCCATAAGGATAGCCGTACCGGAACTGGTTGTAATACGCGCTTCTTCCGCTGAGCGCATTAGCCGCTGAGTCGAGCATCGACCCTAAGCTTTTTGCTTGTGCAGGCTCAGCCGAAATTTGCGTCGCGCCCAAAACCAATGCGGCGGCGGCAAGCATTGCCAGCTTTCTCATAGTCTCCTCCTTAGCAGCGTTAAACCACAGCAAGGAAGACTGATGAACAGTATGTTTGTGCCTGCGTTTCAGCGGGATCATTGCATCCCGAGCGGATTTCCCCAGCAAACGCTAGAATATCAATGTCCCCAGCCGTATAATGTCATGCGAAAATTAGCGCTCAGTTTCAGTTTGTTATTGCTGTGTCAAATGGCGGTTCCCGCCTGCCGAGCGGATGACCCGTCGGTAGACCAGACTCTCGACCAATTCTTGGGCAAGGGTGCGCCAGCGGACACGGCGGCTCCATCGGTGGCGGCGCCATCGCCGGCCGAGCAAAAACCGACGAAGCCGAAGAAGACGAAAGAGCCTAAGCCACCGAAGCAGACGCCTGTTTCAACGACGTCTTCATCGACGGGCGATCCCTCGGTGGACAAGACGCTGGATCAATTTTTAGGGAAGGGAACGACGAGCGGTACTGGTGATTCCTCGAGCTTTGTGCCGGCGCCGGTGTCGGCTCCGCCGCTTGATGCGGGCACGGGCGATACAAGCTCTCAGCCTGATGCCGGCTCTGCATCCAGCAGCGATGCAATGCCGCCGGCGAGCAATGACAGCAATGATCACGACGGTATCACCATCAACGAAGAGAAGTTATCATCAAATACCCTGAAAGCCGGCGAGCTCAACAATACTGCCGTCACGGCGCTAGAGAATCACGAATTCCAAAAAGCGATTGACTTGCTGAAGCAGGCGATTGCCACCGACCCCGGCTATGTTCAAGGTAAGAGCAATCTGCGCGTTGCCTATTTCAACTACGGTGTCGAGCTCTACAATCAGCACCAATATGCCGAGGCGCTTCCTTATATCGAGAAGGCGCTGGCGATTTCCAAGCAGCTCAATCGCGATGATGCGGAGATGCGCTCGCTCTATGAAGACTGTAAGGAAGCGGTCAAAGAAAACGCGAAATAAGGACTGAAGCCGAACGTAAAGGACGGCGCAATGCGCCGCCCTACGAGTTGGTTGGGTTAATGAATGGTCGGTTTAGCGAGCGGTCGGAACTTTGTGCTGAGTCGCGGCCATGTCGATTTCAATTTCTTTTTCGCGCGGCATGAATCCGGCGATCAAACCGATGATGCCCAAGATCAAGTTGCGAACTCCATCAGCAGTTGTGTACTGCAGATGCCCGCCGAATAGCTTGAGAACGTGTTTAGCTGCGATATCAACACCACCGGCAGTGGCAACACCGCTAGCCGACAAGAGCGTGATTATGCCGGCCAATGTGAGCAACACGCCGAGTGTGGCGTTGGTGTAGCGCGCCTGAAATTCGGTGCCCATGATAGCGAAGTATAGAGTGATGGCACCGACGATCAATAGGATTACATCATGCATCGGACTGAGGTCCATCTTCATGAATGCATGGTTCATGAATCCGATCAGAGCCGTTAATACCAGAACTGCACCAAGTACAGTCGAGACTATCTTCATCATAATTCGTTCACCTCTGCGTATCACTCGTTGGTACGCATGTGTTCCGACGACTATGGCTCGGTCTGGTTCCCAAAAGGCTCATCCGTTGAGTAACTGCGGGCACGTCGCTAGACCATATTTCGTCGTAAAAAGCGACACGTCAGGCAGCTAAGTTGCAGACCCAACTGCACATAGCGTGAACGTTTTATTGTCGAGAAAGATCAGGAGAAAAACATGTCGAAAGCTAATGTGCACGTCGTAAATAAAGGCGGCACCTGGCAAGTTGAAACTGAAGGCAACCCAACAGCGGGCCAGGGATTTGCTACCCGAGAAGAGGCGATCGCCGCCGGAAAAGAAAAAGCAAAACAAAATCAAGTCGAGCTGCTCGTGCATCGCGAAGATGGCACCATCGGCGAACGAGACAGCTATGGTAACGATCCTCGGGATGTGCCAGGCTAAAAGCAAAAGCGCCCCGATCACTGATCAGGGCGCTTGTTTTTTTGACTGCAAGCGCGCTGGCGGCGCGCTTGTGCTTCAGCCAATCTTAGTGCATCGGGTGCTCATTTTCCCAGTGCCGGTATTCACGGCTGGTTTCTTTATGCTCCCACCATTCATGGCGCGCTGCGTCGGCCGCTTCAGGATGTGCGGTGAAGTATTGGGCGCGCTCGTGGTGCTCTTTCACCCAGCCTGGATGATGCTCAGCCCATTCCGAGTAAACGGGATGTTCGGGGTGCCAATTGAACCACTCAGTGCGATAGCGCTCGGCCAATTCCGGGTGATGTGCGAATAAGCGGGCGCGATCTGGATGCAGGCGCACCCAATCTTGGTGCTGCGCAGCCCAATTTTGGTATCTAATTTCCGCCGATACCGGATCTGCTTTGGCCACTGTCGCTGTTGCAACGACGGCCAGAATAGCAAGAGAGATTGCTTTCTTCATGCTTACCTCCTAAGTCAATCATATGTCTATAGTGCATAGACACGGCTCAGTGTACAGGCACCGCTTTCCACATGTTGCACTAAATGAGTGGCTGTTAAGTTTTTCTTTTTGATGAATTAAATGAATCGGGCGGCACGTTAATGCCGCCCGACGGACCGTAGCAAAAATTTGGATCAGGAGTGCTCACATAACATTCGGGATCGTCTCTTGAATAGCTGCTACTGGCAAGAGAATACACTGGCACCATCGGTGCTACCATGCTGAAAACTGGTTGGCATATCGAAACTCCAATAGGCTTTTATTGGCAACCGGACAGTGGTATTTTCTAGAGCACAGCAACACGGTTTCCATGGCCAAGATTTTGCTAGTAGAGGACACTGCCACCCTTGCAGAATTGATTTGCAGTTGGCTGGAAAGCGAACAGCACATTGTCGAATCGGTCGACACTGGCTCGGAAGCTTTGAGTCGGGTGCGCTTTTATCCGTATGACATTATCGTCATCGATTGGGGGCTGCCCGACGTTAGTGGAATCGAAGTGTGCAAGACCTTGCGCAAAGAAGGTAAAACACTTCCGATTTTGATGTTGACTGCCAAGAAAAGTATCGACGAGAAAGAGACAGGGTTTCATTCAGGCGTCGATGATTACCTGACGAAGCCTTTCGAGTTGCGTGAATTATCGGCACGAATAGGCGCCCTTTTGCGCAGGCAGAAAAGCATCGAAAGTCTGATCTTGAAAACCGGAAATCTCGAACTCAATCCTCAGTCGCACAAAGTTACCCGTGCCGGACAGGAGATTCATTTGCAGCCTAAAGAATTTTCGCTGCTGGAATTCTTCATGCGCCACAGGGGACAGGTGTTCAGCCTGGAAGCAATTCTTGAACGGCTATGGTCTGCTGATGATGATGCGTCGGTGGAGTCCGTCCGCAAACACATTTCGCGCCTGCGGGCGAAACTTCAAGATGCCGGCGATTCTCCGGCGCTAAGGAATGTTCATGGTGTGGGGTACAAGCTGGAATAACTGTCGTGGGCAAAACGGCGCAGCAAGTGGCTGCAGGGTTCGCGTTGGCTCAATGTTTGTTTCGGCCAATCCCGTCGCGCTCTTCGAATCTCCACGATGATCGCTGGTTTGTTTTTGCATTTAACTGGCGCGGTGGGCGAGCGGTCGGCGAGAGCCGAGCCCGGGTCTGTGCCGAACGTGCTGACGTGGTTTGCCATCTGGTAATTCCCTCACTTATCAAATGTCGCATGCAGCTTCAAGGCGTCGCACATCGACGAGGCAACAATAAAACTTTCGTCCTGACTTTTTTTGGACTGTCTCGTGACTTTTTTGTGAAACGGTAGCGGTAAAATAGCTATACCGGGTCGCGCCAGGCGCCGCCCATAAGGTGTACGCTTGAGCAAGCTCAAATCAATAGCGATCGGTCTCAGCATGGTGCTTGTCGTGTCATGCAGCGGCGCGGCAGCGCAAGATGACCAGTCGCAACAGCAGAATCAGTTGCCTGCGAAATTGCGCAAATCGCTGATCGGGCACTTCGTCGATAAGTTTTATTTTTGGCGTCTGCGCTATTATTTTGTGGCGCAGAATGCCGCCAATTGCGACTTGTTCTACGGGCTGATTCAAGACGACCCGTTTGTCGGCAGAGCGAGCGTCGATTTCATTTTCCCCAACGGCCGCCAGTGCAAAGGATATGCTCTGGTCACTCACTATCCACATCCACGCAGCGTTATCGGGCAGAGCGGATTTATCAAGGCGAAGTGCTCGGACGGGCGCGTGCTCAAAGGCAATTTCACGACCACATCGCTTACTACCGGGCACGGCACTGCCACCGATAATCTGGGCAACTCTTACCAATTTACCTTCGGACAACACGCGGAGGACGCCGTCAAGGAAGTAAACGAGCTGCGGAAAAAGCTGGGTTGCGAGCAATGCAATCCGAAGGACGTCGAGTTGCGCGTCACCGGTCGCATTCTGCCGCCTGCCGGCAAATGACACCAAATGCGGTGCGCAGCGACGAGCGCCGTCTATTTTTTAACTTCCACTCCGCGCCAGAACGCCACGTATTCGGCTATGTGCCTGGCCGCATCTTTAGGCTGTCTATACGTCCAGGCGGCGTCATGGTTAATTTCATCGCCGACTTTGATGTCGTAGTAATGGGCCGTTCCCTTCCATGAACAGACGGAAGTGGTTTTACTGCTTTGAAAATATTCTTGTTTCAGGGATTGGGGCGGGAAGTAAAGATTGCCTTCGATCTCCTTTGTGTTATTGCTCTCAGCGATAACCACTCCCTGCCATATAGCTTTTGCCATTGTTAAAAGCTCCAGATCAGTAAAAGTAGAGTACTGATCTTACTTGATGGCGACGGGCTGCGATTTAGGGCTGCCGGCCGGCGGTTGGCAGCGTGCGGCCGCCCTGCACGGGGGTTACGGACATGTTTAACAGTAACCCCGCCGTGGCACAGTGCTTGGGGCGGGACCAGTTTCGGAAGCATTTCGGCCGTGCCTAACCCGCAAGGGTTAGCTGAGCCGCAAGCCCTTCCCGACGTTCGGCAATTCGGCAGATTCACGGAGTGGGGCATGGGTGTTCAGAAACGAATTCTGATTGTCGAAGACAGCACCACCCAGGCGATGCGCCTGCAGCACGTGCTCAAGATTGCCTGCATCGAGACGGTGGTGGCAGCCGGCGGTCAGCAAGCAATCGACGTCCTCAATGGCGACCAGGCTTTCGACGCCATTCTCTCGGATATCGACATGCCAGAGATCGACGGTTTCGAGCTGTGCAAGCGCGTCAAACAAATGCCGTCGGTTAAGAAAATTCCGTTTGTCATTCTGGTATCGCTTAAAGACATGAAGGACGTTGTCCGTTCTCTGGAGTGTGGTGCCGATAACATGCTGATGAAGGAGTACGACAAAGCGTACTTCTTGCCTCAGTTGGAAACTATCATGTCCACAACCGGCGTTGCCGAGTCAGCAGGCAACGAGCACTGTAAGTTCGAATTCGGGGGAAATCGCTATGAGGTGCAAACCTCATCCTCACGACTGGCAGCCATGCTGATTTCAACGTTCGCCATGGCCGTGCAGCAGAAGGCAGCCAATCTGCCGGTCGCAGGCAAGGCCTAGGCAGAGGAACCAAGGAATGAACCCGAAAAAATGGGATGAGCTGGTTGACCAAGTCCGCAGGCAGATTGAGGACGTGAGCACGAGCATTGTCGACTCGGAGGCGGCGACGCCCAAAGACGTGCTCAGTCAGACCAAACGCAACATCGAATACATTATTGAGAACAGCTCCAACCCACGAGAAATTCTCTATCAACTGCCCTCGATTCTGCAGGCGCTGTCGCATCAAAAATTGGTTGGCGTGTTCATTGTCGGTTCGGACGGTCGAGTGGTTCTGCACAACGGCAACATCAAGAGTTTTTGGCCATACGATCCTTCGGTGGAAAAAATCCGCACCGATTGTTTCTATGACCGCAACGACAACACGCCGGTGCCGGCTGCCTCGTTGCCGTGGGTGCGTTGCATGTCCGAGCATAGCGAAGGCGAGAGCAGCGCTATGGTTTGCCGGGCGGCCGGCTATGAAGAGCTTGATGTAGAGATGACGGTGGTCATGCTCTGCAGCGGTCTGGACTCGGGCGATGTGCTGATTGTCGTTCGCGATATGAGTCAGACGACGAAAGCCGACGAGTATATCAAGAACTTGTGCAACATGCTGGAAAATCAGATTACAGCAATGGAAGCCGCGCAGCGAGAACTGAAGCTGCTCATGGACAAGATAGGCAACACGCCGCCTGCCGGCAATGTGTTGATTCCGCCTGCCACTCCTTTGCCTTGCCCGGCTCCCACAGCTTCACTGGCCATCGTCGCCCGTCCGCCGGCCGAAAAACGCGTGTTGGTCGTCGACGATATTCCGGTAAACCAAAAAGTTCTGGTCATGCATTTGCAAAAGCTAGGTGTGAGCACCGACACTGCCAACAATGGACTGGAAGCGGTTAATGCATGCAAGTCCAAACGGTACCCGCTGGTACTTATGGATCTGGACATGCCCGTGCTCAATGGACTCGAGGCCACCACAGACATCCGCAAGTTCGAGGTGGGGCAGGGTTACCACACGCCAATCGTGGCAATGACTTCTTTCGACCGCCCAGGCGATCGCGAGCGCTGCTTGCAGGCCGGCATGGATGAGTTTTTGGAAAAGGGCGACAGCAAGTCGAAGCTGCGCGAGTTAGTCGGTCATTACGTCTTCGGCACGGCAATCGCTGATGTCACCTCGCCTGTTCATCGCGATGACAAGGCGCCCAGTCAAGGTCTGGATCTTGATCTTGCCTGGATCGGCGAAGCGCTCGGCAAAGAGTCCATGGAAGTGATCTCGCAGTTTATTTTTACAGCATCGTCTTTAATGGATCGCTTGCAGATGGTTATCGAGGAAAGAAATTCCTTGCAAGTCACTCATGTCGCCTATTCACTGAAGGGACCATGCAGCAACATGGGATTATCCTTGATGGGCAAGCTCTGTGCTGAGATTGCGGATGACAGCTTCCTTGGCAAGTGGAACGAGTCGATGGAAAAATACAAGGTTCTGCGAAAAATGTTCGCGGCGGTGCAAGCGCAGGTTGGACCGCCGGAAAAACGTCGTGATTACCAATCCAGGATATGAGGATGTTGAGATGCCGGTAGACAATCAACCGTTGTTTGACTATGCCAGTCTGGAAGAGGATCTTGATGCCGAGTGCGCCGCCGAGCTGGCCAAGTCGTTCCTCGAGGACGCCACGCAGGTGGTCGAGCGCCTGGCTCAGGCAGTGAGCAGCAAGGATAAAGAGGCGGTGCGAGCGAATGCGCATAAATTGCGTGGCGCCTGCCGTTCGATTAACGCCTTGCCGGTGGAAAGAGAAAGTTCGGCGTTGGAAGATGCGGCCGTCTCGGGAGACTGGACGCGCATCGAATCCTGTTTCTCATCTGTACGTCCACTGTACGAGACGTTGGTCAAAGAGATCCAAAACTATCTCAATAAAGGGTAACTCATGCCGGTATCTGTCCTGGTGGTCGATGACAGCAGTGCCGTGAGGGCACTGCTCACTCGGCTTCTGCAAAGCGACTCGGAGCTGAAAGTATGCGGCACTGCCGCCGATGGCGAGTCGGCGCTGATGATGGCGCAAAACCAGAAGCCGGACGTGATTGCGCTCGATCTCAACATGCCGGGGCTGAACGGCTTCGAAGTGACGCGGAAAATCATGGAAGTTTCACCGGTGCCGATTGTGATCGTCACCACCGACGAAAAATCCACGGCCAATCCATTCGCGCTTTTGGAAGCGGGAGCGGTGGCGGTATTGACCAAACCCGGACCGCCCGGCCATCCGCATCACAAAGAGAATACTTCTACGCTGATCCAGACAATCAAAGCGCTCAAAGGCACGGATCCCCGCTTCAGCAAAAAAGACGTCACCAGAAGGAAGCCGCTGGCACCGCCGCCGGATGCCAAAGTATCCGTGGTGGCAATCGGCG
Source organism: Candidatus Obscuribacterales bacterium (assembly GCA_036703785.1). Taxonomy (GTDB): domain Bacteria; phylum Cyanobacteriota; class Vampirovibrionia; order Obscuribacterales; family Obscuribacteraceae; genus JADYXS01. The sequence goes on from DATNQY010000251.1 coordinate 23,765, forward strand.
CCTCCACCGGCGGACCGCAGATATTGAAAAACATCATTCAATCATTGCCCGATGATTATCCGATTCCGCTCATGATTACTCAGCACATGGCCAACGGCTTTAGCGGCAGCTTTGTGAAGTGGTTGAATACCGACAGCCACGTGCGCGTGGTGATCGCCGAAGAAAATATGAAGATAAGACCAGGCTTTGTGTTTGTCGCTCCTGATGACAAGCACATGGGGCTGACGGCCGATCTGACTATAGCTTTGTCCGATTCCGGACGAGAATACGGCATGCGTCCGGCAATTTCCTACATGTTTCGTTCGCTGGAAAGAACGGTGGGCAAACATTGCATGGCGGTGCTGCTCACAGGAATGGGCAAGGATGGTGCCGCGGAGATGGGAGCGTTACGGCAGCAAGGTGCCATGACGATCGCCCAGGATCGCGCTTCATCGCTTATCCACGGCATGGCCGGTGAAGCCATCGCCTGTGGTGCGGCCCTCGAAGTGCTTCCGCCCGAGCAAATAATCATCCGTTTATTATCACTGGATACCAGGACCACGCGTAAGACTATGCAGCGCATCGACCTTTTGCGCCCACAGAAGTGAGGTTTGTGTCATGGAAACACTTTTGACATTCTGGTTGGACGGCAAGAAATTCGCTTGCCAGCTTGATTCCATGCAACGTGTTGTTTGGGCCGTGGAAATTACGCCTTTGCCCGGACAAAACGACAAAGTGCTCGGGGTAATCAACATCGAAGATCAAGTGATTCCGATTGTCGATCTGCGACAAATTGTCGGTATGCGCGCCCGTGAATTGGAACTTGATGACGATATCCTGATTGCTAATTCGGCTTTTGGCCCGGTCGGCATGATTGTCGATTCGGTCGAAGGCGTTTCCGAATTTGACGGGGCCGAACTGGCGCCGATAACTGATCCCGTCAAATCGTACGCCAGCGGCGTCTTGAAATCGGATGGCGATTTGATTGTGATTATCGACCCGACCAAACTGATTAAAGCCGGTGACCTTCCTGATGTTAGCGATGTGAGTTTGCCTGAATTAGTATGACGACCTCGGCACAAGATAAAGTTTTAGCTGAATTGGGCAAGCGTCTTGCCACTCAATTCGGCATCTATGTGCCGCCGGAAAGATTGAGCGAGTTGCCGCGCAGGTTGCAGCCGCTGCGCAAACGATTGAACCTGGCTCAAGATGACGATTACCTCAGTTGGCTGCTTGCGGCACCGTGGGGGCCGCGGGAATCGGATGCGCTCGTCGAATGCTTGACGGTGCCGGAAACTTACTTCTTCCGCGATGCCGCGCTCTGGAATTACCTGTCTGATAATTTGTTGCCGGCACTGCGCGATCGCGGCACCGGCTTGAACGCCTGGTCGGCCGGGTGTTGTACCGGCGAAGAACCTTACAGCCTGGCTATGTCGCTGGACAGAATGGCCGGCGGTTCGCAAATCAATCCCTGCTTTATCGTCGGCAGCGATCTCAACGCTTCTTCAATCCAAAAGGGCATGGGCGGCGAATATGGGCCGTGGTCTTTGCGCGCCACTCCGGCCTCATTTCTGGATAAATATTTCAAGTCCAACAATGGCAATCGCTACCAGCTTTCCAAAAAGATCTGCTCGATGGTGCACTGGCGGCAGTTCAACCTGATGGATCTGCAGAGGGATCAGCCACCACCTTTGCTACCAGCCACCGGATTCGATATCATCTTCTGCCGCAACGTGCTCAT
>DATNQY010000252.1:0-8679 GCA_036703785.1 Candidatus Obscuribacterales bacterium
ACAAAGTCAAAACAGCGTTGATGGATATGGAAGTGTCCGCCAACGAACCTGGCGGCCGAGAAACCTTCGATCAGGACGCGCAACTTCTCAATTACGAATTCAAGGCTCTCCAGCTGCTGCTGAAGGATGATCCGCAGAATCTGGAATATCTCGACCGGCTCAGCGATGATGCGACTTCTCACTTCGAGCGACTCAGGCAAGCGCAATCTTCGTCGAAAGCGCATTTCGATTACAACAGCTTCAACAGGATGCGTGATTCGACGCTGGTTTTCGCCGACGGACTTCTCTCGAAGTATCGCCGCCCGACGGAGTTTGTCATGGATCGCGCTGCCATTCAGCGACGCATGACTGAGAGCAATGTGCTGGTTGTGATTCTGGTCAATGCGGTGATCGCAGTCGGTACAACGCTGTATTTCATGCAGGGTATAGTCAGTCGCTTGAGTGTTGTCTCCGACAACAGCGTGCGTTTTGGTCGGGGAATGCCTCTCAATCCACCGCTTGAAGGATCGGATGAAATTGCCGCCCTGGACGGAGTTTTGCACGAAACGATCAAGCAGCGGGTGTTGATTGAAACGTTGTTAAAGGAAAGCGAGGCCAGGACTCGATCTTTGATCGAGAACATGCCGGTAGGCGTAGTCACCATCGACGTGCAAGGCAAAATCGAATCGATCAACCCGCGCACTGAAAAAATCTTCGGCTATGTTTTCGAAGAGCTGCAAGACGACCACCTGATGGCGCTTCTTTCTTTGCCTGAGCAAGTCGATCCGGCGCAGTTTATGGATATGATGTTTCAGAAAACGCTGACCAAGACTGCCACCTTCGAGTCGCGGCGGAAAAATGGCGAGCTTTTTCCTGTTGAAATGATGCTCACCGAATTCGACTCTATAGATGGCACCCGTTATCTTGCCATCATTCAGGACATCACAGAACGCGCTCAAGCGGAGCAGTTCAAGCAGGAGTTGATCGCCATGGTCAGCCATGACCTGCGCAGTCCGCTGACGTCGGTGCAAGGTGTAATGACGCTTCTGGCGCGCGGCATGTATGGACAGCTGAACGAGACCGGCGAGAAACGTGTTCGCGTTGCCGAGCAGAGTATTTTGCGGCTGATAAATCTCGTCGATGATTTGCTCGATCTTGAAAAGATGCAAGCCGGCAAATTGCAGTTTAATCAAGAGATGGTCGCTCTATCTTCGGTCATCGACCGCTCGATCGAGCTTGTGTATGACTTCGCCCAGCAACTGCAGGTGCGATTTGATAACGTGCCCACCAATATCGATGTATATGTGGATGAACGCCGGATAGTGCAGGTGATAGTCAACCTGCTGTCCAATGCAATGAAGTTCTCACCACGTGACAGCACCATAACTATATCGGCGAAAAAGATAGAAGATGAACACGTCGAAGTGTGTGTGACCGATAATGGTCCGGGCATTGCTTCCGAGCACGTGGATACCATCTTCGACCGTTTCCATCAGGTGGATGGCGACCATCAACATAAAGGAACCGGTTTGGGACTGGCCATTTGCAAGGCCATTATTGAAGGCCACGGCGGCTCAATCGGCGTCAGAAGCGAGCTTGGCAAAGGCTGCACGTTCTGGTTCCGGGTGCCAAGCCGGTTGCAAAACCCCGTCGTAACTCTTAGTACCGGTGAGCGCAAGCAAAGCCAATTGGTACTTCCGTAGGATTTTAATGCAGAATGTGCGGACAAACGAAACGTTACAGAAGCGTATGTGAAACAATGCTGAAACGTTGCTTTGGTAACTTAGCAGCATGAACCGATGACAACCCACATCGAACTCAAGAAAGAGGTAATTCGACTATGCGTATTAATCAAGCTTTGGTGGCTTTCCTAAAGGATGAATCAGGACAAGGTATTACAGAATACGGCGCCGTACTAGCGTTCGTAGCCCTCCTGGTCGCCGTTGTATTCGGATTTGCGAGAGGCGCTCTCCAGTCCACACTGTCTCAATCCTTCTCGACAGTTGTGTCACAGTTGAACGCGTTGAACGCATACTCTGCGGCATCCAGCTCGTAAGCATAAATTCGGCGACAGCCGAAATACTATCCAAACCCGGAAGAGACGCTCGTCCCGCTCTTCCGGGTTTTTCTTTTTTATCGGTCGAACCCGTCCAGCTCGTTGAGCTCTTTGAACAGGATGTCGCGAGATTGCGCACGCAAGGCGGTAGCCAGCGGATCATTCAACCCCTCCAGCTCATTGGCCTCGGCTTGCAACTTGGCTGCCGGCTCGATGGCATCCGGCAAAGCAGACTCGCTCACTGAAAAATCAAGACGCGGCTCGCTTGCACTTTGCTCTTTGATATCCCTGCCCAAATTGTCGATTGCTTTGTCGAGGCGCTTTTGGCAATCTTTGTGTTTTGGATTATCCGAGAATTTTTCATCGTGCACGGCTTTCATCCTCTCCAATTTGCCGAGGACCTGTCTTAAATAAGCAATATCCATACGTCCTCCGTCGAGGCACAGGACGTAGAATCAGCCGCAAGGTGCCTTCTCATGGGGGCGGCGGGCGAAAGCCCGCTCTTGTGGCTGTACAATACTGCTCAGCTCATGCATTCCAGCGACTCGACAGCCAAGATTTTTGACAAATTGCACATCGCAATGATGGTGTTCGGCGTCTTTTCGATTGTCGCTTTGTACGCATTCGGCTTTTATCGTGCACTTACCTGTCCTTACTCGCTCAACTATGAAGGTGTGCCGCTCTGGGCGTCCTGGGCCTTAGCTCACGGATTGAATATTTACGATCCGGCCCGACTTTCTGCCGAGCCATGGTCGGTGAATATCTATCCTCCTTTGATGCCTATCATCGGTCAGCTTGCATCGGCAAAGGTGGCCGGGTGTCTCATCTTTCTGCGGGCTTTATCAGCAGTATGTGCAGTCGGCACGGCGATATTGCTGTGGTTGTTGTGGAAGCGCAGCGCCGTTGATCGCGTTGCTGCTGCGGCGGCGCTCGTCTTTGTTTTCAGCCCGTTGCCGGTCTGGTTCAACAGCTTCATGTGCAAACCGGATTTCCTCTGCATCTTTTTCATCATCGCCACCTTGCTGGTCTTCTGGCTCAAGTACGAGCGAGACGAACTTTCAACGAAAGCATTGTTGCCGTGCGTAGCATTGAGCGTGTTGGCGCTGCTCGGCAAGCAACAAGGCGTTTTGGCGCCTGCCACCATTTGCGTATTTTTGCTCGTCCGCGGCAAAACGGCTGCCGCTGTTCGTTTTGGATGCATAATTGTGGCTGCTTTCGCGCTTACCGGCATCGTCTTTCAATTGATTACAGGCGGTGTCCCGCAAATTTATGCCTTTCTCAAGCAGTTGCATTGGGACTACAACAATGTTGGCTTGAATGTATCCACCCTGGCTGCCGATGGTATCAAGCTGGGGCTAATCAGTGCAGGCGCGATACTCTATATCGTGCGCAAACAGGTTGCGATGCCCCAATTTCAGTTTGCCTGCATATTTCTCGTTTTGTCCGTCCTGCAGTGTTTGAGTTCGCTCGGCATACCGGCCGCGACTTCCAATCACTTCATTTTGCCTTTCATCGGGTTTGCCATGGTGGCGGCGCTGGTGGGAACGCGTTGGACTTGGTTTGCCGCCGCGCTTGCCGTCGTCTCGGTAATACTGGTTATCGATCTGGCTCTGTTTCTGGATAAACAAGTTAGCACTGTGAGAACAGAGGCCGCAGGCGTTTTGCAACAATTGCCGCACCAGGGAAAGCTGCTCAGTGAGGATCCTTATTGGGTGTTTGCCACGGGCACCGAGCTGGTGATGGTAGATTGCAACATCTTTCAGAGTGTTTGGCGCCAGCGACCGCAGCTGCAGCAACCCTTTATTGACCGCTTGAAGAGCAAGGCTTATGCTGCGGTGATGATCAACCACCGTGACAGCCGGCAGGGCGGCAATTACATTTGGACCCCCGAGGCTTTGGCCGCCATTAAGGAAAATTATCGGTTAGCCGGCAGCGGCACCGGCAATGGTATCAGCCAGGACATTTATCTGCCGAAATGACGAAAGCCGGGGACAGCTATAAGGGACTGCAACTGCCGAACGTGCCGAGAACCGTCGGCTATGTAGTCTATTTCGTCGCGCTCTTGCTGACGGCGCTCTTTGTTTGGTGGCACATTTGCGACGTAATTGTGCAAAAGCAGATTCTGCAGACAAAAGGGCAAGTCGTGGATTTCGTTCTCTTTTATGCGGCCGGCTGGATGCTGCGCACGGCTCCGGATCAAGCGGCGCAAATATACAATTCGGCCGCGTTCACGCACGCCATTCAACAACTGACGCAACCGTTCGAACCTGCCGGTACATATCGATTTTTCTACCCGCCTTTCATGGTGGCTGTTTTCTTTCCGTTTACGCTGGCGCCGCTTCAGTGGGCATGGGGGATGTGGACAGCGTTTTGCGTTTTAGCCGCGGCCGGTGCAGTCAAAATCCTCGACCAGCGTCAGGGAGTGAAGCTGTGGCTGGCTGTTTGCGTGGCTTCTGCGGCCTCGCTGCCGGCGTTTTTCAACTTCCGGGTTGGGCAGACGGGCATTCTTTTGCTTGCCGGCAGCGCGCTCTTCTTCTACTTTTGCCGGCAACAAAAATATTTTCATAGTGGCATAGCGACGGCTCTGCTTCTGGCCAAACCTCAATTTGCCCCTCTTTTCCTGGTGGCAGGCTGCGTGGTTGGTCGATGGCAATATGTGCGTGGAGCGGCCGTGGCCGTCTTGCTTTTGTTGATCGCCTGCCTGCCTGTCGGCGGACTGAGCGGCATCATCGAATTCGTAAGAACGATGTTCTCGGCCGATGTCCATCGCGAGCTGACGGAGCTGACGACCCTGGAAAACCTGCGCGGTTTGATTATGCTTCTGCCCGGTACCAGCCCGCGCCTGGTTCTCTTCCTGTGCCTGGCATTGACGGTTTTGACCGCAGTGCTCACCGGCGTTTTGTGGCTGCGCTATCGCAGACTCAACCGTCACGACGAGGTGCTCTTCGGGGTTCTCTCCGCTTGCACGTTATTGTTTACCCTGGCATTTACGGTTCACGTCTTGCCGTACGATTACCTGGCACTATCTGTAGTGGCAATGCTCTTATGGCCTGCACTCGATCTGCTCGGCCGGCGCAAGTACACGCAATGGTCGCGCGTTTTGCTGCTGATTATGCCGTTTCTGTCGTGGGGAACTTTTGTTTTTCTGCCGCTTGTGACCATGCTGCAAGGGGCGGGCCCAGCTGCCGTTGTAGTTTGTTCGCCACTTTTGCTCATCCTTGTGCACCCGCTTTTCATTGGGTCGGTTGCCCAGCTATGGCTGGCTTGGCTGCTGGCCCGAGAACGGTTGCGCGAAGCAACAACCACCTAGGCGCCGCCTGACGGACCTTTGTGCACCAGATCGTGGAAAATGCCGGCGGCGTCCACCGGGTCTTGGTCTGCTGCGTAGAGAACGCTGCGCCCAATCATGACCCCGCGGACGTTATGGCCGGCGGCCAGCCCGTCTTTGATGTCGCTGAGATATTTGTCGCTGCTCACCGCTTCACCGCCGAGCAGCAAGATCGGCAAAGTCGTGGATATGGCGACCACATTGAAGTTGGCGCAGTAGCGCAACATCAACCATAAATAGCGGCTGCTGTCACCAAGGGCGGTGGCGGCTCCAACCAACTGCGCGAATGCCTCGGCGCTGGGATTCATCTTATATCCATTGTCCACGGGCACGACAGGCAGAGGCTCCAGGAAAAACGGCATTTGCACGGAGTTGGCTTCACTGATTGCTTGAGCGCAATGGCGCAAAGTAGAAAGCGATCCTTGATCGCTTTCGCAAAATCGCCACAACATTTTGACGCCGTCCATCCTCCATTCGGCGCATTGGGTGGGCGTCGGGCCGGTGGGCGGATCGTTCATTTCCCACGAGCTGCCTGACAAACCCCCTCGATTGAGACTGGCGATCAGCAGCTTCTCATTGAGAAATGCCGGCAGGCCTCTTGCCTGCATCAAATCATGCAGCACCAGAAGCTCTTCGAGCACATCCATTGTAGCCATCACGCCATCGGCGGCATCGGCGCTGAGGATGCGGACGATGCGAATTAAGAAATCCTGCCTGTCCGCCATGGCCAGCGGCTGGTCGCCGGCGCGTACAACGCGCCGTGCCGGGTAATCCGCAGCCAAAATGTTGAGCCTGCCGTCCATGCAGCTTTGTCCGCCGCTTGCGCTTTTTAGCCACCAGCAAGGCGCGTTCGGGCTCGTCAATGCGGACTTGCGTGAGCTCTTCCACAAGACGAGTGAAAAGCACTTCCTGATGGCGCAGTGTTCGCAGTGACGGCATGTGAGCCCTTTCAGCCAATCGACTTGGTCGGCAATTCCCTATTCACCATTCCACTTAACGTTAATTACTATGCATTGCTGCGTCAAGAGGAGCCCACTTCACGATAAAACGGACTGGATGAGCGGCCGTAGTTCGATTACAATAAGCCGTCATCTCGGAGATACTTATGCAAACGACTCTGCACCAGCATTTGAAGGACTCCACTCGTAAGCGTCACGAACAAGCGGAGGGGCATCCGTTTCAGGGCGCGCTTGCCCAGGGCAAGCTGCCGCTGGCCAGCTATCGGCGGTACCTCGTGCAGTTGGCGCATCTGCATCGGGAATTCGAAAATCAGTTGCGCAACGCCGAAGGCAACCCAGCGGTGCGCTCGGTCGTGCATGACGAGCACTATCAATTGCCATTCTTGCAAGACGATTTGAAGGCCCTGGGCACGGATATGAACAGCGAAACGGCTCTGCCTGTCGTTGTCGAGTTCGCTCAATCGCGCACTTTCTCCGACGACCCGCGCACTCTGCTAGGCGTTTTGTATGTTTTACTCGGCAGCAAGCACGGCGGCAAGTTCATCGCGCACCAGGTGCGCGAGACATACGGGCTGCAAGATGCAGGTTATACCTATTTCGATCCATTCAAGGATAGGTTCAAGCCTTTGTGGCAAGACTTCACCTCAGCGCTAAACGCATTGCCTGATGATGAGCAGCTCAGGAATGGAGTTTTGCAAGGGGCGGATGCTACTTTCGATGTATTCGTCCAAATTGGCGATGCAATCTGGCGAGCTCAACAGGCCTCCGTAGCTCATAACTAAACTAAGCTTGTTTGCGCTGATAATTCTTGGCATCGTCCATCTGCTGCCAGTACAGCCGAATTAGCTGGTTTGCGAGGTCCACAAAATATTTTTGCTCTTCCATTGTGCGCGGCAGCTTGAGACGGGAATTGATAATTACCAGCAATGCTCCGTATGAAACGGTGTCAGGAACGATTACCACTGCTGAATCTCCCATTAGGTCAGCTCAGAGGACGCCGGGTAACCTGTGGCGTTCCCACTTGTCTTGGAAAACTTGCACGCATAGGTGCCCGAAAGTGCCACCGTATGTGGTTGGTAGACGTTGGTACTACCGGATGTGATACCACATTTGGTGCCAAGCCACGCTCGCTAACCAATCATTAGTAGATAGCGCAGATAAAGGACAATCGAACGCGGACATCAACCGTCACAAAAATGCGTTAAATCAGTTGATGGCGGAAACCTGACGGCTGAGCCGGCGTCGATCTACCTGTACAGTTTGATGCCTCGACCTGGTGTATTTGGTCGGAGGCATGAGCAGGAGTGCCGTAAATGAACAGCAAGCTTTTTATTCCCACCCTCGCGATGGCTTTCGCGACGATCGCAATTACCACGGTTCCGGCTCAGGCCGCACCAGGATTTTTCAACCAGTTGAACGGCTTCGGCAACAACGGCATGATGGGCACCGGCTTTGCCGGCGGCAGTTGCCATCACCACCATCATCATAATTGGGCAAACAATACCGCATTCAACAACGGTGTTCCCTACGGCGGATACAACAACGGGCTGATGGGCGCGCCCTATAGCCCATACGGCGGCAACGGAATGCTAGGCGTCGGCTACAACCCCGGCGTCATGGGCAACGGGATGGGATACGGCAACGGGATGGGATACGGCAACGGCGGTTTGCTGAGCTCATTGTTCGGCACCAACGGTGCTCCCAATGCCGCCTTGACCAATCGGCTTTCCCAGCGCCAATCTTTCCTGCAAAACCTGCTTAGCTCAGGCAATCTGACGGGCAATCGCCAAGCTTGGGCGCAAAACCAGCTCAATCAGATAACCAACGCACAAAACGGCATTGCTGCCGGCACATTCAACCAGAGTTCTTTGGGCTCAGGCGGCTTGCGCAGGCTGCTCGGCTTCTAAGGTCGCATAAGGGGCGACCCACGGCGTCTCCCCTTCGCCAAAGGAGAAAGGGCGCTTCGGCGCCCATTTCTTTCCCATAAAAGTACGTATACGAAGTAATGTTAATTTCAATGCCAACTTTTGAACTTTTTTTAGGCTTACAACGTTTGTGAAGGTATAGGGGCAATGCCATGCATCGCCCATTAATGGATAAATGGAGGACCTTGTATGAAACTCGTTCGCACACTTGCAATTGCCGGCTCGTTATTGATGATGGGGCTGCCGGTATTTGCAGACAACCTGACGACTGTGGACAATGCGCCGCAGGAAATCGCTCAGGCTCAAGCCCCCGTGGCTTTCGCGAAAGTCGCTCCTGTCGGCACCGACCAGCGCGCCAAACTGGAGGCGTTGCGCGATAAATATGAGCTCGACACGGCCCAGCAGAAGGCACTCTTGCACGTCACCCAGCGC
>DATNQY010000253.1:0-16105 GCA_036703785.1 Candidatus Obscuribacterales bacterium
TTTGCATATCGCTGTATTGCTGCATCTTGTATAGATACTGCGCGAAGTCAACGTTCACTTGCGGGTCATCCGGTGCCAACAATCTGGCACCTTGCAGCGCCTGCCGGGCTGCCTGCAACTGGCCATTATCCAAATACAGCAAGCTCCAGTCCGCTAGAATTCGACCTTCGGATTCGCGGTCTTGCAAACGATGTGCTTGCTCATGAGCTTTCGAAAAATATTCGTAGGCAATGCGGGCTTGCTCGGGGCGGTTGAGATCTTTAGCCAGAGTCCGTCTGAGATTTCCGATACGTCCCCAGATGCGCGCCTGCATTCTGGCATCCCCGAGTTGTTGAACTTTCAGCAATGCCTTCTGATAAGCCGCTTCGGCCGGACGCAAATCACGGTAAACGATCAGCTTGCTGTCTCCCAACGCGATCAGGGAGTCGACTTCTTGCTTCGAGGTCTGAGTTTTGTTCGGCTCCAATATCAATCGATCAAACTTATAATCGAGAGTAAGAGCAAAGTTTTGCCAGAAGGGATTGCCTAGCACTCCGACGATGCCGTTGCCGCCGGACGCTTTGGCGGGCACGCGCAAATCTTGATCAACGGAGTATGTAAAATTGATGTTGTGCACCGATTGAGTCGACAATTTTACCGTCGGAACAGTCAAAGTTGCCAGTTTGACCAGGTGCCCGTCCAATCCGGTCGCCTGCATGTAATGCGGAGTTTGATCGGCAAGCATGGTGTGCGCCACCCTCGTCGGAAGGTTATTGAAGGCCGCTCCGGTGTCGACCACACAAGCTACATCCTTTCCATTGATGATTGCGCGGACGAGGGGCCCACCCAGCGGTCCGCGCTTCTGCGCAAAAGGCACCACAACTGCGCCCGCCGGTACTGCGAAGGTGTCGGCATCGTTGAGCGTGATCTTCTCATTGGCGAAGTCGATGGTTGCCGCGAATCGCCCGATGAGATCGCTACCGATGATGCCGCCGATGCGCTGCCCCATTTGCATGGCCGTCGGTCGCAGATCGTGAATGAGCGCGTGCACGTTGCCCAGCTCGACGTCACCGATATAGAGCCTATCTATCTTAGTGGTCTGAGTCGGAACATTGCCACCGATTGCGGTGACGGTGTAGTTGGGACCCTTATCGAGAAAATTCTCGGCAGCGACAGCTCGATCGATGACCGTCTGGCTGGCGCCGGTATCGAACAGAAAATCCAGAGGCTCGCTGTCGTTGATCCGCACTTTGACGACAATTTCTTTGTGCGAGTATGCAAACGGCAAGGTTAATGATTTCGCCAGACGCACTTGCTCAGGCTTGTCCGGACGGCGAAATTGCAGATCATCAATTGCGCTCGTCGTGTCTATGCTCGAGACGCTGAGCTCGGACAGTTCTTTGTCGTTGACCAACTGCAATTGTTCGAAAGGAAACACTGTCCCTGCTGCCGGTCGATATTCGGAAAAATCAATGGTGACAGTGTCGGCCGGCTTACCGGCGTCGGATTTTACGGCGTAAGAGACGCCGAGCACTTGAAAGTTTTTCTCTCCGATGTAAACAATGACCGGGTCGTTTTCACCATGCTTGACCTCAACGGCAAAAACGGGCGTCGCGCGATACACCGTGCGGCCGTTTAGTTTGAAGGAATAGCCCGGATCATTGTAATGAACCAGGACGGCAGGCTCGCGATCGCGATCGAGGCTGAGCGCTTCTGCCCGGCCGCCTGCGAGATCCTCGACTGCTCCGCCCGCTGATTGCCACGCGGCGGCGCCATCATATACGGTGCTGACCGGAGCCGCATTTTCACCGGACTCGACGTCGATGCGTAAGCACGCGCCTTTTCTAACTTGCCTGAGATGAGCGATCGGTCCGTCGCCGTTGCGCGGCTTGCGTTCGCCCACCAATGTGTAGTTTTTATCCAGCGCAGCCAAGGCATCCTTGCCACCATACGCCAAATAGACTTTGGACAGCAAGTCACCCAACTCGGTCGTGTCCGAATCTTGGGCACGCGCACTAATAACCATGCTGCTCAATGCCAGCAAAGCAATAATAGATATCGGCAGCAACTGCCGCGTTAGACGGCTACGCAATGTCCTTTTTCCGGCATTCGTATCTCTTTCAATTGAGACACCTGATTATATAGTGCCACGCATTGCGCCAAGAAATCCTTAGTCAATCCCAGAGGAATTTGCGTCGCGGCATCGCTCTTCGCCTCATCGGGATTCGGATGGACTTCCATAAACAGTCCCTGGCACCCGGCCGCGATCGCGGCACGAGTCAAAGTCGGAATGTATTGACGCTGCCCACCGGAAACACCGCCGGCCGCACTGGGCAATTGCACGGAATGCGTCGCGTCGAAGATGAGCGGGACGCCTTCGTCCTGAATTATCGGGAACGAGCGCATATCGACGACAAGATTGTTGTAACCAAATGTGGTGCCACGCTCGGTGACGAAGACATTGGTGTTGCCTTCGGCGGTCACCTTCTTCACACTATGAAGAATGTCCAGCGGAGCAACAAATTGTCCCTTCTTGATATTCACGGCCTTCATCGTGCGCGCAGCCGCAACCACAAGATCGGTTTGCCGGCAGAGGAAGGCCGGAATTTGCACAATGTCGAGGACATCGCCGGCCTTTGCGCACTGTTCTGTTTCGTGCACGTCGCTGAGGACGGGCACGCCGAGCTTGCGCTTGATTTCAGCGAGCATCTCCAACCCAAATTCCAAACCGGGGCCGCGAAAGGAATCGTATGATGTGCGGTTGGCTTTATCGAAAGATGCCTTGAAAACCAGAGAAAACCCAAGCTGCTCAGAAAGCTTTTTCAGCTCACACGCAGTGGCGTATATGACATCCCAGGATTCAATGACACAGGGACCAGCAATGACGAATAGCGGCTGCCCATGCCCTATTTCGATATTTCCAACTCGCACGCTCACTGGGTTCTCCTTCTAGGTCATACAATTATTCCAGCAGTTGTTTCGTGAAAACGCCAGTAAAACCAACTAAGGAAGGCATATCGCTCAGCCTGTACGTCCAGCCTGGGGCGTCAAAATCAGCATGGGCCGGTCTTCATGATGCGTCATTGAAGCTGCGCATTGCCGCGCGGCCCATCGACGGCGAAGCAAACAAAGAAGTTTGTGCTTATCTCGCCAAGTTTTTTGGCGTACCGAAGACTTCCGTGCAGATTGTGCACGGCGCCACCGGAAGAAACAAGATTGTGACGATCATGGGCGATACGGACGAACTGATCAGGAAGGCTGAGCAGTTACAGAGGAGCGCAGACGATTAGCCTGCGTGCACTTCGGGTCAAAACGCAGGTAGTAGCCTGCGCCCTTCTATCTTGGTCCCAAGAACTTCACGAGTCGATAGACGGTATTGCCGGCACGCTGGCTCACCGGCATAACCAATCCGCTGCGGATGGCTTCTGCCAGCATCGGGCGCAGCAACTTTATTTTCTTAACTTGTCTCGGCCCGCCGGCCATCTCAGGCAGGGTCATACCAAGCGGATTTTTTTCCAGCAGGCGCAGCACCTTATTGCTGTCGGGCGCCCGGCCCTTATCCGCCGCTGCTGCTGATGCCCGGGCTTTCACCGGCTTTCTGACCGGCGCCTGAGTCTGCGCCTGGATTTCGGCGTCATCTTCCATGCTGTCGGGCTGTTGATTTTCGAGATTGCCAGTTTGATTTTCTGTGCTCATTGTGTGCCGTGGATGCGCCTGTGGTGCTTGCTGCAAGCACTTTTTAGAATAGTTACGGATTCGCCTTTGCGGCTAGAAATGACATCGCTTAATTGATATATTCCTCAGGGTCGTCAAACATATAAAACCACCGGGCGAATGGCATGTCGGCTTTCCGGCAAGCGAGCTGGTGAAGCGACCGATTGGATCTACTATAGCTGATTTGTCAAGCATGACAAATTCGCCAGGAACCCAGCCAGTGCCTGGCTTACAGGGAGAGAATTTCATTTTGAGCGTTGGTTCGTTTGTATTAATGCTTCATAGTCACCTCCCCTTTTACCGGAAAGCCGGGATGTGGCCTTTCGGGGAAGAGAGCTTCTATGAATGCATGATGGAAACGTACATCCCCTTGCTCAATATGGTCTCAGAGCTCTGGGATGAAGGGATTCCCGCGAAGATCACAATCGGCATCACACCGATTTTGGCTGAGCAGATGGCCGACGACCATTTGAAGCATGGCTTCAATAAGTACGTCGAAAGCCGAATTGACTCCGCTAAGCTAGATGAAGCGCGTTTCGGCCCTCGCGGCGAGCAACCGGACGCAGACAGATTTCAACTGTCCCGCTTCTATTTGCACTGGTTCCAGAAGATTCACAACGATTTCAACAACAAGTGGGGACGCGACATCGTCGCTGGCTTCCGCAAGTTTCAAGACCTCGGCGCCATCGAAGTAACCACGTCGGCGGCTACGCATGGTTTTTCGCCGCTTCTGTCCACTGACGCTTCGCTGAACTGCCAGTACAAAGTCGGCGTCGAATCCTACAAGAAGCACTTCGGACGCGAGCCTAGAGGTTTCTGGCTGCCCGAATGCGCTTACCGTCCGTCCAACAAAGAGCGCGCCGGCATCGAGAAATGGCTGTACAAAAACGGGCTGAAGTACTTCTTCACCGAATCGGATGTGATCAAAGGCGGACAGACGGCGGAAGTTCGCCGGGTCTTCGGCGCTTACGGCACGATTGAATACATCCCGGCTGCCTCACGCAAGCCTACCGGCTTGGATACCTTCGAAGCGTATTGGTTGAAAGAGTATCCGGTGGCCGTGATGGGCCGGCACGAAGAGGCCGGCTACCAGGTGTGGTCTGCCGACCAAGGTTATCCCGGCGACGGCAACTATAGAGAATTTCACAAGAAAGACGACAAGTCCGGACTGCACTACTGGCGGCTGACCAGCAAAGAAACCGACCTCGGCTTCAAACAACTGTATAACCCCGAAGCGGCGATGGAGCGGATCAAAGAAAACTCCGATCATTACGTCGGGCTCGTGCAACAGCTGCTCACCGACCATTTGAAATCAACGAACACTACAGGCTTGATTCTCGCCAGCTTCGACACCGAACTGTTCGGTCACTGGTGGTTTGAAGGCATTACCTGGATCAAGGAAGTGATCCGAAAACTGCGCACCTATACGGCTGTGCAGATTCAAACCGCCAGCGAATATCTGGAGACGGTGCCTCCGTCGAAAGCGATCGAGCTGCCGGAATCTTCCTGGGGAGCAGGCGGACACTTCCAAGTTTGGTACAACAACCAAACGGAATGGATGTGGCCGATCATTCACGAATGCGAACAAGCGATGCAAGCTGCGGAAAACAAACACCGCGGCAGCGGCGCCCTGACGGAACGCGCGCTCAACCAGGCATTGCGCGAGCTGCTCTTGCTGCAGTCGAGCGACTGGCCGTTCTTGATCACTACTGGTCAAGCCTGGCAGTATGCCAAGGACCGCTTCAACGAGCACGTGGATCGCTTCCGCGCCCTGATTTCCATGCTCGATTCGGGTGGTGTCGACGAAGGCAAGCTGTCCGAAATCGAAGCCATCGACAACTGCTTCCCGAACATAAGTCATACATGGTTCACCGCCGGCGAGCGCGAGCCGCAGCCCGTACCGTAAGCAGGGCATAGCACTGGGAACCAGGCATCTTGCCTGCCCGTGCCGCCGTCGAAATGCAGGCTGGAAGCCAGCGATCCCAGCCTTAGTTGCGGATCAGAGGCAGCGCAGGCGTCAGCGCGGCGGCGGCGACTGCCGGGACGGCGGCGACTGCCGGGACTGCAGCTATCGGCGGCGCACCATATGCGGTAGCAGCTACCAGATTCCGCTTCGCGGCGTCCTCAGGCTTCACCTTGAGATGATCGATTTGTTCGCGCAGCCCGGTAAGCACGTTCGGCAACTCCATACGTACCCCCTCCCGCACTAGCCAATCGGGAACCGGAAAGCCGGGGTCGATGTACATCGAATAGGTGACCTCGGTCTTTGCGCCGTTGGAAACCGGCTGCAGCCCCCAGAAGCCGCGGAAATCCTTGAACGATCCGCCGGTGCGGTGAAACTCTACTTTGCTGCAAGCCTTGTAGTGCGATTCAACCGTGTACTTGAAGTCCGGGATCGGGAAGATAACGCCTATGGTGCAAGTCATCAACGACTGCGTCGGCTCGTCGGTGAGCACCTCGACCCGCTTCATGCGGTGCATAATCCGTCCTTCGAACTCGTACGGATTGACCAGCGTTCGCCATGTGTTTTCCGGGGTCTGGTCGATCCAAACCCGTGCCACCACATAGCGAATGCCGTTGATCTCAGTGGAATCGACGAGCACATCTCCGGCCGCCAGACGTTGCTCATCTGCTGAAGCGTCGAGGCCAGCGACTGCACAACCAGCTTCCGGTTGACCGTTGGGCTGTCCACTTACAGGTATTGAAAATAGCAGGGCAGACACGAGTGCGCAAAACACCCGCCTGCCAGAGACTTCAGGCAACCACATGCGAAAAAACCTTCGCGTATACTTAATTTAAATATACTTGACAGCCATTCAAATGTCCAGTGCTGGCGCGGGTTTCGGCGAACTCGCACCAATCGTCGGGGTAGATATTTCTTCAAAGACACCGCCAGTTCCTTTGGCTAATTCCGGCATCTGGTGTACTTTAGAGCGATGCGTAGAACTAAAATTGTCGCCACCGTTGGACCTGCAACCAGCGAACGCCCGATGCTGGAAAAGCTGGTCAAAGCCGGGATGGATGTCGCTCGCATCAACTGTTCGCATGCCGATCATGCCACCGTTTCGCGCGTAATCGAAGACCTTCGCCAAATCAGTCAGGACCTCGATAAGCCGCTGGGTATCCTGCTCGACCTGTCCGGTCCGAAGATTCGCACCGCCACGCTTGCCGGCGATGTCCCTGTAACGCTCTTTGCCGGGCAGAAGTTTGTGCTCACGAGCCGCAAAGTCGAAGGCACCGCCACCGTGGTTGGTACCAATTACGGTCGTCTGTCGCTGGAAGTGAAAGCGCAAGACACAATTCTGCTCGACGACGGGCTAATCGAGTTGCAAGTTCTGGACACCAACGAGACGGACGTCGTATGCGAAGTGGTCAACGGCGGCCTTCTGAAGAACAAGAAGGGCATCAACTTGCCCGGAGTTCGGCTCTCCATCCCCGCACTCACCGAAAAGGACAAGGCCGATCTATTCTTGGGGCTGCAGCACGACGTGGACTACGTCGCCCTATCCTTCGTCCGCGATCCCGATGACGTCATTCACCTCAAACAATTGATTGGCGACCATTGGCCGCCCGTGTCCGTGATTGCCAAATTGGAAAAGCCGGAAGCGCTCGAACACCTCGACGAGATTCTGGAGGCCGCCGATGGCGTCATGATCGCCCGCGGCGACCTCGGCGTCGAGCTGCCGCCCGAACGCGTACCGCCGGCGCAAAAGCTGATTACCAAGAAGGCGAACGCCAAGGGCAAGCCGGTAATTACTGCTACCCAGATGCTGGAATCGATGATTATGAACCCGCGCCCGACTCGCGCCGAAGCGTCGGACGTCGCCAACGCCATCTTCGACGGGACGGATGCCGTCATGCTTTCGGGAGAAAGCGCGTCCGGCAAATACCCGATTGAAGCTGTGAAAATGATGGACCGCATCGCCACCGTGGCTGAGGCAAGCATCGATTACGAGACTCTACGCAAAGGCAACCTCACAAGCTCAGCCCATGCCATCGCGCACGCGGCCTGCGACATGGCGGTGGACATGAAGGCGAAAGCGATAGCCGCCTTCACCAAGACCGGCTCGACCGCGCAACTGATTTCGCAGTTTCGCCCGCCGACGCCAATCATCGCTCTTACCCAGCACATACACGTCTACCGGCAGATGGCTCTTATCTGGGGAGTCAAGCCCTTAATGCTCACCGAAGTAAGCGATTCCGAATCGACGCTCGCCATGGTTGAAGAAACGCTGCTCAAACGCGAGCTCGTGTCGGGCGGCGACAACGTCGTCATTACCGGCGGTTTGCCCATTGCGGCACGCGGCGCGGCAAATTTCGTCAAGCTGTCTACCATCCCGCAAAAGCCTGCCACCCGTTATCGACAGCAAAAGGGCATCTAAGCCGCATGGTTCAAAAGAAGTGCACAACCTGCGGCGAGACTGGATATCACCCGCGGCAGAAGTCGCAGAGCGCCGACCTTGTCAAATTCGTGGCAGGCAGCCTGCGCGCCCAAGCCGACCCGGACAAAGCCGTGGAAATGGCGGCTTACATGAGGACGGAGATGCCGTTTTACGGGGTCCAAAAGCCCCAGCGCATGCCGATTTACAAAGCAATGAAGCAGCAGTTTGCAGCCCTCGACGTCGCCGGCTACGAAGCGAACGTACTTGCCTTGTGGAAGCAACCCCGTCGTGAAGAGAAGTACGCCGCCCTCGAGTACGCCGTGTCGTTTCCTCAATTCATTACGGCTGACTGCCTACCTTTATATGAGCAGCTTGTACGCGAAGGCGCGTGGTGGGATTTCGTCGATGTGATTGCACAGCATATGGTGGGCAAGGTTCTCTTGAAACAGCGTTCCAAGACAAAACCAGTGATCGAGCGCTTCGCCAAAGACAAAGACATGTGGATTCGGCGCACGGCATTGCTTGCGCACAATCATCATAAGAAGAACACCGACGAAGAGCAGCTTTTTAAACACTGCCTGATGCTTGCGCATGAAAAGGAATTCTTCATTCGCAAAGCTATCGGTTGGGCGCTGCGCGAATACAGCTACGTCGCGCCGGACCGCGTACGCCGCTTCGTCCGAACCAACGGCGATTGCTTATCGCCGCTCAGCTGCCGCGAAGCGCTCAAACGCTTGTAACCGGCGGCGCAAGCCCTTATCCGGGGGTTAGACGCACCCCTGCAGCGCACTATAAAAACTTGCATCTGATGCAAGTTTTCGCTTTGCTACCTGCGGGCCGCTTGGTGTGCGGAGCTGCACAAGTAGAGGAGCGCGGGCGTCTCTTGTCCATTCTCTATCTGCACATCGGGCTGCAAACCGACTTGATTGATGTCCTTTCCATCCGGCGTCAAGTAGTGCGCTACTGTCGTCCGCAGTTCGGAGATCTGCTTTTCTTGGTTTCCGTTTTTCTCGGGCGCGTGCCACGCCTCGCGCATCGCTATGAGATGTCACCAAAATTGATGTCGTCAAGCGATCGGTGCGGATTCAAGAAATCCTCATTCCATGGGAAATATTGGCACCAGCGACAAATTCCCAAGCCGCACGGGATCACCAAAAATGGTGATAAGTCATAGCGCCCTCAAGGAATGCGCGGAATACTGTCAACGAATGCCCGCAATCACCAGTGCCCGCAATGCCCGCAATCACCAGTGCCCGCAATGCCCTCAAGCAATGCCGTCAACGAATGCCTGAAGCATCCGCCGCCATCAGGTAAACAATCATGAGCAAGGCGCCGCCCCATACGTACTTCCAACAGTGACATAACCGCGATCGTGAGTTAGCGTCATGATGTTGGCGGGGGACGAAACCCCAGGTGGTGCGCAATGCCACAGGCGAGATCTGCAGAATTGTACAGTCCGTACCGAGACGGCGAGATCATGCGCCGCACGTTCGGTCGCGCGGGCGCGAGTTGGATTGGCACTGTAATCGCGCTGGTAATGATCGGTTGGTGGACGGTTCAAACCGAACTGTTTGCCAACGCAGCAATCGAGCTGCTTACTCGGTTGCTTCATATAGATCCGCCCAGACAGCTGGTCGTAATGATCGGCGGATTCTGGATGATCAGCATTGCGATGGTGGCAGTTCGCACTAGCGGCCGTCTAGCGCCGCTGGTGCCTTTCCTAATTACGTGTATGTGCTATCTACAATGGCGAATGCAAGATTTCCCACTGGCAGACCTCGGCTCTGTCGCCTTGGCGCTAATAGTGCTCGCCACATGGTTTGTCAATCTCTGCAATCTCCAGTGCGCTGCGCTTGGCTTGGTGTCCGTTTTTCCAGCGGGCCGCAGAGGACAGCTGACTCTGGCGGCAGGCTTAATAGGCACCATCATCGCTGAGTTGCATTTCTCGTCGGCGATGGTATCGCCGCTGGTGCTGTCCGGCATTGCCATCGCGCCCGCCACCGCCATGCTATTTGCGGCCAAAGTTCTGATCACGCGGATGAGCCCGGATCGTCTTTCTCCCGTACGGGTGCCACCACGCGCTGCTGGCCGCGAACCGAAAGAATTGGCGGGTTCGAAACACTGATCCGGCATCCGCAAAACGGGCTTCCGCCCGCCGGTGCCTGTGCGAGCTTACGTTCCGAAAATGCGGTCGCCGGCGTCGCCGAGTCCGGGCACAATGTAGCCGTGCTCGTTGAGGCATTCGTCGATCGCACCGACGGTAATTTTGACGCGCGGAAACTTGTCGTGTACGTGCTTGATGCCTTCAGGCGCAGCCAGGAAGGACACTAGATTGATAGTGCCCACTTTCAAATCGGCAAACAACTGAATCGCAGCCACTGCTGATCCGCCGGTAGCGAGCATCGGGTCGAGCACGTAGACTTTGCATTCGGCGGGCAGCTTTTCCGGCAGCTTCGCATAATACGAGATAGCTTGCAGCGTCGCCTCGTCGCGGCGCAATCCGACGTGATACACACGAGCTGTCGCCGGCATGATTTCCTGCGCTGCTTCCGAGATAATCAGTCCCGCCCGCAAGATAGGAGCAATCACCACGTAGTCGCTGAGCACAATGCCCTTGGCGGCTCCCAGTGGCGTTTCAACGCCGGCTTCGCGCGTCGTCAAATCGCGCATCGCCTCGTACACCAGGAAGCGGCTGAGTGACAGCGCATGCTTTCTGAATTCATGAGGCGGCGTATTGAAGTCGCGCAGGCGGGTCAAAGCCTGCGTCGCCAGCGGATGGTCAACAAGTTGGACGTTGGATTTCGTAGAAGTCGTCATTTCGCAAGTACTCCGAGTAATTCGCTGGCGGCTTGCCGTGCCCAACGATCAGCTTCAAGTATATCGTCTAGAGTCGGTTTGTTCACCGGTTGGTGAAGCTCAAGCACCCTTTGAATGAGTTCAGAAATCTCTACAAACTTAAGACGGCGCTTAAGAAACGCATCGACAACGGCTTCATTGGCGGCATTTAGAACGGACGGGATGGTGTTGCTCTCGGCAGCGGCCCGTTTGGCCAGCGCCAGGCATGGAAAACGCTCATAATCAGGCTCTTCGAACGTCAATGATGAAGCTTTCACAAGATCCAACGGCGGAACCTGCGTCGACGCCTTTCGTTGGGGCCAATACAAAGCATAGTGAATAGGCAGGTGCATGTCCGGGACACCCAGTTGTCCAACGATCGATCCATCGACAAACTCAACGGCCGAGTGCAAAATCGATTGCGGATGAATGACGACCTGTATGCGATCGGGGTCGATATCGAAAAGCCAGCGCGCTTCGATTATCTCCAGCCCTTTATTCATGAGGGTCGCCGAGTCGATTGTAATCTTCGGCCCCATCGACCAGTTAGGATGTTTCAAGGCATCATCGACGGTGGCATTGCGAATTTGTTCTTTGCTCCAGGTGCGAAACGGCCCGCCCGAACCGGTAAGCAAAATGCGTTTGATATCGGCAGAGCCGTAGCCCGACAGCGACTGATGAATCGCCGAATGTTCGCTGTCGACGGGCACAATTTGCGCGTTATGTTTTCGCGCCAAAGCCATGATTATCGACCCGGCCGCCACCAGAGTTTCCTTGTTGGCCAGGGCAACGGTTTTGCCGGCTTTCACAGCCGCAGCCGTCGGCAACACGCCCAGCGAGCCAACGACACCCGAGACGATAGTTTCCGCCCGCGGATGCGTAGCTGCTGCCAGCAATCCGGATTGCCCATGCTCGATGGTCGTTTTTACCGCATTGCCCAACAATTCCTTGAGAGCGATGGCTGAGTCTGCATCCGGCACGCACACAAGCTCGGGCGAAAAATCGCGCACTTGCTTGGCCAACTCGGGTAGCTTGCTGGAACCGGCAGCCAAAGCCACTACCGTGAAGTCGTCCCGATGCGCTCGGGCGATATCGAGAGTCTGACTGCCAATCGAGCCAGTCGAGCCGAGGACCGCTATGTGTTTCACAAAAACTCGTGTCTCCAGAACGCCAATAGATGATTTTAGCCTGCTGGAGCAGGTTGCGGTGCGGCGTTCGGGCACATGAGCTGATGCTAACGACGGGGCGGATGGAATTGATCTTGGTAGGGCATCACCCGCACGGGTCCGGCCGGCGGCAATTCCAGCTGCGGCAGCGCTTGCAAAACGGCGGGCAGCGCCGCCAACAGCACTTGGCTTCGCTGAGCCTGGTAGACCGCGAAGGGATTACCCGATCGCTGAGCCGCCTCATGCGCCAGGGCGAGCTGCTCCTGGGCTTGCTGCAATCGAACCTGGCTGATCGTGTTGTTGAGATCGATCGTCTCCAGGTGATTTCCGCTGGCAACCAGAGCTTGCACCGGCTTCACGGCATCCGCAACCAGCAGTTCGGCGAGGTTAAGCCTGAAATAGGGATTGTCCGGGTAGTCGGCTGCGCCTTTGGCGAGCGCTGTGCCCGTTTTGGTGATCATCTCCTCGGACAAAGACGTCATAGCCGTGCCGTACGCCTTAGCACTCGTATTTTGATTCAGCGGAGGGAATTTCAATCCGGCCGCCTCCGGAACCTGCATTGCCAGATAGGTTTCCACCCGCATCTGGTCGACATCCTTGCGCTGCTGATTGACGGTAATCGCCTGCATGCCGTCGGGAATGTAGTGGTGCGCCTTGTTGTCGTCACCGTTCTCGAACCAGAAATATAGCCCTTTGTCGTCCATCCAACTCTTGATGCCCACTCGCGCCGGCAGGTTTTTAATCTCGAGAATGTCTTTAGCATCCTTCAGCCGCTCATCGAAGAAGTGATCGCCGTAGGTGAGAGTAAGCGTTCGATTGCGATCCAACGGCACGTTAGGTGCCGCCGCACGCGCATCGGAGCCGGGTTGCGCTTCGCGCGGGTGATTATTGTGCCGCAGAGAGTCTAGCGTCGCCGGGTCGATCGGCTGGCGCCAGGGCGCCGGTATAAGCGTATCCTTGCCGAAATCGTTGTCGGCACCTGCCATGGATTGAGACCTCAACCACTAATGAGGCCTAGTTTGTGTTCATTAGAGTTGAGTGTCAATGTGAGATCTACGTATCGCATGGATAAAACGTTGATTTCGCCGCCTTTAGGGCACATTGTAGATGAAGAACAGAGGGACTTACGATGACATTCACTGCGAAGGTTTTGGCTGGATTGCTATCGGCATTTCTCATCGCTCAGGTTAGCTGCCAGGCGAAAGGCGGCGGCGGACACCACGGCGGCGGAGGACATGGAAGTCCCAGCCTCAAATCAGCGCCCCCACCGCCGGCACCAACAAAGATCGTCAACGGCAACCCCGTCAATCCTCACCCGAAGGGCGGCAGACACAGACTCGGACGAGGCCGGCATATAGGCGGTTACGGCGGCGACGACACCACCAACCTCAGCCAGCAAGGCCTTGATGTCAGCCAACATCCAGGGTCCAACGCCACTGTCGATCCGAATCTTCCTGCGTCTTCGTTCGTTAAGACCTACAACTGGGGCTCGAAGTAGGGCGCGGCAGGGGAGCTTATTGCGGCGCTATGAAAACTTGCATCTAATGCAACTTTTCATAGCAGGCGACGCGACCCTCGACCCTCTTTAGCGCTCAATAAAATCCAGCGCCTGCGTAAGCGTTTGCGGGCTGCAATCCTGATGTCCCATTCCATTTACGTCGAACAACCTGGCTTGAAAGCCGTCCCGCTGGAATCCATCGCTGTAGATGTCCAATAAATTGCCGTGGCGGAAGTCACCACTGCCGGTGATTAACGTAAATCGAACCTTTGATTTCGCCGCTGCAACATCGTTGGGATCGACATCAATCTTGCCGTAGGGATACCCGGCGGTGTCAGTCTGACTGGTGGCATATCGGGCCGTCACCGGGCGGTAATAATCGGCGCCGCAATCCTGAATGGTGCCTCGAAACAAATCCGATTGGTAAAATCCCATATCGCAAGCGGTTCTCGCACCGCCGGACAATCCGGCTGCATAGACGCGCCTGGGATTCACGTTGTAACTATGCATGACAGCCAATGCTCCCAAGATAGCCAATCCCATGCGGCGGTTTTGCATGGTGTCATTGCCGGCTCGTTGAGGAATTAGGCAAAGCAATTTGCGCTGAGCCAAGACCGCATCCCAACCACCTGGTAATCCCTGCATATCATCGATCGGCGGCACATAAACCATCAAACCAAACGGTTCACGCCCGGTATAATTCGCCGGCTTGTAAAAATAGTAATGCTCGTTTGCCACATTGATCCCGTAGTCGATGTCTTGACTGCGCTTCAGCGGAATACCGAAATCCGAACGCAAGCTCATCATCGAACCGTTCGGATCAGCCGCGATGGCACCGCATGCCGTCAACGAAATCGCGATCACAACTGATGCCACCACGTGCGAACAACGAAATTGCATAACCATACTCACCTTTTTATGGCGCTCGCCAGCGCATTACCCAGTCCCTCCGCCTTTACCTCATCGAATGTTTTGTTGAGAACAATCGGATACCGAGCACCTTCTGAAGTGAGATTGTACTGCAAATCAGTCAGATACCGTTTTCCCGCGCGGTCGTCATCGCCTATTTGCAAAAACACCACGGTGACCTGGCGCGGGTTGGACATTTGGCGCGTTGCCTGAATCAGCACATCCTTGACGAGCTGCCGTTCTTCCGGAGGATAGGGCACGCCGTCGGTGATCACCGCAATCAAAAGAGGTTTACGACGGGCGCCGTGCATATACGCATCGAGGCGATCGCTGAGCGGCTCTGCCAATCGTGTCCCGAACTCAAGGTGAGTTCGTTGCAGCACATCGATAATGCGCTGCGAATTCGACTGCTCGTACACGTCGTAATAAGTGGCAAACGATGTAATCGTGAGGTGAGCATTCGGATACTGCGCAAGTGCGGCGGCAACTTGCGAGGCTTGCATCGCGCACCAGTCCCAGCGACTGAGACCGCCTGGACAATCCGGCTTGCGCATCGACATCGAACGATCCAGAATCAGCTCGAGGTCGTAGTCGCTCAGAAGTTGTGTGGTATTACGTTTGATGCGCAGCGAAAACTGCGCGCCGCCGACGGAAGGATCCAATTGCGCTCTTTCAGCGTGTGTGGGGATTCGTGCCAAAAACCGACTGCCGTTGCGCTCGATTGAAAGATCAAGCTCAGTATCCCGTATATCGGCGGAGAGTACTTTGTCGTTTTTCGCCAGGTTAGCATAATAAGCCGGTGAACCGAGACGCACCTCTTCCACCTTCGCCGGCAGAGTGGGCGACGCCAGCGTCACGCCGGCGGCTTCGCATTCAGATTGGATCTGGCTGACTCCGCCGAAAAGCGTAACTGGCGCGCTACCGTCTTCGCAGTACACACAAGGCGCGGTCAGAGCAAACGTCAGAAGGGCTAGGGCTACAACAAAGCCGGCTTGCGCCAGCCGGAGTGCCCGGTTGCATCTCTTAATCAACAGTGCCATGTAAACCGCCGCACGGGTCGTTGCCTTCCCGCAATATGCCCCTGTGATTATGCCGTTAATTCTAGCGATCTCAAGTGAAGAATTCGTGAGTAGGGATATGGTACATAGAATTAATCAGGTCACGTGACATGAAAAGAAGCCCAACCACCCGGCAAATCCCGCTTTCCGCCCGGCGCTCAATCGCCGTGGCGTTTGTTCTCATATTGTGTGTAGGGGCGACGCCATGCGTCGCGCAACCGCCTGAACAACAATGGGAGAAGGATCTCGCCAACGTCAAAGGCAATTGGAACCCGGCGCTCACTGACGCGGCAATTCAACGGCTCGAACAAGAACTGGCCACAGCTACCGCCGCTAAGGACATCGCCAAGCAGATCGCGGCGCACACTGCTTTGGCGCAACTATTCGCGGATAGCGATCTCAACAAAGCATTCACGCACGCGACGAGCGCCATCAACCTGTGGAAGCAATCCGGCGGACAACCATCCGAAAAGCATCACGGTGAGTCTTTCTGGATTATGGCTCGCTATTACGGCAAGAACAAGCAATTCCGCGAGGCGAGGGATTCTTACCAGCAGTATCGCG
>DATNQY010000254.1:0-39675 GCA_036703785.1 Candidatus Obscuribacterales bacterium
GTTGTCCTCGGATATGGGCAGAGGCTCTACCTTCGTGCGCTCGGACTCAGTCTGCTCGGTTATAGTGTCCGCGCGTGCGTTTTCACCATGCTGACGAAGGAACGAACGATAATCAAAAGTGATGGTGCGCAGCTGCTGTCCCAGTTTGTTAGCCTTTGCTTGGGCAAGCGCATCCTGGTAATAATGCTCTGCGTCCGACGTCTGCCCGAGCTTGTTGAGACTATTGGCCAGTCCATCGAGTGCCTGGCAATTGGCAGCCAACAACTCCGGGTCGTGTCCGAAATCCGGCTTCAGCTGAGACAGCTCGGTGAGAGCATCTTTGTAGGCGTCGGCTGCCGACTGAAAATCGGATTTGGCCAGAAATACACGTGCCAGCTCGTTGCTGGTTAGGGGCACACGCCTGTCCTTCGGTCCTATTGCTTGAGCCGCCTCAATCGCTTCGCGATAATGGGCAATTGCCTGGTCGAATTGATTATTCCGAAACTCATTAAAACCAGCCAGGCGTGCGCGATCCCACTTGTCCGCCAGCTCGCCGCTGCCCGGCGCACAACCGCATGTGGTGGCAGGCAGCAAAGCCAAGGCGAGAATTAGGATGGTGCGAAGCGGTTTCATAAAGCCTCTGGTCCAGCCGCCCGGGAGGCGGCGCTCCTAATCGCAAATATTGTGCCCGGATACCACGAAGCAAGGCACATAGTGCCTTGCCCCGCGAACCCCGAATAAAGACTTTGTATCAGGCGATCTTCGCTGCCTTCTTTTTGAGTTCGGAAACGAGATCTTCTTGCCCGAGCACATAGCCACGACGAGCCTGGTCATCGGCATAAGCAACAATCGCTTCAGTGACGTTGTTCAGCATGGATAGCGGAACGAACTCGCTGATTTGATTGAGCAATTGTTCTACAGCAACCCATTCTTCCGTATTGATCGGAATGGCATCATCCAATCGCGCGATGATTGTGTAGTTGCGGAGTTTATCGGCCTTAGTATTGTTCATAGGTTTCACCTATTAATTGCTCCGGGTTACCCAAAAAGCCGCAATTGAAGGCGCCGCATGCCTGGTGGGTTCTATGTCTGCTCGGGGGTTTTGTCCCTCACGCAGCCTTTATTCCCGGAGGAAAATTGCTTATAACACTGGATTTAGATGACAAGCGAGTTTTGGTTATTTGGAATACTTTTGCTCGTACAGCTCGAGTACGAATTCCTGCGCCTGCTGCTTGTTCATCACCTCTCCTAAAGAACGTGCCTCCTCTAGTAGTTCGAGAATTTCCCCAATGACTGGACCAGGTCCAATCTCCAGAAGCTGCATGACATCGCGTCCGTCGAGCAATCTGGGGGTACGCTTCCTTCCTTCTATGAAGACGACGTAGCCGTTCAAAAGTTCACTGATTTGCTTCTCAAGAATCTCTCTTCCTTCTAAAAGTCCTGGACCCCGCGTGGCGCGGAAGTCGGCCTGAGATAGCAAGATTAACTCCGGCAAGTCGGGTCCCACATCTCTATAGAATCGATATACGGCGCGCTCAGTCGGCGGACCTTGATGGAAGAGTCCGCCTGGCCTCAGATGCCAGCGAACCATGCTCGAGATAAATCTCTCGACTGGGCGCGCCCATTTAAGCCGTTTGGCTATCTCCTCGACCATCTCGGCGCCAAGTTTGTCGTGCCCTATGAAGGTGTGCTTGCCGTCGGGTCGGACTGTCCATGTCGAAGGCTTGCCGATGTCGTGAAGCAGACTGGCCAGCTTAGTGGCAGCAACGCGCGAGCAATAATGCGCCAGCGGCCTTTCGAAGTACTCACTGGTCCATGCAGGTAATTCCGGATAAGCGTCCTCGCACTCGATAAGTGTCTGCACGCTGTG
Source organism: Candidatus Obscuribacterales bacterium (assembly GCA_036703785.1). Taxonomy (GTDB): domain Bacteria; phylum Cyanobacteriota; class Vampirovibrionia; order Obscuribacterales; family Obscuribacteraceae; genus JADYXS01. The sequence goes on from DATNQY010000254.1 coordinate 1,850, forward strand.
ATCGAAAAGACCGAGATGGTGAAACGCATTTGGCGGCACGCGCCGGCAGGCGGCCAACTCAGGAAAGATAATTTCGAGCAGACCGGCGTCTGCCATTTGTTTAGTGGCATCGCCTGCAATGCCAGTATCGAGCACACGAAAGAGCTCGTATGAAACCCGCTCTGCAGCTACGTTTTTCAGAAGCGCCGCATGCTTATCGACAAGGGCGAGAGTCTCAGGTTGAATCTGAAAATTCAGAGCGGCTGCAAACCGAAAAACACGAAGCAAGCGTAAGGGATCGTCAACGAGCGACTGCTCGGAAATTACTTTTATGCGCTTGGCGCCGAGGTCTTCCAGCCCGCCGACCGTATCGATGATGACGTCAGGCTTCTCGGGGTCCCAGGCCAGAGCATTAATCGTCAGATCACGCCGTTTAAGATCCGTGTCCAGAGTGCCGCCCATGCAACCGGCAAAATCGATTTGTACGGCCGTTCTTGTGCCTGCGGGCGCAAGCCCGCTGTCTTCTGCACCGGCGGGCGCAAGCCCGCCGCTACTATGATCGTTGTCGACTACCACCCGACACGTATCCAGCGCCTCGTCGAGCAAGACGAAATGCCCCCCGAGCGCGTCTGCTGCCTTGTGTCCGAGTTCAATTGCTTTGCCTCCCAGCACGGCATAATCAAAATCGTGCGGCGGTCGGCGCTCGTCGTACAGACCAAGTAGCGCATCACGTATATAGCCGCCCACAAGCACGACTTTCACGCCGTTTGCCTGGGCCAACTTAATTACCGCCTGGTTTATCTCTTGCTTGAGCGGATGAAACGCAGGCGGAAAGTTAGTGGAGGCCATTTGCCTTAATCTTCTTCCTGGGGCGGCGGCGGAGCAAGCTTCGCCATCACATATACTACGCCCCCGACAAGGCTCATCAGGGTGGTCAGAAGCAGCCACAGCAGCGCATATGTAAGCGCTATGGAATGGTCTACCTTCATCATCACCAGGAAGTATGAATAAGCCCATTCCCGGATACCGATGCCGTTAAAGCTGGGCGTCACAAAGCCGAGCACAGCTACGCACGGATAGAACACGAAGTAATACCAAATTGGAATCTGCGAGGCGACGCCCAGAGCCAGCGCCACGCCAACATGGCAGGCGACAAAAATGAGTTGGCTGAGGATCGACCAGCCAAGCGAAGCGGCCACAAGCCGCTTGTCCTGCCAGAAGATCTGGGCATTTGAGTTGTTGAATTGGCGGGTAATCCAATTGCTCTGGCCAAGCAGACGGCGGGTAAGCATGGGCATAAAAGGCATCACCACGAATAAGCCGATGCTGCCGGCAAATATGGGCAACTTGAGCTGCCAGGGCATATCCCGGGCGCCCGGGCTGAGCAGGATGCCCACGCTTGCCGAAGCAAAGAGAATGGCAATGCCGCTTACGCGGTCGGCCAGCACCGAGAAGAGCGCATCTTTGTACTTTCCGGTGCCTTTTGAGATGTAGTAACAACGAGTAAAATCGCCGCCCACCGTGGATGGCAGGAAAAGATTAAAGAACATGCCCACGTAACAATATTCGACCAGCTCGCCAAAAGGCTTTTTGAACCCGAGTGCATTGGCAATTATCTGCCAGCGGCGGGCATTTACAACCAGGGTCGAAAGCACGAGCAGCCCGGTGGCGCCGAGAATCCAGAGGTTGGTGTGCTTGATAGCCGCCCATGTTTTTGCCGGGTCGATCTTCAAGAAGAAAGGCAGGCTGGCAAACATCAGGATGCTGAACAGGATTTTCAGCTTGATTTTCAGCGAAGCCGGCATCCGGTGCCGAATTTCCTGGGCTTTGCTGATGGCCAGGCGGGGTATGGACGGACGTGGAGCCGCCAGGGCACCTAGATCAACCATCTTGTCGGATTCCGAATGCATATATTTGTGGTCACCAGCGGCAGCGTCAGTTCCGGAGCTTGAAGCAGAACTATTGATTATCATTCCCTGAGCGAGTTTCACTTACGTTTCAACGCCAAAAACCGGTCAACTCTGCCACGAAACTCAATATTCCGGGCATCAGTTCACGTTTCGCCAATATAGAAGACCGACCAGGTAGGAGCCAGCCGACACAGTTAAGGTATTACCCCCGCCGAAAATTTGGGGATTGCCATATCAACGCCGACGCAGAGTAGCGGTAGAATTAATTATCCTGAAGTTTATGCATAATTTGCAAGTTTGGCGGTCTAGGCGATACTGAGTGAACTCAGCATTGAAACAAGTTTGTTCCCGCGGCCTTCTTATATAAAGTATGGTCCAGAAAGAGGGTAGAGAATTGGCATCTAAGAAAAGCAAATGGGCTCTGCGTCTGGGCATCGTGGCGGCGGCTGTCGCTACTGCCGTTTCCATCAACACGTTGAAGCATCATCTGACCGCGCCCAGTCAGATAGCCGACAACTCAGTGCCTATCGGCGCCGTGTTAGCGGAGACAGAGACTTCCTCGCACCCAGTGGTGCCACCCGAGCAGCTCTATCACAAGTCATGGCACATGATTCAAGACATGTTCTATGACAAGAACATCCTCGGCAATGATGATTGGAATCGCTGGCTGCATCGCTATGACGGTAAGCTCAAGAATTCCGACGATGCGCATAAGGCTATCGAAACAATGGTCGACAGCCTGGGCGATCCTTATACTCGTTTCTTGAGCAAAGAATCTTTTGACGACGAGAAAGATCAAATTGCGGCACACCTTTTTGGTGTCGGCATGCAGCTTGGCATGAATAAAGAAAAGCGTGTCGTCATAATCGCACCGATTCAAGACACACCTGCTTTCCGCGCAGGAGTTCATCCGGGCGATGAGATCATCGAAGTTGACAAAAAGCCTGTGAAAGGACAATCCCTAGATCAGGTGGTTAAACAAATTCGCGGTCGCGAAGGCACCAAAGTCGAGATTACTCTTCTGCGCAATGGCGAAAAGAAAATCGCCGAAATGACACGCGCCGAAGTGCCGATCAAGGCTGTGGCCAATGCTGAAATGCTGCCGGGCGACGTTGGATACATTCGCCTCGATAGCTTCATCTCGCATAAAGCAAATGATGAGATGCGCGATGCCTTGAAAAAAGTCTCCAGCGCGAAGGGAATCATTCTCGACTTGCGCAACAATCCTGGCGGACTGCTTTCCAACGCTATCGAAATCGCCAACATGTTTCTCGATCATGGCATTATCGTGAGCACAGTTGACGCTGATGGCTACAAGTCATCGCAGCCTTCTTCCAGGCACCCGATCACCAATCAGCCGATGGTCGTGCTGATTAATGGTGGCAGCGCCAGCGCCAGCGAAATTCTTAGCGGTGCGCTTCACGACAATCACCGCGCTACGCTTGTCGGAGAAAAATCCTTCGGCAAAGGGCTAGTGCAATCGATCAACAAGCTGGAAGATGGCAGTGGTATCAACATCACAATCGCCAAGTACCTGACGCCGAATGACACTGACATCAACAAACACGGCATAACGCCGGATGTCGTGGTTAGCCTCAAAGATGACCAAATCAAAGAAGGCAAAGGCCCGTGGTGGTTTGATCCTACCTACACCAACTTCAAACGCTCGCCCAACGACGGCAAGGACGTGCAGTTGTCGAAAGCTGAAGAAGTAATCAAAGGTGAGATCGCGAATGCCAGCACCGTCGCTGCCGGTGGCGCTAGTCAGGCGCATCAATAGCCAAACAACCAACGAATAACACGAACCGGCTGCGCAGTTAAAATTGCGCAGCCGGTTTGTTCTCACTCAGACTTGCACGACACGACAAGACGAATGTTGAGCGGGCTGCCAAGTATGCGGCGCACTTTTTTTGCCGCTTGTCGTTGACAAAAAAAACCGCTAGAGTTTTCGCTTACGAAAAAACTCATCTTTGTGTCGAGCTTGCCACTATGAAAAAACTACCCACTCTACTTGTGTCGCTGTTACTGAGCACCTCTGCCGGATTGGCAGCCAACGTCGCGTCACCGGTGACGCCGGATCAAGCTCTCCAAGAGCTGAAAGCAGGCAACGCCCGATACGTTGCGGGGAAAAGTGCCCATCCGCGCATCGATGCAGAACGTCGCGTCGCTACCGCCACCTACGGGCAAACGCCGCATGCGTCCATCTTGGGCTGCGCCGATTCGCGCGTACCACCAGAGATTGTCTTCGATCAACCATTCGCCAACTTATTTGTGGTGCGCGTTGCAGGCAACGTGGCCGGCGTGGACGAGACGGCATCGGTCGAATATTCGGTCTTGGTCTTGAAGGTGCCTCTGATCGTCGTGCTGGGCCACTCCAAATGCGGTGCCGTGCAGGCTACCATCGACAACAAAGAGTTGCCCGGCAGTTTGCCCCAGCTCGTTAGCATGATCAAACCGTCAGTTGAAGTGGCGCAGAATGAAAAGAAGTCCGGCGGCGAGCTTTTGGACAATGCGATCAAACAAAACGTTTATCACTCGATGGCGGAGCTGGAAAAGAGCCCAATAATCAAAGAAGCCATTGACGCGAAAAAACTGAAGGTAATCGGCGCCGTTCGTGATATCAAAGACGGTCACATTGTCTTTCTGCCAGAACCGAAATTGGCAGCCGTGGCAAAGTAGCTGCCAGCCAACCGGTCGACTATAGGGGTGCAGCGCAAAAGATCACGCATCTCGAGATGCGTGATCGAGCTTGATTTTTGATCGCTGAAACGCTCAGCCTGTAATGTTGTCATTCGCTTGCTATCACGCATCTCGAGATGCGTGATCTTTTGCCCTCGGTACATGCGCTCACACCTAGTCGGCAGCGAATCGGCGTGCGAGCCCGTTCACATAGGGGAGACGATCGGGTTGCTCGTGCGGTGCCACCAAAAGTGGTACTAACAAACATCCGGATAAGCAAAGAGCAAAGAAGAACTAACAGTCGATTCCTTCAAGGGCTCGCCCGTGGTGCTTCAATTGCACGGTGGTTGTAATTGTGGTGGCATCATTCATCAGCCAATCGGGCGCTTTTCGGCCCGTCATGATCACCAACGTAGGATCGCGCCGCGCTTCGATTATCGGACGGACTTCGTCCCATCCGATCAGTCCGACTCGCGCCACGTCCAACATTTCGTCGGCGATTACAATGTCATCCCCACGTTTCAATGCATCTTTGATCATTTGCATCCCGCGCTGCGCTTCTTTTTTGTCTTCCGGTAAGATACCGTTGGCAGAGCTGTAGAAACGGAACGATCCGTTAGGACCAGCACCGAGGCGATTGACGCCCGTGTAGTGAACATCCAGCGTTCCGAATCCCGCTTCTTTTATCTCGCTGAGGACGCGGAAGGCTTTGCCTTCACTTGAATTCTCTTCGAGCTTATCGAAAAAAACGATCGTTACTCTTTTCCCTTTGCTCAGGGCTCTCAATGCCACGCCGAAGGTGGCCGTCGTCTTGCCGCACCCGGTGCCGAGATAAAGGCGGATTTTTTCTTTCACGTCCGCATGAGAAGCCGATGTCATGATTGACCTTCCTTACTGCAGAAGAATGATACTGCACAATTCGCGGAGCGCCTCGCATCCTGCCGCCAGTGTAGCGGCGAAGCTTCAACCGCGTGATCAGGCGGCTCCAAGGGCTCCCCGCCAACGCGAGCACGACACAGAGTTTATCTGCCGCCGACTGGGACGGGCTGCCCGGCGGAATCGACAGCGACGTACGTTAGCTCTGCCTGTGTCACTGGTACACGTTTTCCGTCTCGGTCGCTGAACACTTCTACTTGCACTGTGATCGACGTGCGGCCGACGCGCCTGGTTTGGGTGTAGAAACTGATCAACTCGCCGACGAATACCGGCTGCTTGAACACCACTTCTTTCATGGCGACGGTAACCACCTTTTCGCGGGTGTGCTTTTTCGCCTCTACGGCACCGGCAAGGTCGATATGGCTCAAAATGATGCCACCGAATATCGTGCCGTTGGCATTCGTATCGCGCGGCAGCAATACGGTTCTGATCGTTGGTTCGCCCGAGGTCATATAAGTCCCCTTTTGCGTTTTGTGAATAGCACCGAGTTTAGTGGCAAAGGAAAGCAGCAGCTAGACAGTAGACTACTGCGCACTTACAATTTGTTATGAGCATGGAAACATGTTTTGCTTGCCAAGCGCAAGAGGACAGATCACCGCTCTCGGGTATAATCGCAGACATTAATTTACCAGGACCGCCACTTGAATAGCCGCTACCCACTTAGCTGTGCGACGATGATCTTGCTTGCCATGTCATTTTCGTTCGTGCAGCCAGCTCCGGCGCAGGCGGAGCCCGGCGTTGCCGCACCCATAATGCCGCCACCATCTGTGGTCTCATCTCCGGACAACAATGCTTCCGGTGTCGGCACCATGCTCGCACAAACCGCGCCTACGGACGTACAGCCCATCGATCTGACGCCGGTACATTTGCCCGAGCGCGGCGGACAATTCAATAGTCTGCAAAATTTGAAGACAAATGCTCTGTATACGCTGCCCGCGAAGATGTTCTTCAACCTCAACGTGGAGAATTCATTGCGCCTGGAGACCAACACTTTCCAAACGCGCAATCACATGAAGAGCAACGGCGCTTATCGGGTACTTCCCGACATAACGCTCGGTTACGCACCAACGCGCACCACTCGCGTGTACGCCAACTACTTCATGTTCCGCGATACGTACATCAAGTACGCCTCGAAGCTCGATCGCACCATACACAGCGTTATCCTGGGTGCCGACAAAGATTTCCTGATTAATCCACGAACCTCAATCACGACCAGCATCAAAGGTCGCGAGCTGTTCATCACAAAATCAGAAGAGCTCAGCGACATTCTGCCGTCAATCAGCATGGTGCGGCGTGTGGGCACCTACGGCGCGCTCTACAGCAGCGTGCTGGGGCAAATTCGCTTCCAGGACATGCTGGATAAGTATCAGGAATTCGATCAGTTCTACTCCCTGGGCGCGGTTTACAGAAAGCCGAAGTGGAGCCTGCTCTTCGATACCACTCTCATCGACAATTTCGGCAAAGGACATTTGCGCAGTGACACCAATGCCGGTGCCACGACCATATTCGGCACTCCGGGCATCGGCGCGCCGAATACCAATCACATGTTCGTGCTTACTCTCGAGGCAGATCGCAAACTGAGCACACGCATTCCTCTCGTCGCGTTTGTACGCGCCCAACCAGTGTTCAACATGGGACAGGAAAAGCGTCAGGGGTATTCCGGCTTCAACTTGCGTCTGTTCGGCGGGCTACGTCTGGAGATTTCCAAGCCGGCCATCTTCCCTGTAAAACTGAAGAGCACGTAATGATTTGCACCAGCTCTACGGTCAGCGGTTCTCACCGATTAGTTGGAATGCCGCCCAATAACGCGGGTTGGCGCGTGGCTTTGTCGGATCGGGCTTAGCATCGGCGCCGGAAGTGTTTTCCATAAACTGAATGGTGGCAAGCTGTGCGTCTCGCAAGGCCGTCGACTTATCCTTGCCTTTCAGATAAGCAGCGTAAAACTTGCCCATCTGAAATTCCGTCATGACGTCATCAACGTTCCACTGACTGACTAGAACCGAAGGCGCGCCCGCAGTGATAAACGCGCGCGACAATCCGACCACGCCGTCGCCTGTGATCTGTCCTTTGCCGGTCTCGCAAGCGGAAAGAACGACCAGCTTGGCTTTGGACAAGTTGTTCGCCCGCATGATCTCCTTAGCCATGAGCAGTCCGTCATCATCACCGGTTGGTGCCAGCACAAGCGCCGACTTCATTGGATGCTCTTCATTGACCAGTCCGTGCGTCGCCAGGTGAATCTCCGTATAATTCGGCGCCAGCTTCTCGAACTCGGCTTTGGTTGCGCTCTCACCAATTTTCACCGTCGCCTTGGACTGCCCATAGAGATCGGCGATTTTATTCACCTCTTTCTCCGTGTATGGCAATGCGCCCAAGAAAGCGATCGCCTTGGTAATCGGGTTTCCAAATGCAAGCAAGTTGTGCGCATCGCCTGCATGGGCCCGACTTATCTTCTGAGTGCCGACTAACACACCGATTGCCGGTGCATAACTGAGCGTATGCCGCTCGATGAAGAAATTGCCGCTGCCATCGACGAGAGCCGCGAAAGGAACGCCGAAAAGCCAGCCGTCGGGGATGATCGTCACGTCCGCAGTTTTCTCAGTCGGCAAGTATTGCTCGATTGGCTTAATGAGAATGTCGTACAAACGGGAAAGCTTCTTCTGGCGGTCGAAGTTTATTTTCGTCAGCTCCTGTGGCGAAGTTGACGACTTGATCATGTTGTCGTTGAGATCCCTAATCAGATTTTTCACATCGTTGCCGGCTGGAAGCGGCGTAGGGGTGTTTATCGAACCATCCGGCTTCAGCACCCATACGTAGAATTTGTCGCCGACGCGAAGATATTCGACACAAGTAGATCCACGTTTGGCGACGGCAGCCTTGAGTTCCTCAAGGCTGGGTGGGCTCACCGTCTGCGTGCTCTCGACCGTTTCCTCGGGTTCATCATCTTTGGCGTTCACCGAAACTCCGCGCATGCCGGCTGCTGATGCGGCTGCAGCTACAGCCGCCAAAGGCGGATTTGCGCCCTGTGCTTTCACGGCTCCGTCGTCGATGACATCGATTCGGCGCTGGCGTTTATCACCAAGCATGTCCTGAAATGCGCGCGCCTTTCCGCGCTCGGCAATTGCCAGAGCCTCATATGGCTTGTTCCTGTGGTAGTCCACTTCAACCAGCTCTAAGAAGCAGTCACGACGGAAATCTTGGTTGAAGGTTTTGAAGGCGTCCCGTGTGAATGTCGCCCGCTCTTGCTCGACAAGATCAACCGCTTGAATCAGATACGGCTCGGCTTCATCGTAACGCTGCAATGCTCTGAGAGCCTTGCCGACTCCCAGATTGCAGCTCCAGAGAATATCCAGCGAGTTGGATCCCGACGCCAGAGACAACGCTTCTTTGAAGTGATCCAGCGATCCTTGATAGTCAGAGACTCTATATAAGGCAAGTCCCAGCCCATTGTTGACTGCAGCTTTCAAACTGGCATCGAGCGTTTTATCGGCCAAATCCTTGGCTTTCTTAAATTGAACCGCTGCTTCTGCGTTCTTGTTACGCATCATCAGAGCCTGACCGCGGTTGTACTCCAGACGAGCGACTTCGTCGGGATCGGTAATCAGCTGCTTGAATTTTTCAAGCGATTGCTGCAGCTGATCGAATCTGTCGAGATCGTTGAAGTCGAGATAGATGGTGGCAATCGTGTTCGTTGCCAGCGCTTCCATCACCGGATTGTTGGAGGCGCGATAACGAGCTATGGCGTCTTGCACCAGCCGAATGGCAGGTTCTTTCTGCCCAAGCTGCTTGTAACACTTCGCCAAGCCGATATCCAAATCCGCGCGATACTTGTCTATTGCCGGGGAATCACCGAAGTCTTTGACGGTCTTTTGCAGGAAACGCAATGCCTGTTCTGTCCGTCCTTGCATCAAGTAATCTTCAGCCAATTGGGATGCGGCATCTGCCTCCGAATCGACCTCATGCTGTTTAGATGCCATGTCGAACGCCATTTGATGCGCGGCTCGTGCATCATCGAACTTTCCTAAATCTGCCGCTACGACACCATCGTTAGTTAGCGCTTTGAGATACGCCTCGAGCATCTCCGCGTATCCTTTCGTTTTGGCGTTGATCGCATCGAGATCGCCTGCATTCACAGCGGCAAGACCATGCTTATAATGCTCAAGCGCCTTGAGCATCTCCCCCTGTTGATTGAGCCGGTTGCCCTCAATCACTTCAGCGTTGATGATCACGTCGGGAGTGGAGAGTTCTATATTCTCGTTGAAGAATTTCCTTTTGAGCCTCTGAAAGGTCGACGCCGCAGCCTGCTTATCCCCGGTTGCAAGCTGCACCTCAGCCAGGAAGCATTCAGCCCTGCCCTCTTCCTCATCGGCCGCTGGTCCTTTTGTATCGGTCAGCTTTTCTAGATCGTCTGAGAGCTTGGGCCCGTGAGTCGCGTGTTGTTGCGCGAAAGAAACGGCTTGCTGTGCGCACTTGAGTGCATCGGGATACCGTCCAAGCTGCATGTAGAGGATTGCCAGGTTGTGATAAATCCTCGTGCCTCGCTCGTCTTTCTCGAAGTTGCCCTGAATATCCTGTAGAGCTGCAAGCTGCATTGCCTCTGCTTCAGCAGTCTTTCCCATCTGCCGCAAAGTCTCGCCGATGTCGGTACGCAACATCGCGGTGTCCGCCTTCGAGCCGATCAGCTTGGACCGTTCTACCGCTTCTTGGTAAAGCTGCAGGGCCTGATCGGTCTTGCGCTGATCGAGTAAGGACTTTCCCAGGGAAGTGTAGTCTTCAAGCTCAGGAATGATATCTGTTTGAATCAGTGTGGCTCTGGTCTTACCGACCGCACGGTCGGCCTGAAGCGCTTGCCTGGCGTAGCTTTCGGCTCTCTTATAGTCGCCGGATTTGCTGCAATCTTCTGCAAGCCCGCGCAAACCGGAACCGGCATCTTGATCTTGGAATGCCACCACCGACGGAGCGCCGGCGAAGCCGACAGCGATGCTCATTGCCGCGCCGAACGCCAGCAACATTCGAGCCTTACCGGTTCGCAACCTGAGCGTTGCTGTCTTGTTCGTATCCTTGTGAGCCATTGAAATAATTCAGTACCGCTGCCATCTTCGACATATCAGAAACGATTCGGTGCTCTTGGTTGGAGTCCGAGTGGGCGATTTGTCCGATCAACGCGCTGCTTGTGAGAACAGACTCCGCTGAGATTTCGCACACCGCGATTTTTTTGCCTTCGAGAATCTTGAAGCTTCTTCTGGCAAAGCCATCGGCCGGACGGACGTCGGAACGCGCGAGCGTGTGGCTGCATGCCACCAATTCATATCCTGGTGCCAACGCTATAACGTTAGCATTTTGGGACTCAAAGGGTCCGCGGTCCAGTTTAACTTTGACACTTTCTCCACGCCCGCTCATGTTGATGATTCTCAACATGTCGTGGGAGGCGGTCACCATAACGTCTGCGTCACCGGTAAGAGCGAGCTTGCCGAAGGTCACAGTAACAAAACCCAAACGGGTGGGGCGGCGCATGGAAACCAGGACATCGCCTGACTCAACTTTTACTGAGCATGGGCTTTCCTTGTGATAAACGCTTGTCTGCGTGCCGCGCGCGAGCAAATAGTCGCCGTTTCCCGAATTGTTGTTTTCAGGAAAGTCGCTGACGCTAATGACGCCGCGCAACGCTTCGCCGCTCTCGCCTTCCAAAGGCGCCGCAGCTGACAAGTCGGTTATGTCCTTAGGATTAATCGGCTGGGAAACCACCGTAACCGGCATGGGTGGCGCAGCTTGAGGCGGATTCGAGGTGGTCGGCGGCGGCGGCGGCGGGCTGAAGGTTATAGGAGGCATCGGCATCGGATGATGGGGCGGCGGTGGCGGGGGTCCTTCGAATGACGACAGCGGCGAGAATGACGCGCAATTAGCCGGTAACGCTTGCAAGACGGTTGCTGCTACCAATGCGGTGAAAAGCAGTGAACGTTTAATCTTGCTCGTCATCATGCCATCTCCAAATGCACCCCTGTTTTACGGGCCAAATGGTGAGATTAGGCGGGAGAACCGGCAAACCACTGCCAACGGGACTAGGCCCCATTCGGGTTGATGACGGCCTTCTGCAAGTCCTTGCGCATTTCGTTGGCAGTTTGGTACCGCTGGGCGGGATCCTTCTCGAGAGCCCGCGCCACAATTTTGTCCAGGGCGCAGCCTTCCTTCATGTCGCCGCGCGCTGCTGAAGGGGGCGCCGGCTTGGTGTACAAGTGCTTCATCATCACAGCCTCAGCCGACTTTGACTCGAACGGGCAATGCCCGGTCAAAAGCTCGTGCAAAATGATACCCACCGAGTACACGTCCGCGCGCTGGTCGATAGGTTTGTCTGCCAGGTACTCAGGCGACATGTAATCCACGGTGCCGATGGCGATTCCGGTGGCGGTGAGTTTACTGCCGCCTTGCTTCAAGTGCGCGATGCCGAAATCGACGACTTTCACCCAATCAGGACGGTCGGAATCATCACGCAACATGATGTTTTCAGGCTTGAGGTCGCGATGTATGATGCCGCCTTCGTGAGCTTCTTCCAAGCCGGCGCATACTTGCGCAATGATGTTGATAGAGTCGCTAAATGTCGCGGTTCCGTTCAAATTGATGTAATGGCGCAGCGAGTCACCCTGAATGTATTCCATGACGAGGAAAGGACGTCCCTCAATTTCCCCGCCGTCAAACACCGATACCAGATTTGGATGATTGAGTTTGGCGCTAACTTTGATCTCTTGCAGGAAGCGCTTGAGGCTCGTGTCCTTGTCTTTGGTCGGTATTTGCTGCCTCATCAGCTTGATGACCACCGGTTTTTCAATTTCCAGGTGCACGGCGCGGTAAACCTTGGCCATGCCGCCTTCGCCTAGCAAATCCTCGATTTTGTATTTGCCCGCGAACGTCTTGCCGATGACTTCATCTTCTTCCTTGCGAAAGACGACGTGCTGGGTCGAGCTGCGATCCTGATGGTTGACCAGAACCGAGCCATCGATGGGACAGAACTTAGCGTGCGCGGGATACAGCGCGTTGCATTGACCGCACTGCAGCTTCGCAGCCGTGCGTTGAGTATCTTCTTGATCTTCTTCAACGGGCTCGGGTGCAAGGGCCGTGCCGTCGACACCGCAATACTTGGCCGTACCTTCGTACTTGGCACCACATGTGGTGCAATGCGTGCGTTGCGAGTTTACGTTGGTTGCCAAGCAAACGCCCCCTTTCCCCCAGCATTTGTATCATGCCCGGACGGGGTTTTGCTTATCTGGCGCTGGTCGGGCGCAAATCGAGGATGCCCTTGCCGTCTTTAACGACCAGGGGACGGGGGATTTGCTCGCCGTTTATAGTCGATGCTCGGGTGTATTGGCCGGAGCTTTGCTCAGTGTCCGGATAATGGAAATTGCCGTCGGCGCCGGCAGGTCCGACGACAAAATGCTTGCCGTCTGCAGCTTGCAAGAAAACACTTGCATAAGGCTTGCCGGTGAGCACGGAAACGCCCGTATCCGGTGCCGGCGTGCGGCGCGGAGCCGGACTGCGCGTGAACCAGCCGGCGGCTCCGCCTAATGAGCCACCAAGAACAATGCACCCGAGAAGCAAGGCGATTTTGTTGCCTCCTCGGCGGGCGGATTTGCCGGCATGCGGCTTGGCAGGCGGCGCTGACGATGTGGAAACATCGATGCTTGTGGGCACGGCATCAGGCTGGGGTGCCGGCTTGCTTATCTTGGCGCCGCAGAGTACGCAAAATTTGCCGTTGAGAGCATCCGCCTTCCCGCATGCCTGGCAAGTTTCTCCAGCCACGGTCGGCTTGCGCCCGCTAATACTGCCAGGCTTCAAAGTGCTTCCGCAGAATATGCAAAACTGCATATCCGTTTCATTTGGTTGTTTGCAGCTCGGACAGACAGGCTGAGTCAAATCGTATCTCCGGCTTAAGTTAGAGATTGCTGAGTTCGTCATCGAGGTCGCGGGCGTTCTTCGCCAGCTCGCCTGCGTAGAGCATCTTCAAGGCTTCGTTGACAGGCTCGAGGCTGTGTCCGGCCGGAGTTGCCTTATGGGTGCTGTAAACCGCCTGCATAGACATTTGCGGAAACGCACCAAGAATCTCTTGCGTCGTGGCATCGACAAATTCACCCATCTTGTCGCGGTTGCGCTTGATGTGTCCGGCGATTTGTACGGCTACCGGATTGCGCGCAATCTCCTTCACGGCCTCGGAGACGGCTCGTCCTGACAGCACCGCATCGGCCACGTCGGAAGCCTTCTTCAATGTGGCACCGCTGACTAGCTTCGTCAGTTCTTCTTTCGTAAGCGTGCTGATCAGCGCTTTGCGAAAGGCCGGCGATTCAGGCTGACCTCCATAACTTTCTCCAAGTTTGGCGACGATTCTTTCGATGTCTTCTTTTGCCAGCCGCTTGAATTTCGGAGCAGCCATTTCAGCGATCTTCTCGACGCGGCTGTTCCATGTAGCGCCGTCGGCGAGCACGGCTTGCACTTTACCCTTTGACCACATCGACACCACTTCACGAAGTTGGCTCCAGCTTTGGTTATTAGCCAATGTGCCGTTCACGAGCTTGCGCTGCGCGTCGATAGGCATGTCGGTTTTGTCGGCCATGAATTTCATCAGGTCTGTCGATGCAGCAGCGGTGTGCGGCGTCGAAGCTGGGGCGAGCGGCAATGCTTCGATGGTTTTAACCAGATCGAATTCGCTTGCCGCCACCACTTTTAATGATAGAGTCGGCTGCGTCGCTTCGCGATCGGCAGCTTGCCACTGCGCTGCCGGGATAAACGCAATCACCTTTCCGCCTTCATTTTGATCGAGCGACACGGCCATCGTGCCGGCAGTCATATAGCCGGTGCCGATAAGCTCACGAGCGATAGTAATGCGACCGTCTTCTTCAACGGCACGCACGTCGATACGCTTGCCGTTGACCATCACATCATTAACACCGAAAGCCGAGACCAGAGAATCATTAGAGCTGTACGCAGCATCTTCATCCAACAATAGGCCGCTTTCCGGGTCGGCGCTGTAAATCGCTTCTTGCACCAAATGGCGAGCCAGCTCATCTTTCAGCGGCACGCCTGTCTGGCGGGTGCGAAATTGTGACAGCCTGACGACCTCTTTGCTAATTTTCGCTTCGTTAAACATGCTACTTCTCCCATTTAGCAAGCCGTTGCCAGCTTTTCTTTGCTGATTTACGGCCAGCCGCAAAAAATTAGCCGGGGGATAGTCCCAAAAAGAATTTTTGTCGCAAAGCATGCCAGCATGAGGCTTCGGCGCCAAGAAACTCTTCAACTTCAGACCAGGTTAAAAACGGCCGCGTCTTGACGATAACTTCCGCATTGCGGGCATCGATGCCGCATTGCTCGAGATCTTGCTGGCTGGCGCGATTAAGATCGAGACGCTTGGCGTCGGCCGGCCGATTGCGGGCGACGGCGCCTCGTTTCGTATAGTTAGCAAGCTCGTCCTTGGTGAGAATCTTGCGCTCCACCAACTCCTCGGCCTTCTGAAACGGTCTTTCCGCCACGATGCGTATAGCCTTCTCTTTCGGCATGCCGACAATATCGATCAGGTCTCTTGTGGTGGCACTGTTGAGATCGACAGGCACGAAGGCGGCAACCATGCCCTTACTTGTCAGTTCGGGCAAACGCTGCCTGGTGATCACGCCTCTCTCGATAAGCTCTTCAGTGCCGCTAAACTGTCGTCCTTTTATACAGCGGTCGACTTCCCCTTCAGTCAAGCCCAACTGTTGAGCCAGTTCTCGGCGCGAGGCGATGTTGACGTTGAGCCCGCGTTGCCAGGCTTCGGCGATGCCGGGCAGATCCTTATATATCTTGCGGCGCACCAGATCCAGCCCTTTGTCGAGCAAGACCTGGCAGCGAGCAATGCGCCTGGCCATAGTTTCCGCCTGGATCTTCAGTTTGTCGCAGCATTCGCGCATGGTCATTTCTTCGCCTGACACTGAATGCGGTGTCAATCCCATTCCGAAAATGCAATCGACAACGGTCAACGCCTCAACCGGTGCGCCCGGCTCTTTTAGCATGGACTCGAGGTGACGGCGCAATTCATTTAATTGCGTCACTTGTTCGCGCGATAATGCTTTGTGTTCCGGCGTGTATCCGACGTCGTCGGCAACGGCGGTGCGCGGATCTTCCTGCTGGGGATCAAGGTTCATATCCTGCAGGGTTTGCCGCTCCCAGGTTGTTTCCTGGCGGATGTAATCGATCACCGCGTTATGCACTGAGCGCTGCACATAAGCAGGCAACAATACCTTGAAGCCGTCTTCTTCCTTTTGCGACAGCTGCTTATTGAGCGTGGCGATAAGCTTTTGTGTGATATCCACCGAGAGCGAAACGACTTGTCCTTTCATCTCGTCAGCGCCAACGCGTCTCTGGCTCAGGAAGCGGCGCAAGTTCTGATTGGCCGACAGCATTTTCTGCAGCATGGGCTGATAGTAGTGCGCCTGCAACATGTGCACGAAGCGGCTTTGCGCATCGCCCAGCGACAGCGCTTTCAGATAGATGGCCTTGGCGCCCACCTTGCTGAGGAATTCAGCGGCGCTGCGCGCGTTGCTTTCCTGCGCGAAGTTTCTTACCAGTTGCGCCCATTCAGGCGCTAACTCCAGGACGGTATCCAGTTCAGCCGAGCCAGTGACCACGGGCGGATATAGACCTCAGAAAGGGGCGAGCAGGATGCCGTCGTCTCACGACGCTCTATTAAATCACACGGCAGAGGGCGGAGGCTGCCCTCTTGGCACCGTGGCAACTGTCGACGCTGGTTAACAACCTGCCTTTCGTCGCCGTTTCCCCGTTCGAAACATCAATGCCATGTGGGACAATCGAGTGTTGTTACCCGAGGAGTTAACGCGATTGGCGGTGCGAACCTCTCAGCCCACACGGTCGAGCCACAACCTCGCAGACAAGCCCGAACGCATCGGTCCGGCCCTGGCGCAACTGGTGCACGTCAACGCCGATCAAGACATGATCCTTGGTCAAGCCTGGCTTGCTGCACCCCACCAGTTGATGACCTGCGGGCACGTCGTGGAGCAGTTCGCCCAGGATCCCACCGGATTGTTCGTCTATTTCCCGAGCTCGGGCAAGCGCTATCCCGTCAAGCAAGTGCGTCTGCATCCCAGTTTCGTCCGCCAGCCGGACGGCATGGTGAAATTTGATGCGGCAGTGGTTACCGTCCAGTTGACGCCGCCTGATTCGTTGGCACTGCCTTTGCCATTCACCTGGGAGCAAGAGCTGAATGTCAACGAGCGGCTGTGGACAATTCGTTATCCGGCGCACTTAAGCCAATACAGCTCCGCGTTGCAGCCCTTACCGCAAGACGGGCGATTCCTGGGTTATTTGCGCAAACACGACAACTTCCATCTCCTGCACGACGTTGCGCTGGCGCCTGGAGATTCGGGCGCGCCGCTCACCGACGGTCGCGTGGTGGTAGCCATGCACTGCGGAGATACGGCCTCGCTTCCCGGTTTGAACCTGCCGACCACTTCGATTCGCCTGGGACTGTGGATCGATGCCATCAAGGATCTTGGTCTGCAGCAAACACGGCAATCGTATATTTCTCGACAAGGCGGCTGGCTGCCTGTGTGGCTTGCGTTCATCCTGTCGATCGGGGTTGGATTTGGCATTGTCACCGCCGTAAAACCAACACCTTCGCCGCAAGAACCGGTCGTCCAGTTTGCACAACCGGCGCTGAGTCCGGTCAAAATCTGGTTCAACAAGCCACCGGATGCCTTCAAGAAGGGTGAGTCGATCGAAATGACGATCGATGCCAATAGCGACTGCTACCCATTCGTATTTATGACTGATGGAAAAGCCGTGATCGTGAAAATGCTGCCCACCGAACGAGCCGCGCTGCTCAAAAAAGGTGATTCACTTACACTCGATGGATTCCAACCGGACACCGGGAATCGGCAAACCATCGCCGCCACTGACAATCCAATCCAATTTTGGACCGTGGTGGCAGCCGCCAACGATCCCGCTTCTAAGCAATGGGCATTGGAGTTTATGAATCCGACCGTGAATCCTTCAACTGTGCACATTTTACTGAAACCGTCCGAATTGGAAGCCCGAATCAACAAGTTTCAAACCGAAAACCCGGGCGCAGTGGCATTTCACAAGTTCACAGTCCAGGCAATCGAGGAAAAGAAATAATTTTTTTGCAGTCCGCCTAATTTTTTCGGCGCGCCTGTTAGGTACCTGTGACGCAAGGAATCTCAGCGCACTCACCAAGAGGAAGAAATCATGAAAGGCACTAAGTTGTTCGCATTGCTAGGCAGCCTGTCGCTGTTGGCGGTATGCGTCCCACAAATTACGCTCGCCGCCGACGCGGCAAGCAAGCCTGCCTCAAGCGCGGGGGAAAAATTCGACGAAGGCAAGGCTTCCACCGCTCCTACGCGTCAGTTAACCACCGAACAAATATTGCAAATGGAATCGCTGGGATCGAAAAAACCGCCCGTCGGCTCCGCATCTTCTAAACGAGCGGACGACGGCAATCGAGGCATTCGCCTCGATCGGTTATTCGAAGCGCTCAAAACCGAATCACACGGGGCAACACCGCTCAGCCACTCCACAGTGGTCGAACATCACAAGGCTCAAGCAGCGCACGCCAACGGCAAGCAACCTGCGATAGCACATAGCCCGTCCCCCAAAGCCGGCGGCAAAAGCGAAGTAGCAATCTACAAACATCAGGTGAAAGAAACAGACAACATGGTGGCAGTTGCTCACCAGGTCATCTCGAACGGCAGCACTGCGGTGATCAGCGCCTCGCTCGATCGCCCGGGCACTGTTCCTAAATACAGAAGTGGCGACCACATGGTGGTCAATCTCAAGGCCTGGCAAGACTGCAACGTGCTCGTTTTCGATTACGACAATGCAGGCACAATCACGCAGTTGTGGCCCAATAGTTTCGAGCCTAACGGTGCGTTGACTGCTGGACAAACCATCCAGGTCGGAGGCGATAACAGCCAGTACACGCTCGATATCGACGGCAAAGGAGTGGAGCAAATCTTCATTTACGCCTATCCATCATCCGAGAAGATGCCCGGTCTGCTCACGGCAATGGCACCGGTGCAAAATACGCCATTTCGCTCGACCAAGATGACACGGGCTCAATACCACCACCTGCTCCAAGAGTCGCGTGAGTACTTCCAGCCGGCCGCCGGCCGCACAAGCGATCGAGCAGTAACGGTGACAGCCAGGCCCGAGGCCCGCCAAGCGGCGGTAGGCGAGCAGGCAGCCAAAGCCTCTTTCTCGGACGCACCAGCCAACAAGGTCGAGCTCACTTTCCAAATCGAAAAATAGTGCCTTTTTTCCCTGGCACACATGAAGGGCGGCTCCCAGCCGCCCTTTTTAGTGATCAACGCACGATCGCCGGGTCTGAGCGTACGCCAAAATCCGCACCCCTAGCCGGATTTTGCGAATCGCGGTAAGGTAGAGTCATTAGTCCGATTCGCGAAAACCCGCTCGTATGCGCAGTCCCGTCAATGATCCTGGAGCAACTAAACATACACAAGGCTGGCCGACGACGTTGCCGCCTGTGGTTTTCAGCATCCCGGCGATCGGCACCGGCATTTGCATTCTGCTTCTTCGGCTGCAGGTTCCAAACATGCCGGCGTTCGGACTGGAGTTGCTTAGCGGTCTTTATGCATTTTGGCTGCTGAGCATCTGGCAAATCCACCGGGTACTGCGGTTCCATACAGAGGGCCGGTTTGCTGTAAAACCGCTGCCAGCGGTCATCTTGAACGTCATCGGCGGGCCACTGGCCGCCTGGCTGTCCTCACTTTTGTGCGAACAGTTGCTGCGCATGCTTAACGCCTGTTCGGATCTCGTTGGCGAAGTTATGCCGAGTTCGCTGCCCGTAATCAACAGCGCCGTCAATCTGATGGAGCAATATGGCACGTTGCTGGCGGTGGCGATCGCTTGCGGCGCCGCCGTTTGCTGTCAGGAAAAAATCTTCGTCAACGTGCGCGCATTTTTGGAAGACCGCCACCAGAGCATAGGCCGACACCGTTCTCTTATGGCAGCGGGTTTGGTGGGTATCGCGCTGGCTACTCCGGGCATTCTTTGGCTGCTCGGTTCGAGCGCAATCGCCTGGCAGTTCACAGGCGATCCAGCCTGGAAGATGCGCCTGGAACTTATTTCCTACGCCTGCGCGACGCTGTCCTTCGGCATCCTCATATGGATCACCGCTCGTATTCGCGCCGCCGTGAAGGCAGTCGCTGAGCCTACGCCGTAGCCTCTGGTCCTGCGTGCCCGAGCTTCATGGCCATTTCCAGACGGCGATTGCAGACGTTCCAATCGACGTTTTTCAAGAAAGCGTCGAGATAGGCACCGCGATTGATACCATAATCGATCATGTAGGCGTGCTCGTAGACGTCCAGCACCACCACCGGTACCACTTTCGCCGGCACCCACATGTTGTGCAAATCCAGTCCATAAGCGCGCAGCTGCCCGTCGCGCTCGTTCCAGCCGACGATCACCCAGCCGCGCATGCACTTGCCGGAAGCCTTGAAGAAATCCATAAACTTGCCCATGCTGCCGAAGCTGGCATCAATGGCGTTTGCCAGGTCGCCTGTGGGCATGCCGCCTGCACCGCCGAGGTTGCCGAAATAGAGCTCGTGATAGACGACGCCGTTGAGCGCATAGCTCTGCTCCATCAGCAATTCGCGCAGCGGATGATAAGTGGCATTGGGAGCCGGCGTCGTCAGATCCACCGTGTTCAACGCATTGTGAATCTCATTGGTCTTCGCAACATATCCCTGATAAAGCTTTAGGTGCGGTTCTATCTGCTTGGGCGACAAACCTTCCATGGGCTTGCTGACGAGATGATTGAAGTCTTTGGCCAGCACCGGTTGAGACGGACGGAAAGCGGCCACCGAAACGGCCGATTGCGGCACGGATGGGGCAGCCTGGGCGGCGCTGGACATCACGGCACCACCGGCAGCCAGAGCGCCCATCAGCAACACTTCGCGTCGAGTCTTCAAGCGCCCCTCGGAGACCTCAAAGTTGCCAAATACTTCAGTGCCACGTTTTTCAGTTGTCATAATCCACCTCCGCAGATGATCAGTCAGGGCACTTAGTGTACACCGCAAAAGAAAGAGGAAATAAAACTTACCGGTTCCCAGACGGACTGCGATCCAGGCTATGCTTTTTATTTGCGATCGTCACGCAATGAATCAATGGATCATTGGATCAATGAATGCGTCTGCTCGCACAACGAAAAGCAAGTTTACATCGCTAATGGGAACGTCAAGATGTCGACCACAAAAACACCGCCAGCGTCCGAATCCAAAACGGAGAAAAGCCTCGTGAAGCCGAGCGCCGCTTATTGTATTACTTTACGTCTGAAAATCAAAAACGTGCCCGGCAGCCTAGGCAAGATCACATCGCTCATCGGCGAAGAAGGCGGCGACATCGGCGCCATTGACATCGCAGGCTTCGAGAAAGGCTTTATCATCCGCGACGTCACGGTCAACGTTCGAGACGAGGCGCACGGCGAGAATATCAAAGCGGCTCTCAAGCAACTCGACAATGTGGAAGTCGTCCACGTTTCCGACCGTACATTTCTTATGCATTTGGGCGGCAAAATCCGCGTCACCAACAAAGTGCCGCTGGCCACTCGCGACGACCTGTCGATGGCGTACACGCCTGGCGTGGCGCGCGTCTGCATGGCTATTGCCAACGACAAAGAAAACGCATACAAATTGACGATCAAACGCAACACAGTGGCCGTCGTCACCGACGGAACAGCCGTGCTTGGACTGGGCAACATCGGTCCGGAAGCGTCCTTGCCGGTGATGGAAGGTAAGGCGATGCTGTTCAAAGAGTTCGGCAAAGTAGACGCATTTCCGATTGCGCTGGATACTCAGGATACTGAGGAAATCATCAAGGCCGTGAAAGCGATTGCCCCCGTATTTGGTGGCATCAACCTGGAGGATATCTCGGCTCCTCGTTGCTTCGAAATCGAAGATAGACTCAAAAAAGAGCTGGATATCCCGGTGTTCCACGACGACCAGCATGGCACCGCCGTGGTGGTGCTGGCGGCACTGATCAATTCACTGAAAATTGTCAAAAAGAAAATTGAAGATCTGAAGATCGTCGTCTCCGGCGTCGGCGCAGCCGGTGTCGCCTGCTCGAAGATCATCATGCACGCCGGTGCCAAAAACATCATCGGCTTCGATCGCACAGGCGCCATCTATAAGGGCCGCAGCGAAGGCATGAACTACATGAAGGAATGGTTTGCCGCCAACACCAACCCCTCAGGGTTCAAGGGCTCGGTGACTCAGGCTTTGGAAGGCGCAGACCTCTTTCTCGGCTTGTCCGGCCCCGGCACCATTAAGGCGCAAGATCTCAGCAAGATGAATAAGGACGCCATCGTCTTCGCTATGGCGAATCCGGTTCCGGAAATCATGCCGGAGGAGGCTGCCCCGTATGTGCGCATCATGGCTACGGGACGTTCCGACTATCCAAACCAGATCAACAACGTCCTGTGTTTCCCAGGCATATTCCGTGGTGCCCTCGATTGCCATGCCACCGACATCAACGAAGAGATGAAGTTGGCCGCCGCATACGCCATCGCCAATGTAATTGCCCCTGAGGAGCTGAACGAAGACTATATCGTTCCTGGCGTCTTCAATCCCAAAGTCGCGGAAAACGTGGCTGCGGAAGTGGAAAAGGCCGCGCGCAAAACCGGCGTCGCGAAGAAGCAAAAGAAATCGGTCTGGGAAGAATAGAAAAGCGGGCTCCCGCCCGCCGCTACATGGCTGTGGTCGACGAATATTGCGCTTACGGCGCAGTCGGATTATGCTAGGCACATACGCTTAGCGGAGGTCCTATGTCCAAGTTCGTTGAGAATGCGCGCAAGCGTCGCGAAGCAAAAGCCGAAGCCGAGAGACAAAAGCTTGCGGCCGAAAAGCGGCAGAAAGAAGAAATGGAGAACCGCCGCAAGAAAGCTGAGCTCGAGCGCCGATTTATGGACCTACAAATGAAGAAAAAGCTCGACGAGAAGCGTCTGGCAGATGAAGATGCAATCGCGGCATTGCGCAAAAAGCAGCAGCAGCAAGACGAGCAAATGCAAAAGCGTCCACAGCCGGAAGAAACAACATATGAGGATTGGGAAGAATATTAAATTCCCTGATTCCGCCCGGCAACCCCTAATCTTTTCGGTGGCGAGATGCTGCAACTTCCAGGCTCAGCCATTGTTGCCGGTTTCGTTAAGCCAAAGCTCGCGCGCGGATCATTAAATATCGGCGAGCGGCATTCAAGCTGAGCAATTGCTATGTCATAGGCGCCGATCGCACAGAAATCCGCGCCGGTTTTGGAACTCGACTATCTATCGTTCGTCGGGAAAGCCGAAGAGATGGTCGGATGACTTCATGATTGATGGACAGCACCTAATCTGCAGTCTGAAGCTCCACGGAAACTGGAGGGTACGACAATGCTAGATAGAGAAAACCGAGCAAGCGACCAGGTCGGCGGCGGAAATGAAGGCTCACAGCAAGTAAATGAACAAGGGCAAGGTCAAGAAGCCCCCCGCCAAACCAAAGGTCGCGGCCGCGGATTCGCATCCATGGATGCAGCTAAGCAGCGCGAAATCGCCAGCAAAGGCGGTAAAGCTGCGCATGCCAAAGGCACGGCGCACGAGTTCACATCAGAGGAAGCCCGTGAGGCTGGTCGCAAAGGCGGGCAAGCACGGGGCAAACGTACGCATTAACAAGCTTGTGTGGCTGGGCGCTTGCGCTCCAGCCACCAAGCTCGTTTTGGTGACGCCATTGGTCGCCGCCAGCGCCGTTTGAAAGTTGCTTGCTCGTGTATTGTGTCATCACTCTTTGACTGCTCTATAAGAACTCAGACCCACAACCGTGCTGTGGGTCGTTTTCTTTTTCATTTGGCTGCAGAGATGGCTTGTTTTGCTGCATCGGCAATTTTAGCGTCGGTGGCTTTGGCTAATTTGCCGTCGATGACTTCACTCAAATAAATGGCACTGCCGGACCAACCCACATGACTGCCGGGACTGAAGTGCACCAAGTAGTTGGCACCCAACCCGATGTCCAAATTGTGCATGCCCTCGGCGGCCTGAACGAAACTGCTGCGTGTCAGATCTTTTCCGCCACGTTTGAGCGCTTCCACCATTGCTTCGGCGTTGACAAACGCCTCGAAGCCGGCCACCTTCGGCTCGTCGGTAGGATAGTATTTCTTCAAAAGCTTCTGGTATTTGACGGCTGCCGGCAGGCTCTCGTCGAGTTCGGGAAGCACTTGCGAGACCAGACATCCGCTGGCCATTTTTCCGCATTTGATCACAGCGTCGTCCTGCGATGAGAGGAAGAGAAAAACCGGCCGCCAATTTTCAGAGTTGCGAAATTCTACACACGCCTTCACCTCTCCGGAGGATGTGCCCATAATCACGACTTCAGGCTTGGTTTTCATTAGCTCGGTGAGCGCGCTTGTCACATCGTTTTGATCGCGCGAATAAGACGCTTCGGAAATCGGGGCGGAGTTCAATTGTTTGAGCGCGGTAACGGTGCCGGTGCGAACACCGGCACCGAATGCGTCGCTTTGATACACGATGCCGAAACGTCTTAGATGGTGTGTGTTCCACAAATAAGCGACGTGCCGCTCGATCTCTTGCGCGTAGGATGGGCGCAAAGTAAAACGCAGGCGGCTGTACTCGTAGATAATCGGCGTGCCGACAAGAAAACCGAACACCGGCATTTTGTTTGCGTCGGCCATGCGCACATATTTCGCATTGGTCGGAGAGCCCGTGAAAAAGCCGGCCGCGAAAACCTTGTCTTTGAGCGTAGTGTTGAAACACGCCACCGCTTTCTCCGGTTCATATCCATCATCGCAAGTAACCAACTTTAGTTTGCGTCCGTTGACGCCGCCATGCTCATTGACGTCGTTGAAAAGTGCCGATACAGCGTGGCTAATGGCCGGACCGCGCCAGCCGAGTTTGCCGGTAAAGGGCAGCCCCGTACCAATCACAATTTCAGAATCAGTCACACCAATCTTTTCACCTTCGGCACCATCGGCGGCGGCAAAGGCGGCACAGCTACAAGCAGCGGAGATGATGGCCACCGTCGTTGCAGCTATGGCTGCAACAAATTTCGGCAAAAAACCGCTCCCTGGCTTATTTCCAAACTGCATTGATTATCCCTTCCAAATCAAAATTATCTACGGATTTCGGTGTTTTTCGGGCCACTTGGCCGCGCAATACGTGGCCAGGTCGAGCGTTGAACGAGCGATGTCTGCGTTAGGATTGAGTTTCAGCGCCAATTGTAAATCACCGATTGCCTGCGAATACCTGCCCAATGCCAGATATTCTCGCCCGCGTCTGCTCAGCGCTTCCACAAATGCCGGTTTCAACTTCAGCGCCTCATCGAAATCAGCAAGCGCTTGCTTTTCTCTCTTGAAGGCCGCTTCGCAAATGCCGCGCGACAGATACAGCTCGGCAGACGATTTATCGACATGGACGGCCTTAGTATAGTCGGCGATGGCATCGTCAAACTTGCCCATATCTCGCAAAGTATCAGCACGCCGAATCAGGGCCGCCTGGGACGGCTCTTCTCTGAGCGATTCATCGAGGTGGTTAATTGCCTCGGTATAGTTCTTCTGCGCAACCTCGACGCACGCCTTGCCGAACAAGGCGCGCGCTTTTACCGACGGATTGTCGGAGCGGCGGGCCACATCGAGGTCGGCAGCCGCGTCGTCAATTTTGTGCATGTTCAACAAACTCAAACCGCGGGTAAGATAAGCGTCGTCAGTGGGTTTACCGGAATCAAACAACTGTTGGCAATAGCGAGCGGAATTCACATAATCGCCGGCAGCCAGAGAGGCCGCGGCCAGTGCCTCTGTCACCGCCGGCGGTGGCATGCCCAGAGCCGACGCCGCTCGCAGATCGGCAACTGCGCTTTTGGCGTCGTTGAGTCTCAATTTGGCCAGTCCACGATAGAAGTAAGCTCTCTCGTTGTCGGCCTTGATTTTTAAGGCGTCGTTGCACTGCACGACAACAGCGCCGGCATTGCCTTGCTTGAGCGCTTGCCGGCATTGCCGCAACAAAAAATCACTTTTAATCTCCACGCTGAGCCGCTGTCCGACGGCGACAACCACAACCAGGGCAACCAGGCATGCTGCGGCTATCTTGCGGTTCGACCAGGAGCGCACGGAAGGCGTCAGCATGGCAGGCAGGATGGTGGGCAGGATGTCCACGCTGGCGGTGGGAGTGCCCTCATCGAACGCTCGAGTCTGCTTGAGGTGCTCCATGTCCAGACGCTTGAGCTGTTCGCTTGAGGGATCGCCTGAAAGCCCGCCCTTGCGTCTGGGAGCCCTTAAGGGCTCGTCTGCTGCCTCTTTTGGTGATGGCGGAACCGACGGCACTATCTTTTCCTACCTCATGCTTAACTCTATGATTCCCAGGGTCTGCCGGAATAAACTAGCTTCAATTGGCCCTGTTTCGTGGCAAATAGTTACGGAATGGTGGTCTCGGGAAACCGTTTCGTGGAAGAGCTGCCGCTTTCAGCAAAAGATCTCAGAGAAGCCTTCGACCTGACGGCGGGAAGCAAACGCGACGTTGTGCGCATTTATATGCGCTCCGAAGGCGCTGCCGGCGAAATCTGGCTTTCGAACGACCGCGTGCTCTGGGTGCGTTGCCAGCCGGGCGAACGTTATGGCCACGACGCCTTGCTCGACATGCTGGAAGTAAAAAACGCCTCGTTCAGCATGAGCCTGCATCAATCACCTCCCTCTGACCAGAGGGGCAAGATCAGCGTTCTCTTGCACACAATCATGCCGACTGCCGCATCCTCAGGACGCAACCGGAAAGCCAAAACGGCCAATCAAGTGATCAGCGAGTCCGATGACGTAGTCAATCGCATCCAAGCAATACTGACCAATGCCGACGGCCGGCACTCGCCAGGATTTGCAGCCGAAGATTATGCGCCGATGAGGGGCGAAAAGCGTGAAGCCAATCCGCAGCCCTTTGAAGGCGTTGAGATTCTCGAGAGCGATAGGCGCCCGCTCAACCAGGCCGAGCAGAAGCTGGTTTCGGAAGAGGAACGTTTGAGAGCGCTCGCGCAAGAAGAGCGCCTCAGCAGGGAGCTGCGGGGTACGTTCGATTCAGAGAAACAAGTAGTCGCCAGACTGGTTCGGAGAGCCAAGCTCACGCCCCAAACGACGGCACTGGCAATAGCGGTGGCAATATGTCTGGGAGTTTTCGGCTGCGCTCTGTTTTTCTGGGCGCAACGCGGCTATAGCGAACGACAGGACGAAACCAGTGCCAGAACGGCGCTGCATACTGCGGCCGTCGAGGTGTTCGATGAGGAAAGACCGCAAGAGGCTTTCCTGCTGCCCAAAGGACAAGTGAGCGGACAGCAAACTGACGGCGGCGATAACGACCATGCAGGCAAGGCTTACGGTCGCGACGATCTCGTCAACATGCAAAAGCAGCTGGACCTGGCTAAAAGGCTTGTCGCCTGTGGCAAACCCACCGAAGCATTGGAGATCCTCAGACAGGCGCTGGCAAAATACCCGCGCTTCGTAATGCTGCGCATATACGCCATTCAAACGATGATTTCTCTCGGGCACGCCGATGAAGCGCGCAGCTTGTGCATGGAGGG
Organism: Candidatus Obscuribacterales bacterium; assembly: GCA_036703785.1. Taxonomy (GTDB): domain Bacteria; phylum Cyanobacteriota; class Vampirovibrionia; order Obscuribacterales; family Obscuribacteraceae; genus JADYXS01. The sequence goes on from DATNQY010000254.1 coordinate 28,959, forward strand.
TTTGAACTTGAATCCCACGGCAGCCGAGAAAGACGTTTTGCAGAGGTTGCTTGCTTCCGCGCGCTAGCCTGGAGGCGCAGTCGGTTGCGGCGGCACCGGTATTGCGGGCGCCGGCGGTGCTGGTATCACCGGAGCCGGTGGTGGCAGCACGCATGGTATGCCTGTTGGTGGGCACGCTTTCGGGTTGATGCATGGATAGTAGTTGTTGGCGATCACCGGCTGCAGAGGCCAAACCGGCAACTCACCGTCAAAGTTACCCAGTGGCAAGGTATCAGGCTCAGCCAGCAACGGAAACGTGGCGATGTCATTGAAAACTATGCCGTCAGTTGCGAATTGACCTCCGAAAATGAATATCGGCGCCGGCATTTTGGCGGTTACCGAGGCATTTACTTGGACGTATGGCACCGGCGCGATCACGGCTGGTCCGCCATTGGGGTCTGATATCGAATCGTAAGGGGCACTAAAATTGGTGACATACTGCACCGGACCGGTGAGAGTCAATTGTCCGACAAACGGCACGCTGATTTGGTGGCGCGACAAAGCAGAGTTGGCGGCAGAAGTAGCCATTTCCGCATTTTTCGTCATCGCCGCGCATCGGGCAGCGTCGCGCGCAGCCTCGTCGAGAATATTACCGGCGTAGATCATGATGCCGGCATCGAAACAAAACATGGCCATCAGCACGATGATGACGGCTGTTGCGCAAAATTCTATGAGAGCACTGCCGCGATTATTTTTCACAGTCACCTCATCCTATTGCGTCAGCGTCATGATGCGACGACCGATTGAATCGAGCGCTTTTGTCAGGGCCAGCGGATTAGGCGCCTGATAATATTCGGCGCCATTGCCGGACCAATACGAGACACCTTGCCCGGTGCCGTTGTTACCGTCACCAAGTTCCTTTTGCATCTCACCGATAAAGGCCGGTGTCGAAAGTTGATTCAGACCGATGCAGTAAACCGGAATGTTAGTGTTGGTCCAGCCTTTCACGACAGTAATCGGATCTGGGGCTCCTGCCGGTGCCGAGTTGATCCCGTCGGTAATCATCACAATCACCTTCTGTCCAGGGCGATTGACGGCACCGGCTTGCAAAATGTTATATGCATCGGTTAGCGCCTGTCCCATGTTGGTTGTATCGAGAGGTGTCGTCCTGTGCAGCTCCTTGTACAGTTGTGCCATGGCGGCGGTGTTGGTAGTGTCGGTCAGACCGACGGAGATGATCGGCTCGGACGGCTCGGGGCTGACGCCGGCAGGCGGCGTGTCGGGCACCATTGCTTCCTGATACGTGTTAGGAGTAGGCAATGGTTGCGCTCCGGAAGGCACAGAACTCTCCGTATAACTCTCGAACGACACAAACCCGACCCTGACGTTTTTGCCCGAGCCGGCTAATGAATCCATAAAGTTTTGCGTGGCCGAGACGGCGGTAGCGTAAGGTTGCATCACTTCACGGGCGGCATCTCGGTAAGCCTGCTGGTAGCCTGCCCCCGACGGTAGAGGTCCGCCGATTGCCGTAATGGTATTGGTATACATGGTTCCGCTTACGGTACCGAAAATAGCCTTTTCAATGTTATTTATCTTGTTTTGCATGCCGCTGGCGGTTTCAAGATTGCCCTCGGAAGCCTCGACGATGGTAGCTAGTCGATCGAACAAAAAACTGTTGCCGTTGTCGGTATACGTAAACGGTGCCGGGTTGCCGGACATATCGCCGGGATTGGCAGTGAATGCAGGCGCCACCAGGGGTCCGAATTTCGGCTGCGGCGCATTGGAGTTGCAGACTGGTCCCAAATTGGCTATAAACAGATCGAAGCCCGGATACTGCATGCCGAACTTCGGCTTACCGCCACTGCCGGTGGTGCCATTGTATGTATAGGTATTGGTGGTCGGGTTCCAGTTCCAAAAATTGCCCGTACAAGTGGCACCGCTATTGGAAGCCGAAACGGTAAGAGCGCCACCGCCCGCGACGGCCGGCGACGATCCCAGTGTCTGGGTGGCGGCGCCGCAAGCGTCGCCGGTTGGCGGTGCCACCTCCGCGGTGAGCGTCGTATTGGCACCGTTCAACCAGTTGTACGTGTTATTGGATGCATATGCTCCTTGCAAGTAATACCTGTGCGTCAGCGGGCAAACATTGATTTGCGTACCGGCGTCCGTAATCACAGCACCGGCATCCTTGACGATGTCTCGCAATCTGCCCTGCGCCACCGGTAAGTAGGCGAGCATCAACCCATGGTCCCGGTTTTTAACGAAACTCGCGGCCCAAGCGTCATAAAGCGGATAGTACGTATTGTAGATTGGCTGCTCGCACGCCAATTGAGTAGTGGCGCACATGCCGGCCGCCGGATTATAGGCGCAGGCCGTGTAATCCGGATACGGCGGCGGTGGTCCAAGCGTCATCAAATTAGTCAGTCCCGACGGCGCCATCTGGACGGTTTCACTGACAAGGGTCATGCGAGTACAATCGTCCATAGAGCCCGACATATCGAGACAAACGAGCACATCAACATTCGGATAGCTGGCGCCCGATGAAGTGAAGATCGGCACATATCCAATGCCGAGAAACTTGCCGAAAGCCGGCACGATATTGTATTTCGCTTTCACCAGCAGCGCCCGACCGTTTCTTGTGCCCGGCACCACTGGTTGATAATGATTGCTCGGGTCGCACGGGATGATCTGAACGACGCCGGTGTTGGGCCCCACCGGGCTGGGCGGGTCGGTAGTCTCGAACCAAGGTTGTAGATAGCCCGGCGTTCCCTGGTTGGGATTGAGTGGAATGGAATTGATCTCATGCAGCGGCTGCGCGGATTCTTGCGAGGTAATAAACGCGTAGGCGGTATTCATCGCTTGCCAATGCCTGTACTGCGTCACCAGGTTGATGTCGCCGCTGGCACCGCTGACATCGGCTTCCGTCAAGCGACGACCGCCGCATAAAGCGGTGGCGTCCACAATTTTTTCCAGTTGTCGTTGCAACTCTTGAAACCGATTACATTCAAAAACGAATATGCCGATAATCGGAATGACGAGTAATCCAATCAGTGCCACCAGCAGGATCATGGTGGCACCGTTTGCTCGTCTTACAGTTTGTGTTGCGATCATCGTCGCCATGGCCTCAATATGCTAATCCGGAAGGATTTTCTACGCGTTGTCTGCAACTTACGCTTATATCCATCGGCCCAGTGACACCAGGAATGACGGGAAACAGGTTGCTCGTGAAGGGTAACAGCGGTGATACTAATGCACTACCGCGCAATTCGAAAAAGTATTCGTATTTAGAAGGATCGATCATGCTCGTCGGAAGTGGCGCGGTGAAGACAGTCGGATCGCCTCCCAGCATCGGTTGCGCCAGACAGCACAAAGCAGGACTCGGCGCGTTCAACTGCCCATTGGCCAGCACTTTGTTGTCGATGGAGGCGTTAATGTATTTTGCGAAGATGCTCTGAGCTGACAGATTCGGCGGGTCGCCCGGCAATCCCGGCAGATCGGCGATAAACGACTGAGCTCGTCCGGCGCGATGCACAGCTTCCAGCGCAGCCGTTCGCACAAGGTATGCTCGATAGGTTATGGACGCCAACTGAATCATCGGTACCATTAGTAAAATGAACAGCACCAGCAAAACGCCTGGCAACTCAGCGATGAATTCGCCGTCGCAGCGGCGAGATTTCAAGTTTGGCATGGCAATACCATCAAGCTTGACGAGCCTGTGAGAAGTTTGACGACGTGGGGCGGTTACCAACAGTATCTTCCTTAACCTAAGTTAACCCATTAGATGCGATTAATCAAGAACAAAATGACAACCGGCACTGGCAGATTAAATCGAACAATTCAGTACTACACAAGGTTTTGGGGATCGTCGCTGGCTGCGGCTTTCTTTTTAATCTTATGCGCCACCGCGAATCTGCAGGCCGCCGACACCAAGACCACAGCCGTGGCGCCGGCAATTCCGGGCAAGCCTTGCGAATGCAAGCAATCTGAAAACCAACTACTGGCCACCCTCAAGCAACAAGAGACGACACAGGGAGCCTCCAGCCTGATCGTCTCCTTCACCTTAGACGAGCTGGCCAAGGTGCATTTGATGCAGCATCGAGTCCCTGAAGCAAGAAAAGCACTTTTGCGCGCATTGGAAATCCAACGCAAGCAGCTTGCGGCAGACGACAATCACGTCGCCTACACGCTCGGCTTGATTGCCACCACGTATCACCTCGAGGCTGACCAAAAGAACTACCAGACGTACAGTGCGCAAGCGATGGGGATTTTTCAAAAGAACATCCAGGCACGGCGTCCCATGCAATTGGAAGCACTGGATGAACTCGCTCACCTCTACGTAATGGATCGCTCTACCGACAAGGCAATCCCTATTTACGAAAAAGCGCTCAAGGTAGCAAAAGAGCGCGGTGCTTCGCCCATCGACATGGCAGGCAGATATGAAACACTTGGCATGCTCTATCGCGACCCCGGCGCAGTCGACAAAGCGATTGCGTATTTTACCGAGGCAATCGACATCCGCCAAAAGAATCGTCCGAAATCAAGCGTCGGCTGGGCACAGGTGCTCTGGGACAATCAGATGATCGGCAGCTTGCTGATCATGGAAAAGAAATATTCGGCGGCCACCGACTTGTTCGTGCAGAAATCAAAATCTCTCGCCGACAAACAAGAGAAAAAATTCTGGCAACAAACGCTTCTCAATTACGCCGAAGTATTCCATCGTTTGAATGAATCGAAAAATGCTCAACGTTTGACCGCTGCGGCCGAAGCGCTTAAGTCTTAAGAGTCGAGTCTTGTTCGAGCCCGAAAGCAAGGGCAATGCGCGCAGAAACATCCATCGACAGCCATTCGACTTTGCCAGGCTACTTATCACCAGGCACTTGAATGCTGGGCACGTCAGCGGGCTCAGCAAGAGTCGGCTCGTCAGGCGGTGCGGATCCACCAGGACGTTGGCGATGGCGATTGAGAACTTCCGCAAAGAACAAAGCCATGACGAGCACGCAAGCCATGATTTCGATATAGAGCACGAGCGCTGCCTGACCGACCGCCGCCGTGGCGAAAAGTCCTAAAATGCCCGATATTGCATAGATGACATAGGCAACGCTCTTCTGGGACATGCCGGTTTGCAAAAGCCTGTGATGGATGTGCTGCGCGTCCGGACTGAAAATTGATTGCCGTTTTGCCAGGCGGCGAACTACCGCCCATGAGGTGTCCACCAGCGGAAAGAACAAGATGACCAGAGGCAATCCGACGGTAACGACGGTGGTCACCTTCATGACACCGGTGATCGCTATGCAACCAAGAACGAATCCCGTCAGATAGGCGCCGGAATCACCAAGAAAGATTCGCGCCGGATTGAAATTCCAGCGCAAGAACCCTAACAACGCACCGGCAAAAATGGCCGCCGTCAATGCCGGATAAGGAGCCGGGTGTGTATGCAATGGCGTGTTGGCCATAGCCACGGCCCAGATAGTCACCGCAGCGATCGCAGAAACGCCGGCCGCCAGTCCGTCCATGCCATCGATCAAATTGACGGCGTTGGTGATGCCCACCAGCCAGACGACAGTCAGCGGCAATGCGAACTGTCCAAGCCGAATGATGTACGGGATATTGATGAATGGCAGGTGAACTTCGAACGGTATAGGCAAATTCTTCTCGATTCTCACGCCCAGGGAATAAGCAGCCATCGCCGCCAGAATTTGCACAACCAGCTTGTTTTTTGCCGGCACACCGTCGAGATCATCCATCAAGCCGAGAACGAAAATCAACGTGCCACCGGCGGCGATACCGGCAAATCCGCCCTCTTTTGGAAAGCGACCACCTATAGCCATGGTGGTGACCAGGGTGACGACAATGCTGATATAGATGGCCACCCCGCCCAAACGGGGAACGGCCTTCTTGTGAATTTTTCTTTGTTCGCCACCCTCATCGGCGGTTTTATCGACCAATCCGAGCTTCATCGCTCGAGCTCGTATCTCGGGCGTCAACCACCAGCTAATGGCGAGCGAAATCAGGAATCCGGGCACTTGCATCTGATCGAGGTGCTCGCCCGAAAGTGTAAATGCCCAGCCAATGCCCAACCCCAAAAGCAGCACCTGGAATATCCTGATGGCCAAAGTAGTGGGGCGCGGTTTTTTGGCTGCGGCTTCGGTCACTTGGCGGCTACTAACCTATCTGCGTAGAGTGGGTATTTCTTGCACAGTTCGGAGACTTTCTTGAGCACTCGTTCTTGCACAGCTTGATCTTCAGGCTGCTTCAGTTTTTCAGCGATGCACTGTCCGACGATTTTCATGTCATCCACGCGCAGTCCGCGGCTGGTGACAGCCGGCGTGCCGATGCGAATGCCGCTGGTTACCATTGGTTTTTGCGGGTCGTTGGGAATGGCGTTCTTATTGACGGTAATGTGCACTTGCTCCAGGATATCCTGGGCTTTCTTGCCGGTCATGTCGGAAATGGGGCGTAGATCTACCGTCATCAAATGATTGTCTGTGCCACCAGATACGATGGCTAGTCCTTCATCGATGAGCGTTTGCGCAAGCGCTTTGGCATTTTCGACAATATGTTTCTGATAGGTCTTAAATTCGGGCTGAAGGGCTTCTTGGAACGCCACCGCTTTGGCCGCGATCACGTGCTCCAGTGGGCCGCCTTGCAGTCCCGGAAACACGGCTTTGTCTATTTGAGTGGCGAATTCCTCCAGGCACATGGTGACGCCGCCTCGCGGTCCACGCAAAGTCTTGTGCGTGGTGCTGGTCACGAAGTGCGCGTGGGGAAATGGATTCGGGTGCAAGCCGGCCACAATCAATCCGGCAATGTGCGCAATGTCGGCCATGAGGTAGGCGCCGACCTGATCAGCAATCTTGCGGAACTTCTCAAAATCGATGATGCGCGGATAGTTGCTGGCGCCGCAGATAATCAGCTTCGGCTTCACCTCTTTGGCGATACGCAGGACTTCCTCGTAATCGATGCGTCCTGTTTGCGGGTCGACGCCGTAGTGGCAGGCTTTGAACCACTTGCCGGAAAAGGCAACGGGCGAGCCGTGCGTCAGGTGACCGCCTTGATCGAGAGCCATGCCGAGGATGGTATCACCAGGCTGGAGCATGGCAAAGAAAACGGCCATGTTGGCTTGGGCGCCGCTGTGCGGCTGGACGTTGGCGTGAGGCGCGCCGAACAATTGCTTGAGGCGATCGATGGCCAGTTGCTCAGCCCCGTCGACGAATTCACACCCGCCGTAATATCGCTTGCGCGGCAGTCCCTCGGCATACTTATTGGTAAGCACCGAGCCCTGCGCTTCGAGCACCGCCTCGCTGACGAAGTTTTCGCTGGCGATGAGTTCCAGCCCGGACTGCTGCCTTTCCAGCTCGCGCTGAATAAGCTCATAGATTTGCGGGTCGGTCTGTTTCAGATTCGGCACTGGACGTCTCCTTCTATACGCGGCGCAGGAGCCAATATAGTCTTGGTTGCACGATTATATTTTAGGCTATTGGACGTTCAGTTGGTCCAACAAATCAAGCGCTTTCAAGCGTCTTCCGATGCGATGTTCGATATAGCCCTGGATGAGACGTCTTGCAGCATGTATGGATTGCGGCAGCGCAGATTTGACAAGAGAACCGCAGTCGGGATCTTCGGAAACCCGCCTGTCGGCTGCCAGGACGAGGTTTTTCCAGACCAGAGGCGTGATGTGGCTGCCTTCACGCCATGATGTTTCTCTCACCATCGACTGATGCGCAGTGCCGCCTGCGGATTCTCTGGTCACTGACCACCTCTGCGCAAGCCCGCAGGACTGGCAAAGGATGCCGCCCTGCTCCGAATTGAAACTGCCGAGATTGTAGTCACCAAGCACCTGGCGGCAGGTAACGCAATATGTCAGCTCAGGACGATAGCCAAGCATGTCCAGCAGTCCGATCTCGTGTTCCAGACACAGCCATGCCGGATCAAAACGGCAGCGCGCCTGCAGCTGCAAACCTCTGAGCAAATAGTCGAAATACCATTGGCTTTCGTCGAACAGTCCATGCCCGAGTTGTTGGGTAAGCTCTGCATAGTAAAGCGCATAGCTCATGCGCACGAGATCTTTTCTGAACTCAGGAAAGGTGTCGATGCATTCTGCTTGAGTGATGATCTCGAATGTTTTGCCGCTCGAGAGGAAGAGTTTGTTGGCGCAAAGCACATCGCTGCGTCCGGACATCTTGGTGCCGGGTTTGCGCGCACCTTTGGCAACGGCGCGGATGATGCCGCGCTCGGCAGTAAAGACAGTTATTACCTTGTCCGATTCACCCAGAAGGAAGCTGCCTACATTGATTGCGTTGACACTATAGGTAGGCATGATCCCCGGTCAAACATCGGCTCCGCCGCCGGTTATGCCTTATTGTACGCCGTTTGGTACCGGCGGCCTTTAGCCGGCTATTCAGGAATCTTCTCGTCCGATTGGACGTTGATGATGTGCACGCCGCGGCCCTCGAGGAAATCGAGCGCGTCCTGCGCCTGTGCTCCGAGCGGCCACAAGGGAATTTCCATGTCGGCATACGGAGCGTGCAATATCAAGCAAGAGGAATCGGTATACGGGTAATATTCGCCGTATTTCACATCGCACAGCAATACCATTTGCGTCGATTTCTTTTCGCGCAAGCTGTCGACCACCGAAAGGAATGCTTCGTTTTCCGTAAGCTCAAGGCAATACTGGCGTTTGGAGTCAGCGTATATTTTGTAGGCGGCAATGCCCAGATAAACGCAGTAGAGCACCGTGGAAAGAACGATCAGTATGCCCCAGGTCAGGAATTCCGCTCCGTTTTGCAACATCATCCAGGTGGCAACGCCAAACCATATGACCGAAAAGGAGAATCCTATGGTCAGGGCCACTATCATGGGCCACAGACCCGATCTGTTTTTGTAGGGCTTGGAGACGAGCTTCAGCCTGGTGGCATCTACGGTTGGTAGCAAGGCTCTCCTCCCAGGACGCTCATTAATTTGGGGCTCAACTAAAATTGGTTCGTGTATTTCAATTGTGCCACGAACCGCGTAATGTCAAGAGCGCTCCAACAGACGGCGGACAATTTGCTTCTGACGACGACGAATCGCCCAGCCCAAAAGCGCCCCGGATATGGCAGTTACCGACAAAATTTGGGGATTGCACTAGGAGCCGAAAAGCAACAATGCGAATGTGAACGTGCCACTGTTCCACATTCCATGGCAGATCATCGACGGCACCAGGCTGCGTGTCCTTTCATATAAGAAGGCCAACACCACGCCAATCACGAAGAGCATCAAAGCGCCCCCGCGGTCAAAATGCATGAGTGCAAACAGAGCGGCACTGGACACTATGGCCCATGACGAGCCGATTTTCGTTTTTAACGACGCATAGATGAATCCACGAAAGAGAATCTCTTCAAAAAATGGCGCCAGCACCCCGAGCGTAAGGTAGAAGGTGAGTGTGGCGGGAATGCTGGAAGCGCTGGCAGCTTGCATGATCTGTCCGAGCACAGGATTATCAGAACCCTGCACGCCAAATAGCTTGTTGGCCAAAAGCGCAGCCGTCAGAACCAGGGGCACAGCCGAGCACCAGCCCAGGATGCCTGCAGCCACGAGCTTTGGACGGCCGGCTGTGCTCGTGCGAAAAGTCAGGTGCAGTGTCTTCCAGAAGCTGAGTCCTTGAGGCTTGCAGGCCAGGAAATAAATCAGCAGCGGGCCGGCGAGGTTGCTCAAGACGTAGGTGATGGCCGTCGATAAAGCCAGACCGAAAGCTTGCGTCGAGGCCGAAGGGAGGCTGCCCTGCAGGTAGTGATAAGCCATGCTCATCAAAATTTCTATGGCAAACCAGCCAATGAACACCGAATAAATAGTGCGCCAGGACATGTTCAGTCCGACTTCATCAGGCAGAGCAACTTTATCTCTCGAGCTGAGCGCTGCTTGCACGATAATCGTCGCCAGCCCAATCAGGCTCGCGCCCACGATCACTACGATGATCATCAGCAAATTCACAGCCACGCTCAAATACTTGTGGTCGACTGCCGACTGATGCTGAGCTTCCAGTCTTTTATTGCCTGCGACACTATACAGTTGCTGCAGAGCGTGATCGCGGTACCAGCCCGCGGAAATAGCGCTTTCGATGGTCCGAGCATCACCTTGCACGGCATCGGCCGCCACTTTGTGTTCGACGTATGCACCCTGCAGAACAGCGCCTAGAGAGCGCACAGCGGCAGCCGCCTCATCGGTGCCTTCAGTTTGTGCAACTTGTTTCAACAAATCGGCGATTGTGCCGGCATTGGAGGAAGGATTCGATTCAGCCAGAAGCACAGCCAGCTTCGCTTTATACAGTCCGATTTTCGGATTTTGCTGAATCGCCTTCTGCAGGGCAGCCTCGGCCTCGCTGACAGCCTTATGTTCAACTTGAACATCGATATCCGTTTTCTTGTGCTCTGGGAGCTGGGAAGTTCCGCCTTTGCCTGTACCGCCCGACTCCCCAAGCACCCCGGCGAGGTCGTGAAAACCGGTAGTCTGAATGGCTCTGGCCATGGCGACAATGCGCAATTGCATTTCGCTTTGCTCTGCGGCCACAGAAGCGTTGGTTTTGCCAAGTTTGTTGCCCGTATAGGCGTGCAAAAGGAAGGAGGCGACAAACAGCGTCACCAGCATGAGCAGCACGTTGCCCACCCTCAGCCGGTGCTGGTTAGGCGTGCCTAAAAGCGCCAGCGCGGCGACCACCGAGGCGCCCGCCAGATAATACTGAATCTCGACAGGAAAGCTCACCCTA
>DATNQY010000255.1:0-8257 GCA_036703785.1 Candidatus Obscuribacterales bacterium
CAGTGGCGACGACGGCGGCCAACACGGCGGTGCGGAAAGTCTTGGTCATCTCGATTCCCTTCAGGGTGAATTGGAAGTTACGTTCTCTCTGCATTCTCGGGTCGTTTCGCCCAAAGCGGCCACGCACCGTTCCAATCAGGAACTGTTGGCGCAAGGCTGTAATTGAAATTGCTAGGGGCTTTTGAACCGGTAGAACGAAGGAATGAAGAACGTGCTTTGACCATAAGCAGTAGATGCTAAGGTAGCAAGGTATAAGTCCCCTCTCATACGTGGTTTCCACAACACGCGCGCGTGGTTATCATTGGCACACGCTAGCAGAGGCCGCATACACGACATCCTTGTGGTGGCATCGGTGCATTCGGCTGTCTTGTTTTAAACGATGATGTATAGTAAGATCACCGCTGCGAAAAAGTCGCATGGTCAGCGGGAAGAAACGAACGATCGCGTAGGTTTATCTAGCGAGCCTGCCAGCCGCCGTCCATAATGAACGGTGCGCCGGTCATCGCCATGCCTGCCTCGTTGCAGAGAAAAATCACCGCGCTTGCCAGTTGATCGATAGACACGAAGTCCTCGGTGGGTTGTTTCTCCGAGAGGAGATCACGCCTGGCTTGGTCGATGGGAATCTTTTGATCGGCAGCACGTTTCTCAATCTGTGCCACCACAAGCGGTGTTTCGACCCAACCGGGACAGATGGCGTTGCATGAGATGCCCTTTTTCGCATTCTCGAGAGCAATCACTTTCGTCAATCCCATTAATCCGTGTTTAGCGGAGCAGTATGCTGCTTTTTCTATCGAGGAAACAAGCCCATGCACCGAGGCGATGTTGATGATGCGCCCCCACTGCTTTTTCTGCATATGCGGCAGCGCTGCGCGCGTGGCGTAAAATGCCGACGAGAGATTGATGGCGATAATCGCCTCCCATTTCTCCGCCGGAAAGTTTTCCACGCGCGCAGTATGCTGAATTCCTGCGTTGTTCACCAGTATGTCGACGCTGCCCAACTCGCGAACGGCGAAGTCCACGAGGTCGGCTATCTCGGCAGATTTGGTCATATCGGCTGGATGGTAGAGGACCTTGCCGCCACCACCTGCGCCTGCTACTTGTGATTTTGCTTTGGCAATGGTGCCCTCATCGCCCAAACCATTGAGGACGACGTGCGCACCATTGTTAGCCAATGCGGTTGCGATACCGAGTCCGATACCGCTTGTCGAGCCGGTGACGACTGCGACTTTCCCCTTGACCATATCTATTGCTCCTTTGCAGCTCGCGCTACGCGGGAACGATGATACGGCCCTTCTCGATCTCTTTCGTGAGCGTCTCGTAAGTGACGCGATAGCCTTCCTCGATGAGGGCGCAACGCGTCGTTTTGCTCACGCCGAATGCTAGACCCGCGACATTGCTGCAGGGAATGTCGACGACGATGTGCTTATCGCAATCGACGTCCTGGGTGGTGGGCATCATCGGCAGGTGGATTTCGCGCCAGAGATAGTACGCATCGAGCCAGGTCATCGGTTCTGACGGCCACTCGGTGGCACGCCCGAGACGGATGACGATCGACGGCTCCTTCAACCCTTCGGTAGGGTTGTAGTGGAACATGGCGCCGTCACCCAGGAGGTGACCGTCATGCTCGACCGGCACGAAAACACCGGGCAGAGAACCAGACCCGGCAACCGCCTTGTAGAGCGGGTACTCAGTGCCCTTGAAGAAAATCGGCTCGCCGTCCTTCATGCAGTGCGCGACGATTTCGAGGTCGTCGCTGGCAGTCAGTCCTTCCTTGTCGATAACTGACTTCCACAGGCGCTCGAGGGAGATGAAGCTTTGTGACTTCATCCACTGCATGGCATTGGGAACGGCCAACGCCTGCTGCCAGAAGGTAGCAGTGTCGATCATCTTGCCATTCACTCGCTCGAACATGCCGAAAAGCTGTCCGAAGCCGGTGGAATCGCCGCCGAAGATGGACATCCAGGCTTTGAGAGAGTCCTGGTACATCGTCTGCCAGAATGCTGCGTCGAAGAGCCGCTCGCGTTCGCGCTCGTAGAGCTCGAACATCTCGCGGGGCGTGTAGCCGTTGCTGATGAGCAGGGCATTGCCGGCGCCGACGCTGACACCGCGCTTCTTGCGAATCTTGATTCCCAGGTCAATCATCGCCTGATAAGCGCCAATCTCAGCGTATCCTTTCACGCCGCCGGCACCCCAAACGGTGTCGTAGCAGGGATATGCGGCGGAGCACTGAAGGTCACGCAGTTGTGCGTTGCGCTTCAGAATCCGCAATACGCGTTCGTAGGTCATGATTAGCCTCACTTTCTTTGCTTGCCGTTAAACACAAACTCAAGTACGCAGCAGTGCTAACGGCATGCTGCTGGCTGAAAAACGCAACCAGATTGGTTGTTTTGTTGTTGTTTTTTGCGCGAGATCTGTACTTGAGGGGAGAAAAAGTAACCTCACCATGACGGAAGCGAACACCTATTAAGCAACGGAGATATGAAGAAAAATCGCTAACAATCCGACACATGCATAGAGCAGCTCGCGCGATAGATATATACGCGCGAAACCCGCAGTAGATTAGTCTTCCCAAGAGAAGATCTCTTGGATGCTAGCGAAGGCTAGCTACGTCTTGTTTGTCTTAGTTTGCAAAGAAGCTCCGTTTGCGCTTTGCGATGACAAGCGTCTCGCTATATGGTCGGATCGTCACTTTCTTCTCGTCTCTACAGGACGTTTTCCCTCACAACAAGAACGTTTTTTATGCGTGCACTAACTGCCGGTTCGCCGGAGGTCAGGTGCCGCTTGTTGTCTAAAGAAACGAGCACAATATGAGGCGTTTCAAATACCTTGTGTTGGCGGCGGTATTTTTTGGCTTGGCGTTCCTTGTGGTTACGCATTGGCCAAGTCCGTACGTTGACGCATCCAGACAAACTACGGAGGTCCGACAGGATACTCCGACTGAACATCCGGTTGCTCCCCACGTCACCGTGCCACCAACTGCGGCTCCGCCTGTTGCTTCTGCGCCTTCCACCAGCGGACATTTGCTGGCGGACGATAAGTACCCCGACCCGCAACTCACTCCCGGTCACGTTGATCCCAACATGACCGAGGCGCAAGTTTGCATCCCGGGTTACGCCCAGAAAGACCGCATCGTCACTGAGTCGATTCGCCAGCGCGTCTTCGACGCGTACGGCATCCCTCAGAGCGAACGCGGCAAGAAGTGGGAAATCGATCACTTCGTTCCTGTGGTGCTCGGCGGCGACAGTCCTAACGACGGGTCGGTGCCAATCACGGCGAATCTGTGGCCGCAACCGTACTTCGAACATCCCGGTGCCTACGAAAAAGACACCGTGGAGAAATACCTGCGCGACCAGGTCTGCAAGAAGCACACGATGACGCTCCAGCAGGCTCAGGAAGCGATTAAGGGCGACTGGTGGGCGATTTATCTGGAGTGGCAGAAATTGCCGCACAGACACCGTCCAAAACAGACGACGGCGCCTACGCCGTAACGTCTCTGCATCGCGTTCAACGTAACCCAAACGGCTTTCCTCGGGAAAGCACTCTCCGAAGGAGGAGAATCAATGATCACAGGAATCGTTTTCGGCGCGGTTTGCGCCGCTATCGTGTGGGCAATCGGTTTCACGTTCGTCAGCAAGTCCGACAGCTACGGCGGCGGCATCGGCGCCGGCTTCGCGCTGGCTTTCCGCATCATGCTGCGCGGCGCGCTCGGCATCTCGAGCCTGGTCGCGGCCGGCGTTGGGCTGTTCATCACCATCTCGGGACACGCCGATTGGGCACCGTTCACCGGCTGGCTGGTGACCTATCTCGCGGGCGTCTTCGCCTACTTCGTCGTGCGCTACGGCATCCCGCCGCTCGTGAAGCACTAAGCGCCGGCGACTATACGCAGGGCGCCTGACGGCGCCCTGCTCGCGGCGTCAATCGGTAAATGTTTGCACTCGGCGGGAAGTCGCTGATTCAGCGGCTTCTTGCTGAGCACCTTCGTTCGGTCATTCGAACGGATACAAAAACAAGGAAACATCAATGTCGACGTTCTTCTCTGTCATCGGCTTCGGCGTCGTCGCCCTGGCCATCGTGGCTGCCACCATTTACGTGGTGGTGAACATTACGGGCGAGACCATCGACGCTCTCAGCCGATATGGCAATCGTCAATTCTGGGACCGCCAGCTGAACAAGGCTATCTGGCTTTCCGTCTTCGCAGGCGGTGGCTGGGCTGTGTATTCGCTGTACAGCATGGCGTTTCTGCCGGCAGTTTTCAGCATCATCGGCATGCTCGCTCTTGCCTATGTTGCAGGGTTCATCCTGATCAACCGGCTCGACGCGCGGACGTACGATCGCTCCGCCTTCTGAGCACCGCATGTTTAAGTCTGGAGGGAGCGCCGTTAGTGCTTCCTCCGACTTCTCGTTTCATTTCGCTTTTTTCCCGAGGCGCTACTGGTACATGTAGTAATCACGAATTTTTCAAATAGAAACAGAAGTGTGCAAAAGTCGTTTCTATTTGAAAAATTCGGTGGCGCCCGTAGTTTCCCCATGCGTTCTGCCAACTGGTTGCCAACCGACGATGCCAAACTGCCGGCGTTTCATCGGAGCCTGCTATGGCTAAAAAAGACACGCTTCTGTACTACGAATGCGATGAGCATCAGTTCCATCGAGACTTCCCTAAACAGCTGGAAGCGGCGGCGGCACTAGTACTGCTACTCAGTCCATTTCTCCATGAATTTGCTGTAGATAGGTACCTGCGATTGTTCAAGGCGCTCATCATTCGCGGGCGGCGCGTTTGTATATTTACACAGGAGCCAATAGGCTGGAAGCGGCGACATGACCCGAAGCTTCATCCCGACTTGCAAAGGAAATGCCGCGAATTTGAGCAGAGTGTCCGGCGCCTGAGAGAGATTGGAGTGCATGTAACCGTCCGGCGCAAGGTGCATATCAAAGCGTATGTCATCGATGAACTCATCGTTTGGTTTGGCAGCATGAATGCACTCAGTCATAAAGACGCGGAAGAGACGATGACTTATTTCAATTCTCGTTCGCATGTCGCGCGGATGATTGCTCGTTTTGGATTGGACGCTTGTGCCGAATGTGCGTTGAATCCAGAATATACATTGTTCAGTTCCGCCCGGCAGACAGTTGCGCAAACGGTCAAATTGCTCTGGCAAGCGCTGGGCGCACGGCGACAGCAGCTCGGACTGAATAAAAGTGAGATTGCGCGTCGGGTGGGGCTCTCCCGCTGCTACCTATCGCTCATGTCGGCGGGAAAGCGCGACGCCAAGCTTGAGGTGATTTTGAGCGTCTGCAAGGCCGTTGATTACGAATTGGTTTTGGTGCCTAGATACATGGTTCCTGCTGTGGCGGAGTTGATGGCAGGACACCTTCAGTCGATGGAAGGGCTCGCCGCTGGTGGAAACAGCCTCGAGATGCTTCCGGATCTTCAAAAACAATTCGGAGACCACGAAATCTTGTCTTTTGAAATGATAGAAATCCGAAAGAAACTTTGAGCATTGGTCCAGTCGTTTATGAAAGCCAATGCTTTTGTCTGCTTTTGGTGCAGACGTTTCAAATAGAAACGGAATATGACACAAGTCGTTTCTATTTGAAACGCTTTGAATGCTCAGCGAAAGATCTCGAAGCGGCGATGCGAGGTCGGGGCGATGTGAGTGCTTGTCCATCGACCCGACCAGATTGGATTGTTTGTATCCCACCACGATGAGTTCCACGATTGTTGAAACTGGCGATTCCGCGTCCCAAGGCCCGACG
Source organism: Candidatus Obscuribacterales bacterium (assembly GCA_036703785.1). Classification (GTDB taxonomy): domain Bacteria; phylum Cyanobacteriota; class Vampirovibrionia; order Obscuribacterales; family Obscuribacteraceae; genus JADYXS01. Next base: position 5,755 of record DATNQY010000255.1, read on the forward strand.
AGCTGGGGGAAACCACTTAGTCAGCTCCAAGGTCGGTTCTTGTCTCTCGCGCGCGAAAAATCGAAGCTCAGATCATCGTTTATCTACACGTGCCGCAGGAGCTAAACAGTTAGGAGAACCCAATGTCCACTTTCATAGAGGTTGTCGACTCCGGTTTGGCGGTGATCAAACTGAGGTCGCTCGGTCATGCACATGCGATCGCCCTGCCGACGATTGAGTGGGTGTCCAAGCTCGAAGCACGCACGGCGGAAAATCTTGCCCACATGTTTTTCTGCCTCGAGATCGTGAAGGATGTCGAAGCGGTCCTCGATCAATTCGGGTTGAGCGTTTCGCTGGCGCAGACGTGCGGGCTCGCATCCATCGATGACATCGTCGGCAATTGCATGAAGGCGCGCACGCAATCCGGCGGTGACCCGGCGCAGCGGCGTGTGGATCTGGAGCGCCTGCTGCTGGAAGCGCGTGCGCCGATGATCGAGAGATTCATCGAGTTGAGTCACCAGCCGGTTGAACGGATCTCTCTTGATACGTTGCTGGCAGGATTTCGGAAACTGCACGACGCGGCCCAAAAGCTGGCAGCTGCAACAGGTGCCCATCCCGACAACAGCCTGTTGTTCGGCGCCGGTCAGCTTGTTACCAACATCGCCGTCGGTGCTTGCGGCATCCTGCAATTCAGCTATGACCCGGCGCTGGCGGCGCTGATGGATAGCGAAGAGCCGGAGCGCGAGCTGTTCATGCAGCTCGAGGCGGCAACCGCTGCGGCGACCGCCGGCACAGGACGTGATGCGCAGCAAGTCTGTACGGCGCTGATGATCTACGTCTACGAATTGTGCTGTGAGGCTGAAAAAATCGCGCTGCACTTCTGCGGTGCCGCCGCTGCGCTCAACTGATCGCCTGCAGCATCGAACATCGCTAGACCTTCTCACTTTCTCGAGTTCAACAAGGAGTAAATGCACCATGTTCGTAGTAACAGACAGCTTCTTCGATCTGCAAGAAGCCCTCGATGCATTCTTTGGGCTCTCCGCTGCTGTTCCGCTTATCCAGCGGCATGGTCCGCCGGGGACCAACACTGTGACGCGCACCATCACGCTCGAGGAATTGACTCCGGCCGGTGAGAACAGACTGCAGTCGGCCGAAGTTGTCGTCAGGCAGCTGTGCGACGCGGATGCTGACGCGGTGCGTCGGGCGCTGGGTGGCGTGGCGGCGCGGTTGAAGTCCACAATCTACGATGCGGCTCCCGACGTCCATTACCGCGTGAAGGTATTGGTCGACCGGCAGAACACGAATGCGGCAGCCGGCTAAGAGCTGCATCCGGCGGCGGTGGCTGTTTAAACGGCAGAGCCGACTTGTTTCGGCTCTCTCCGCCGTTCAAAATTCTTGGCACAGCTAGTTCAAGGAAATTTCAATCAAACGCTCGCTCTAACTCACACCGAAGTTCTGGAGGACTCAGGCTGATCAGTGGACATAGTGTGCAAATTACGGGGGGCGTGCCGCTAGCTGCGTCCTGCCAGAAGCAGCTGCGCCATGCGGTTTTTACTAATGAAGGCGCAATTGGTCATTTGTCTCTCTTAATACAAGTCTCTAGGCACAACTGGAATTGCCTAGGGTGGAGTTGTCTTTTGGATCTGAATTCTCATGGACTTACAAATCACTTGAAATAAGCCCAGCCCGCAATTGGTATCTTGCCTTGATGACAGGACGCTGTTGCGGGGGAGTTCAGTTCTGAAAAATCGACAGAACAACGGGCAACCGTGCCACCGACGCATAACGTGTCGATGGTGTACTTTCCTCTCAAAGGAGTCAACGAAGATGGCGTTCAATCGCACGGTTATCACGGCCCTCGACAGCAACGGCAACGATGCGCTCGGGACCAAGAATCTCGCCTATCGCATCCACAACAACCAGTCGATCGTCGACGGCAGCCTGCTCACCGTCGAGAGCAACCATTTCTGCGTCCTGAAGTCCCGCGGCGCCGTTCTCAACACGTACGACGTCGGGCAATATCCGGTGTCGTCCAGCGACAAGCCGATCGTCGGCTCGATCATTCAGGGCTTCTGGGGCGGCCAATCTCCCTGGGTCTACGAGGTCCTCTACATCAACCGGGCCAAGCTGCTGGTGCACAACACCGGCGTCGCCACCACGGAAGAAATGGCCGAGGTGTCGTACGAGGTGGACTACTACATCCACGTCGACAGCAAGGAGGACGCGCTCGCGCTCGTCACACACCTGCCCTTCAACGGCCAGGTCATCAACGTCTCCGAGGTCGCCGAATACTGCGGTCCGGCGATCGAGCAGGCCGTCAACCAGATCATCCAGGTGACGAAGCTCGAGAATATCAACGATCAGATCGCCACGCTTCTCGAGACCGTCAAGGGACACCTCAGCGAGTTCCTCAAGGTCTACGGCATCCACCTCAACGACCTCAAGGTCCTGGTGCTGCCGAAGGACGAGAAGATCCGCGAGATCATCTCCCTGCGCGCCCTCGGCGTGCCGGATCACAAGCTCG
>DATNQY010000256.1:0-46138 GCA_036703785.1 Candidatus Obscuribacterales bacterium
GCAGCATTAGCTGGACGAAGCCGCTCGCGGCTACGACCATCGACTTGCTGTCGTCGAACGGATCGATTGGCACCACCAAGGCGCTCTCGTTGTCAGCGACCAACCTGACAGTCGATGCTCCTGCAACCAAGGGCGTCGTCAACGTCAGCGATACGTTGAAGACTGGTGTCACTATGCAAGGTACTTCCGGTGCCGGTAAGTCCTTCAGCTTGACCAGTGCCGGCAGCATCCTGCAAGGAAGCCCGAGTGCGGTTATAAATACACCGCTCCTCACCATCAGTAGTAAGGGCGCGGTTACGATCGACACTGCTGGTTCGCTGACGATCAAGAAACTGACTGCCAACGGCGACACGACGATCACTGCTGGAACCGCTGCAGCCAACAGCTTCCTTAATACAGCAGCTAAGTCGGTCATTAGCGTGACCAACGGCAAGTTGACCCTTGAGAATGCGGATGACACCACCGGCAGCATCAACATCGGCAATAAGTCGCAGATTAAGACAGGCGGACCGTCCGGCCACGACGTAACGATCACGATCGGAGCTCCGGTGATTACAGCCGGCTCTGCACCGACGAACGTCAAGATCGGTAAGATCACTCCTCCTGGGATCATCAACTTCGGAACTGCCGGCATGCTGGTTGGCACCGCACCGACCAACACGGTCAATGCGATTAAAGCCACGCTAACCTTTAGCGCACCGGCTGGATTGCACATCAACCTTGGTGGCAGCACCAAGATCACTGCTGACCCATCGACTCCGGTCGTTGGCGCTCCGCAGTCCCTGACACCAGGCAGCAACACCTCGACTGCAATCGAAGCAGTCCAGACAACCTCTGTGGCTCAACCGAACGCAGTGCAAGTTGCTCCGGTGACAATCTCACCGAATGCCATGTCCAACTCTTCGGTCTACTCGGCGATGTTGAACGCGGCTCGCTCGGCTGCTCAACCTGATGCCGCGTGGGCGTCCTACACCGAACTCGCCAACGGTAAGATTCCGGCGACGGTATCGTCTGATGCCAAGCTTGGAATCAAGTCGAGCGTGAGCACGGTGCTCGAGATGAACGAAGAGAACGGCGCCGCTACGGCAGCCGGCACTGCGGCCAAAGTCACCACTCTCAACAGAGGTTCGGTGGTGTTTGCTCCGACCAGCAACATCCTCGTCCGCACTCCGTACGGTGACGTGAACGTGGCTGCGAACTCCGTTGTCGTGGTCATGGTATACCCGGGTGGCGTCAGCACCTTCGATGTTGATGACACACATGCCGACGCCGTCACCGTCAAGTCCGGCAACGACAAGTTGTCACTGCGTCCGGGACTGAGCATCACGATCACCGGATCTGGTGTCAAGTCATTCGGCGACGTGAACCCGGCACAACTGGTGATGTACCGTGACATCGAGCAAGTCAACGTCGGAGCCGGAACGAAGGCCTTCGTCGCCGAGTTCGCACCGTGGTCCGTCATCCATGCAGTGATGCCTCTGTCCCAGATGGTTAACTCCAAGCAAGCAGATGCACGCCGCATTGCGGACCACATGCTGAAGACGACTGCTATCGTTCTGCAAACCAGAGCGAACAAGGGCAGCAAGTATCAGCAAGTAATGCGCCCGAGCGTCGCAGCCTGGAACCAATAACCAGGCAGCGAGCAATTGAAAAAAGACCGGGGCCGCTGTTTGGCGGCCCCGGTTGCGTTTGATATTGGCAAGATATCAGTTTGTGATAGAATGCTTTGCAAGGAACGGGATTCGAACCCGCATGAGACCGAAATCTCCCACATCTGCCAAACGTGTGCGTCTACCAATTCCGCCACCCTTGCAAAGCCCCGCACCGGGGCTTTTTTCTTAGCTGGTGCGGTAATGGTTAAACGCTCGAGATACGAAAAAAGTTCAACGCCTCAGCTTAAACATGCTTCAGCAGTCTGTAAGAATTTCCCTGGAATAAATCAGCAGCCTAGCCGGCGACAGCGCGGGTGGTTTTGGGCATGACGACGTGAATGGTAGGCATCGGTGCGATGTCGAGCCAGCCCGTTCCGGATTTACTGATGGTGAAGCGCCGGAGGAATTCGCGATCGTTGACTGCCGCATAGTCAGCACGCCAATGTGCGCCACGTGATTCGCGACGTTCGTAAGCGGCACGCGCGATTAGCCACCCGAGCAACGTGATGTTAGCTGCTTCAACCGCAGGGCGTGTGGATGGTGTCTGGTCCGCAATGCGGTCGGGAACGCGGTTGATTATTCGTTCCAACCCTTCACGCGACCGCTCGAGACCCACATTCTTGAACATCGCATCACGGAATGCTTCGACATCGGCCAGTGCGGTATATGGTGGCACTGAAATGTGGGGACCGACCTTATAGTTGGACATGCGCAAAGGTTTGTGTCCTTCGCCTTGTACCAGTTCCGCGACGAGCAAGGCCATCACGCCGCCTTCGAGCAGCGAGTTGCTTGCCAGGCGGTTGGCACCGTGGAGGCCTGTGCTTGCGCACTCACCGATGGCAAGGAGCCCAGGCAGTGAAGTCCGTCCGTAAGCGTCGGCCCAGATGCCGCCCATGAAGTAGTGCGCCGCCGGCGCAATTGGGATCGGTTGCGTCGCAGGATCGATTCCCCACTTGCGGCATTCAGCAATGATGTTCGGAAACTTGTTGAGGATTTTGTCGACGCCGATCGGTCGCATATCCAACCACACGGATGGCGAGTCCTGTTCCATCATCGTCGTGTAGATGGCGCGTGCCACAATGTCGCGCGTGGCAAGCTCGCCACGCTTATCGAATCGGAAAGCAAAGCGGTCGCCATTCTTGTCGAGCAGGATGCCACCAGCGCCGCGAATGGCTTCGGAGATCAGGGAAGCTGGAGCGTTGGGAACCGACAACGCGGTCGGATGGAACTGAACGAATTCGAGATCGACTAAACGCGCCCCGGCACGGTACGCCATAGCGACACCGTCGCCCGTGGCGACTGCCGGGTTGGTCGTGCGTGCGAAGACGCGACCGACGCCGCCGGTGGCGAGCACCACGTGGCGGGCGAACACCGGGATCGTTGCCCCGTTAGGCAGGCTGGCAGCCTGCGCTCCTCTGCTGGTAGCCTGCGCTCCTGTGCTTGGCTCGTCAATAAAATTCGCACCAATGCACCGACCGTCGCTTACGATCAAATCGGCCGCGCAGGCATCTTCCCATATGGCAACGTTCGACGCTTGTTTTAAACCGGCGATCAATGCCGTTGAAATCGCACGCCCCGAGGCATCTTTGCTGTGCAAGACGCGAGCGAATGAGTGCCCGCCTTCGAGTGCCGTGTCGAAGGTTCCATCCTTGCGGTCAAACCCAACTCCGAGTGAATAAAGCTTTTCGACCAGTTTGTTGCCGTTTTCCAAAATGACTTTGGTGGCATGCGGGTCTGTGAGACCGGCGCCCGAGGATAGCGTGTCGCGTAGATGAGATTCCAGCGAGTCGTGGGGATTACTCGGGGTAACCGCGGCAAGGCCGCCTTGTGCATACGAAGTGTTGGAATCGATGAGCTTGCCTTTGCACGCGAGAAGAACCTTAATTTTCGTTCCGGCAAGACTGTGGCAAAGCATCAAACCGGCAATGCCGGAACCGATGATAAGCACATCGCATTTCGCTGTTTCTTGTGGAGTTCGGTGAGTCATTTTTTGACCTCCTGCAATGCGGGCTTTCGCCCGCCGCTACCATGCATTAATCAATAGATGGAGATCATCCGTTCGATGGCGATGCGTGCGCGTTCGGCTGTCGCCTCGGGCACTGTCACGTGGAACTTATCTTCTTGAAGCGCCCGATGCAGCTTCTCGATCGTGATCATTTTCATGAACTTGCAGCTCATCTCTTCGTCGATCGGGTAGAACGTCTTCTCGGGATTCGCCTTGCGTAAGCGATGCAGAATGCCAATCTCGGTTGCCACCACAAACTCTTTCGACGGAGAATTGACGGCTTGTTGAATCATGCCTTCCGTTGATTTCACCTTCAGTTGCGAGTTGCCGTTTTGGCGAACGACGCGATCCAAATAAGGCGTCAGGCATCCACACTCAGGGTGAATCAAAAGCTCTGCCTGCGGGTGCGCTTGTATTTGCTCGTCGATGCGCACGGGTGGAATGGCGGCGTGCACGTGACACTCGCCCATCCAGATATGCATGTTCTTACGCCCAGTCACTTTCTGCACCCATGAGCCGAGGAATTGATCCGGGAGAAACAAAATCTCTTTGTCCTCCGGAATTGACTGAACGATTTTCAACGCATTGCCGCTGGTGCAGCAGTAGTCGCTTTCCGCTTTGATATCCGCGGTGGTGTTGACGTACGAAACGACCACAGCGCCTGGATGTTCGGCTTTCCATTGCTTCAATTGCTCGAGATTGATCGACGATGCCAGCGAACATCCGGCCTCAAGGTCGGGAATGAGCACGCGCTTGTCTGGGCAGAGGATGGCGGCTGTTTCTGCCATGAAATGCACGCCGCAAAACACAATCATCTTCGCCTCGGTCTTGGCGGCTTGTTGCGAAAGCCCCAACGAATCACCGACGAAATCGGCCAGGTCCTGGATTTCCGGAATTTGATAATTGTGCGCCAGGATGACGGCATTGCGCTGTTTACGTAGCTTGTAGATTTCTGCCACCAGCTCGGCCGTGTGGGCAGTTTCTTGTACCTGATTGACTATGTTGGTTGCCATAATTCAGACCTCGATGTTCAGGCTGATATCCATGCTGCGCACCGAATGGGTGAGCGCGCCGATGGAAATCGCATTAACCCCGTCGATCAAATAAGAAGCGAAATTGTCCGCGTTGACACCGCCGGAAACTTCGATAACCGGGCGATGCCCGGCATCGCTCGTACGTTGGTCGATTACAGCAACGGCTTGCTTGATTTGCTCCGGAGTCATGTTGTCCAACATAATTTTCTCGGCGTTCTCCGCAAGAGCCTCGTCAATGTCCTGAAAATTCGCAGCTTCCACTTCCACCGGCATGCAGGGGAAATGCCGACGAGCTAGTTGTATAGCTTGAGAAACGCCGCCTGCAACGCGGATGTGATTATCCTTTATAAGGATGGCGTCAAATAAACCGTAGCGATGATTCGCGGCGCCTCCTGCTTGCACAGCGTATTTCTCGAGCGTGCGCAAACCAGGTGTTGTTTTGCGGGTGTCGACAACGGCGATGCCTTTTTCGCGAGCTTGCACCGCGAATTTGTGCGCGGTGGTCGCAATACCGGACATGCGCTGGATGAGGTTGAGTGCAGTGCGCTCGGCAACCAGCAGTGCTCGCGCGTTGCCCTTGATGATAGCGATTGGATGTGGAGCGGTGAGGATTTCCTCGCCCTCACCCCAGAGCAATTCAATTTCGCAATGGGGATCGAGACTGCGGAAGACGAATTTCGCCACTTCCAGTCCTGCCACCACGCCCGGTGTTTTCGCAAGCATCACCGCTCGCGCGGTGGCTGCGGGACTGATGATAGAGGCTGAGGTGACATCTTTATTGAGCAGCTCCTGGAGCGCTGCTGTCTCGCCCGCTTCGAGCGGGCTTTCGCCCGCCGCCACCATGTACCGGTGAAGCGTGCCTTCCTCGATTCCGAGATCTTCGCGAAGTGCAAGTCTCACCGTGCGCTCTAAATCTGCCTGGAAGCTCCGGTCGACGATTGGTGCACCGCTGTAGGCGGCGGCAGTCTTTTCGATCTCTTTCAGACGATCGGTGACGTTGGGAATAGCGTTGTTCGCTGTAGTTGTCATTTTGCCTTGAGCTTGGCGGTTATTAGTCTGGACTAATGTACGCCGGTGCCTCCGCTGGGTAAACGTAACTTATACGCTATGAAAGGTAGTTTAACACCTTTTTTTTGGAATCGCTAGCCTGAATTTGTGTTTACTAGTTGCGGTTAATGTTCTGCCGGTAGTCCAACCTCACAGCCGTTGCGCCCAATACTCGCCAGGCTGCCAACAGGAGCTGCTTCGCTGTACACAGCACAGGAGTCAACAGCGGCATTAAATGTAAAACTGACGTTACTAATGTGAAATAGCCGCTTGGCAGGCTAATACATTCTTTATATCTGTTCCAAAACGGATGAATTGCCCTTAGAGTAGAGTTCTCGATCCCTCTAGAGATTGGCGGAAATGAGACTGACAGCGCTTAATGCTCGATTGCTGGTTGGGGTCGGTTTAGCAACTGTTCTGTTAGGAGTCAATCCTGCGACAATTGCCCGCGATAATTATCTGTACGACAACCTCATGCGTTCGCACGATGCGCTACTGAGCCAGCGTGACGAGCTTCAACAGGCAAGGACTGATGTCGCCGGCCAAATTGACAGACTCAATGCCAAAGCCGTACGCATAGACCAATACCTGAAACAGGTTGACGATTCGCTGCGGGACGTCAATCAGGCCCTGAATAACATCCGCTAAGGAGTACGACCGTGAAATCTGTTCGTTTGTTGGTGCCCTGTCTGTTGTCCGGCGTGCTTGTCGCCGGAACCGCCGCCTTGGCCAATACCGCCAAAAGCCCCTTCGCCAATGCCGAGGAAAATCCGACGACGGTCACAAAAGCCGGGACATGCGAAGTGCGTTGCATCGACCCGCATGCGTGCTGCGAGGAATCCGCGCAAGTCGTGCAAATTCTTCAAAAGCTCGTAGCCGCCTATTCTCTGGGCGATATAAAGACGTACGAAAAATACCTCGACGATAACTGTAGTATGTTTATGGAAGGAACAAAGCAGCTGATTAGCGGTAAAGCTAAAGTGATCGACCATCTCAAACAAAGCTTTATCGACCATGCTCCCGGTGGAAAGGACCCGCTGGTCTCCTTCACCATCGATCAACCGTTTGCAAAAGTTACCAACGACAGCTGCGTGGTCACCTTCTTTGCTACAAAAGAGATCGGTGGAGCCCACCCGCATAAGGAACGGGCTCATATTACTGATGTATTCGTCAAGCGGGACAATAACTGGAAGAAGCTGCATTGGAGCGGCAACTGGGAGACGACGGAAAATTGAAATCTAGGTATCTCCCCACCCGCTGGCAAGTCGCAGCAGTCGTCGTCGCTGCAAGCAGTACGCTTTTTACCTCAAGCGGCGCCACGCCATTGCCGAGCTCGTGGTTCGATGCCTGCATTTTGCGTCCAGAGCGTTATCCATGCGGCAATTACGCCGTCAAAGCTGTCGATGGCGTCAGCTACGAAGACGTATTCTTCCCAGCGTTGAACGGCAACGTCTTGCACGGCTGGTATTTCCAAAAACAAGGCGCGCATAAAACAGTGCTGCTGAGTCACGGCATAGGCGGCAACGTTAGCTCGCGGATCGACCTCATCCATATGTACCTGCAAGCCGGCACTTCCGTATTCATATATGACTATCAAGGCTACGGTCGCAGCGCCGGTCATGCTTCGCTGAAGAACGTCGTCAACGACGGCAAGGCAGCATACAACTATCTCACTCAAGAACGCGGCGTGCAGCCGTCCAATCTGGTGTTGGCCGGCGAGTCGCTGGGCACCGGCGTCACGTGCAGCTTGATCAAACAGGTGAAGGCGGCGGCAATGATTTTGCAATCGCCTTTCAGTTCGCTTGCAAAACGGTGTGCCGAAGTGGTGCCGTTTTTAAATCGACGTGATTGGCTGTCTCCGGCCAATGGACTATCCAACGATGAAGCGCTGCGCAGTCCGCATCCGCCGCTTCTCATTGTTCACGGCGAGAATGACACCACTGTGCCGGTGTCGCACGCATGGACATTGTACGAAGAAGCCGTCGGACCGAAGGAGCTACTGGTGATAGACGGTGCCGGGCATACCGGCGACCCCGCATTGATGGCTTCGCCGGCTTATCTTGCCGCAGTGAAGCAATTTTTGAAAGACATTGATACCACTGCATCCAGCGACCGACAGCAGAAGCAAGCCGCCATCGGTGCGACCACGCTCCAGTAGTATTTTGGGGCAGCAAGTATTCTCGGCGGCAGCATATTTTCCGCCGCGACCATCCGACTACATCTGCTGACGGCAAAATATCCTGCATCTCGAGATGCAGGATAAACGGTGATCTTCGATCGCTGAAACGCTCACCCCATGGTGTTGTCATTGACTGGCTATCCTGCATCTCGAGATGCAGGATACTTCGTACCAGAAAGGCCCACGAGCCTTAGCCGCGGTAAAGCCCGCTTCTTAATGCGCGTGTGACAGCAACGTGATCGCAGACAACACCACGCTCACAACTGAGATCACCATGGTGAGCATCACCAGGTTTTGCAGTTTCGCTTGTCCTTCCGTCAATACTTGCTGCGCTTTTGGCGGAATATTCGCCGGCTTGGCTTGCGATTCTTTCTGTTGGGCTGCTGCTTTGCCGCCTTCCGAGACTTTGGCTACCGTTTTGCTGACTTGCTTGCGGTATTCCTCGAGCTCTTTGCTCAATTCTTTGTGGAAAGTATCGAGCTCTGTCTTGGTGGATTCTTGCGAATGCCTGGTGGTTTGCTCCAACTTGACGCGAGCCACGTCGAATTGCGCAACGAAGTTGTCACTGAGTTTATTGAATGCCTTTTCTTGAGAAGCGATAGCTTCCTGGAACGCACGTTGCTGAGCAGCCACTTTGCCGCTCAATGCATTCAATATTGAATCTGCTTGCTGCTTCATCATGTAATCGACTTCGCTCTTGGAGTAAGTCGCGTACTTCACTTCACCTTGGGAGAAATCCGTGCGCGGAGCATAGTTGCGCTCGGGAGCAGGTGTATGACGCGGCTTGGCAGCGACGGCTGCAGCAGAGCTTCTCTGAAACTCTGCCGGAGAGAAAGGCTGTTCGTTCTTCGAGGCTTTACGCGGTCCATGCGCTTGCGCGGCGGCCAGGGCCATCGGTGTCGCTGTGGGCATGGCCGGTTTGACTATAGTCGGCTCCGCGTGTTCCGCCGGCGGCGCCGAAGGCGTCGCTGTTGAGACGACGATGGATTCTACTGTCGGTGCAGCTGCAGGCGATTGGGTCGGCTCCGCAAGCGGGCTTCCGCCCGCCGCTACGACAGCCGGCGCTTCGACAGCGGTTGGTGTGTGTTCCACGGGCTCGGCGGCGACCGGCGCGGCAACAGCTTCCGCCGGAGCCGGTGCGGCTTCCGTTTCCGCGACGTGTTCGGTTATTGGTTCTTGCTGTTGCGTCATCATGTTTGCACCTGCGTATTGTGATTGTTGCTGATAGTACGTGCCACCGCCGGCGGTATCGCTGTCGGGGTGGTCGTCACAAATGAATTCTTCATCTGTGACTTCGGCTGTAGTGATTGTAGAAACGCCCTTGGCCGGCAAGCGGAAGTGTGAGAACGCGCCAATAGGCATGGCTTCGGCATTTCGCTCTTCCGCTAAGATGCCGTAGGTCTTTTCTCTGAAATTGAAGCGTAAGACAAAATTGGACAGATCATCGAGGCGCACATGCAACTGGTCGGCGATAGGGGCAAGCACTTTCGGGTCGAGATGGCGCGCGTGATATTCAGTCTTTATCCAGGGACGCAGTCCTTCCTGCCCTTTTCCCGTAAGCTCCTGCACAAGCCAGCGATCGCGCGAGTAGCGCACGCTGATTTCGGACGGCTTCGTGTTGCGATCGTATTCGAAAACAACGTGTCCTTCCGCCCGATAAATGTCCATGTACAACGAGCGAATATTGGGCATGTCGAAGCGAGCGTTGAAGCCGACAGCTTCGCACACGGCTCGCATCGCTTCCGGCGACCAGCGATACAGCCGGCCCTGGTATTTGCGAGTGAAATCGATGTGGTTGTTGTTGAGCACGCCGAATTCGGCCACCCAAATTTCTTGAAGCTCCGCAGTTTTGTCAGCGGCTGAGATCATGCTTTGCGCTCTCCGGACGGGCGTGGACGCCCTCAGGGGTGAGTCCCACGAAAGTGAGTATCCCACGAAACGCTGAGTGGATCGTGTTTGTCGAGCCTGGTTTAACCAACTGTAATTAGAACTGGCTCGACGGTACGGGCTTCGGACCAACCTTTTCTATGCGCTGAAGGCGCTTGTGAGCCTCGACGTCGTATTGCAATCCAGGATCGACTTTGGCAGATTCTGTAAACACTGATGACACTTCCTGAGACGGCTCTTTGGTTTGAAACTGCCTTACCGTCTCCGAAGACTCAGCAGTTTTCCCGTCGAGAGCCAGCGAACGTCCCAAATTCAAAAGATCTGCATGGCAGCCGCTGCACTGGTTTAGAGCGGATTTAAATAACTCGGCACTGCCGGAGAAATTGCGGTCGGCCATCTCGGCCAGTGCCAGTTCGCGCGTGAGAAAGAGGTCGCCCGGGAAGCGAGAAAGACGATATTTTATGTCGGAAATAACGTGCTTGGATCTGCCGTAATTAGCCAGGTCTTGGGCGCGATGGGGATTGTTTTCCACCCGAGCCAAAAGTAAATACCCATTATCAAAGTTGTCAGCAATGAAGGGATCAAAATGAAAATCGTGCTGGCTCGGATAACCGAGTTCGGTCATCGACCGCTGCTGGAATTTGTGCTTCATCGAATTGTATTGCTGGGCTCGGTGTTTACCTCGCGAGCGGTCGCCCGTCATCAGATCGACGTTGGCCAGCAGAATGACGGTGGGCGGATAATTATTGATGGACAGTGCCCGCTCGCCCTCGGTTTTTGCGGCGGCGAAGTTGCCGGCGAGATAGTTGCTAAGTGCAAGCCCGTAATAGCCGAGGTCGGAATTGGGCGAGCAGCGCACCATGCGCTGAAATGATTCGTTGGCCTGCCCGAGATCGCCTTTGCGCAAAGATGCCATGCCGATATCGCCGTACACGTTGCATAGCTTCGGATTGGCTTGGAGGATCTTGTTCCAGGCATTGATCGCCGCATCATAATCATGCTGCAGAAAATAGACGAACCCTGTGCTCAGCAGCGTCTCATTCGTCGGTCGCAGCGAATAGGATTTCTGCAGGCTATCGAGCGCCGCGGCGTATTCGCCTTGCGTCGCCAGTGCCATTCCCAGAGTGGCAAACGGAACCGGATCGTTGGGATCGGCAGCTGTTGCCCGTCTCAGCGAGACAATCGCCTTATTGGTTTGCCGCGAGTTCAGCAAGGAAATCGCGGAAGAATTGATTGCCTCCGCCTTCTCGCGAGAGTGCATATTCCAATCTTGGCCCATTTGCGCGTTCACAGGAGCGACGCACGGGGTCGCCGCTAAAATGAACGCCATCATGATTCGTAGGGGCGACGCAATGCGTCGCGCTGAATGCAAAAAAGAACTTGGGTGAGGTGTCATAGTCAAAATACAAATACCGGGCGATCGGGTAGTTTTTCGAACTCGTCCTCTGAAAAAGCATACAGCCTCGCCGGACGAAATGAACCTTCGCGACTGGTTTCGTCAAGTTCTTGCAAAACGCCGGACCCGAGAAATTTTTTGCGGAAGTTGCGATTGTCGACGCTGCGTCCGAGCACGGCTTCGTATACCGTTTGCAGCTCTCTTAGAGTGAATTTGTCTGCCAGCAGCTTGAATGCCGCCGGGCTGTATTCTATTTTGTATTTCAAACGCTGATAGGCGTAGCTGATGATGTGATTGTGATCGAATGCCAGTTGGGGCAGCTCGCTAACCGGCCACCAGGCGACACCGGAGGCATCCGTGCTGGCTTTCAACTCCAACTCTTCCTGGCGAAGCAAAGCTAAATAAGCAACCGTGACTACCCGCCCGCGCGGATCACGCCCCACGTCGCCGAAAGTGTAGAGCTGCTCGAGATAGACGTTGGAGACGTTCGTTTCCTCATATAGCTCGCGTGCGGCTGCATCTTCCAGAGCTTTGTCGTGATCGCACAAAAATCCGCCCGGCAAAGCCCAATGAGCCTTGAAAGGATCGTATTTACGTTTGATCAACAGCACTTCAAGAACGTCTTGGTGCACCACAAACGCGACGGTATCAACAGTCACCTTCACAATCTCTGCCGGCATCAAAGAGTCCTGTTTTGAAAGTCGGGTCTGATCCCACTACAAGCTTAGCGTAAAATCTACGTTCCCGAGACAGGCTTGAGACGGGTGGCTGGACGAAGTTACTGGAACATAAGGTATGAGTCCGCTAATTTTATCGGCAACTGCTTGACTGCAAAGCGTGAGACGGACGATTAGTGGGCTCCCGTGCCTAGCGCGAATTGCAGTCCTTCGATGTAAGCCGGCGCCGGCGCCATGCCATGTCCGGACTCAACCGAGATTAACTTCACCGGCACGGACAGCTTGTTGAGCTCGTCGACGATTTGCTGCTGCAGGGCCGGCGGCACAATACGATCGTGTTGCGCCGAGACGATTGCCACCCGCACGTCTTGCGGCAATTTGTCTGCATTGGGGATGAAGCTGCGCCGCTCGTACTCGGCGCCGGCAGTCTTGGGGTCGCCGCCCATCGCCGCAGTCAGCGCCATGTTTACCTCAGCGTTCTGCGTGGCGTGATAGAGGTCTTTCAAGTTTCCGGCCCCTTCGACACTGACGATGCCGACGAGCTTTTTGCGTATATCAATAGGGGCCACGGTAGCGTAGGTAAGAACTGTGCAGGCACCCATCGATGTTCCCATGAGCACGATTCTCTTGATTGGCAACTGCTGCATGATCTCTCGCACGTTTTGCGTAATGTCGGACATCGCCGCGTCGCTTCCCCACGAGGATTTTTCGCGATAGTCACAAGAGAGCAAGCAGACATCGGGAAACTTGCCTGTAATTGCCTGCGCGGCCGGTGTGCCGCTGGGATATTCGAAGGGCTCCAGCGGATTGTTGCCCATGCCGTGCAAGTAAACGATAAGCGTGTTGTCCATGCTCGGACGGGACGGCAAGCAGAGCGCATACCAGTCTTCCCGGCCGTCGACGAGGCTTGCAAATGTATGTTTGACTACTTTGCCGGATTCGAGCGCATCATCCACCACGTTGGCGGCGCGCACGACCGTCAAGTTCTGTGCCATGGCGCGGTTTTCCCTTTTCAGGGTGCGCAGCTTGCCCTGTTGCCCCATGAAACTTATGAAAAAGACGAGGCCGGCGATGTTCAGCAACAGCGACAGAGCCAAAAGTCCGGTGAGCACCTTGATCTTCATGGTCGTGATTGTATCCGGTCGTGTAAACCGGCAGCCCCAAGCATTGCGAGAAATAAAAACCGTAAGAAACGCGCCATCCGCCGCCCTAACCAAATTCGTTGTAAGATTCTAATCAAGGAAGCATGTGCTGCGCGGCTCAAAAGGCGCGTCAATTCAGCGTGCATGGAATCGAATTGCAAAGCAAAGGAAAATTAGCCGAGGCTGCCGAAGATATCGAAATGCTATTCGGGTATATCCACTGGCGCTGCTTTTGAAGCCGAATGAATCGCGGTATCATAAACTCCTGGCCGACTGCCTTATGCAAGAGAAGAAAAACGATCAGGCGTTGATGGAGTATCGAACAGCATTGCGTTGCAATCCTCATGGCACCGAAATCGGTGACATCAAGAGCAAGATTGATCATTTGTCGTCTCTGTCGGGTCGCTGATGATGAGATTTTTCAATGACCCCGACAACCTGATCAAGCTGCAACGGCAGCTGGTTGTTTTGACGCTGTTGATTTTGATTACTTACTCGCTGCTGCAGCTTGGTGTGTATTTTGCCGACCTGCTGCGAATTTTGGCTATGTCTTTGCTGGTGGCATATGCGGTGATCAATGCCGTAGACTTCCTCGAGAAAAAACTGCGCAACCGGGCTTTATCGATCGCTCTGGTCTACGTTGTGCTGGTTGGAATCGCGGTGGTGGCAGGTTTTATTGTGATACCGGCCATGGTGTTTCAGGTGACGTCGCTGGTCACCAGCACTGTTGATAAGCTACCTGAGTTTTTGCAGCAGGCTAATCAAGCTTTGGTGCCGCTGCAGCAACGCTTTCACGAGAAGTTGCCCGATCTCAAAATTATCGACGTTTTGAGCAATGTGATCAGTACTGTGCCGAAGCCCGATCCGACGGCCTTCGTCAATCGCGTCAGCGATATGGCAATGGGAACGATCACAGGCGTAATGTACATGGTCAGTATTTCAGTAGTGACCTTTTACTTTCTTCTCGACGGTCATCGCATCAAAGAAGCCATCATCGGGCTGTTTCCCCAAAAATACCATTCTAAGCTGCATGTGATGGCCGCGGAGATGGACCGCAGCCTGGCGGCTTTCTTCAAAGGGCAAATTGTGCTCGGATTGGTGATGGGCATTGTCATGCTCATTGTGTATGTGCTTTTCCAGGTGCAGTACGCGCTGCTGCTGAGCGCTTTTCTGGCTATTTGCGAAATCCTGCCTGTGATCGGTCCACCGATCGGCTTCTTTCCGGCAATCATCGCGGTCGCTGTCCACGGCTCGGCTTTGCCCGGAGCGCGCTTCCTGCAAATCATCATACTCACGGCTGTGTTTATGGTCCTTCAGCAGGTCAAGGACAGCATAGTGGGGCCCAAATATATGGGCAACGTAATCGGGCTGCACCCGGTGATGATCTTCATTGCAATTATGATCGGAGCAAGGGTTGATGGCATGTTCGGCATCATTCTTGCCCTGCCGGTGGCCTCCGTTTTGAGCGTATTGGTTTCGCATCTGAAGAATGGGACAACTCAGCCGGAAGAGGCGGTGGTCGCTCCGGTTGCAACCTCTGCTGAAAACACTCAATGAAGTGTTTGCAGCACCACCTGCGGTTGCGCTTATTTCTTGACAGCGAGCCAGGGTGAGCAAAGTTTTACGCTTCGAGCCTGTGTGGTTTTGCGCCGCCGGAAAGGCGAGCACCTTGGCGAAATCGGTGTAATTCCTGGTGTTCTGATTCGTTGCGTTAAGCGCCCGGGGCTTGATGCAGAGCTATTTTTTATGGTAGATCCAAAGAAGCGGCGCTCACTTGGACAGAGTCCTGCTAGTACTCGCGCTTTTGGGGTCTTTACATGACTACCTTTTTAATCGCATTCCTCCTCTCTTATCTCTATCACGGCTTCGGGGTGACAGTGGGCTACCACCGCCTGCTCTCCCATCGCTCGTTCAAATGCCCAACCTGGCTCGAGTATTTGATCGTCTCCGGCGGCTATCTGGGTTTTGAGGGCTCGCCTGTAAGTTGGGTGGCGACTCATAGGGTGCACCACCGCTATACCGACGAAGAGGGCGATCCGCATCGCCCCGCCGACGGCTTCTGGCATGCTTTCGCGGGTTGGCTCGTAGAGCCTAAGGTGGTGATGTCCGGCCAGCAAATTGAGCAAGTATGTCCCGACCTCTGGCGCGATCCCGTCTATAAAGCGATCGATTTCGACCATACCAGGAAGCATGCCTTGGTTTGTTTGATTTCATGCATTGTATTTAGAGTAGTTATTCTGGTTTTATTCGGACCCTGGGCGCTGCTCGGTAATTTGCTGGGTGTGGCCTCTACGTTCGTCGGACCATTCTGGGTAAATTCCGTTTGCCATTTGGCCAACGTCGGCTATAAAAATTTCGGCACCACCGACAAGAGTCGCAATGTTCCTTGGGTTGGACTCTGGGCACTGGGCGAAGGCTGGCACAACAATCATCATGCTGCACCGCAATCGGCACGGCACGGGATCAGACCTTTCGAAATCGATATATCCTGGATGTTTATCAAGTTCCTCTCGTTGATCGGACTTGCCACCAACGTTCGCTTGCCGAAAGAGACAAAATCCGCGCCCGCCATCGATCCTAAATTTGCTCAGCTATTGCAAACAATGGCTGCAAAAGAGGACGTCATCGAGTCGGAATCACCGGAATTGGTGGCAGTGCACAGCGAATTGCTGGCGCAGCTCAACGCAGCTCGCTCGTTGGCAGCGCAGCTTGCCCAAGCCTGCGACAAGCTCGGTGAGCAGGTTACTGAGGCGCAACAGCACTTCAGCCAGAATGTCGGTTCAGCGCGCGATCAACTTTCCGACCAACTATTGGCCGCGCGTGTTCAGCTTGCAGAGCAACTACTCACCGGCTGCGATCAATTAGCAGACCAGCTGAGCTCGGCAAAAGTACAAATCGGCGAAAATGTACGCACCGCGTGCGAACAGTTATCAGACAAGATCACCCCGCATGCGGAAGCCGAAAGGGCTTGACCACGTCTTTCACGCCGTCCAGGCAATCTAGTGCTTCCCATTTGCCTGGGAAGGCGTTTATGATGGACACGGGTGAGGTCGGATAGAGACGGTGGGTCATGGACGCGAGACTGGTCGCTGAGTTGAAGGAAGCCGAGGCTGCAGTTGCTGAGGCTGAGAAAAAACTCGGTCCCGATCATCCGGAGCTAGCGGACAAGCTGCAGCGATACGCCAACCTTCTGCGCCAGACTGAGACCAGAAAGCTGGATGCCGTCAACGTCGAAGCGCGTGCTCGTGCTATTCGCGCCAAGCTTTACGCTGAAGACGAAAAGGCACATGGCAGCACGACGACTTCAGCGAAGCCGAAAACAACGGATTCGAAAGCGGAACCGCCGGCTCTCGGCATGTATTTGGGTATCGCCGGAATATTCCTCGCTCTTGCCGCACTGTTCGTCAATCAGTCGCTGATAAAAATCTTGTTGCCCGCAGCCATTGTGCTTGGACTGGCGGATGTCGCCATCACACGTAGTGGCTTCTGGCGAATGGCTCTCATCGTCGTATTCTCGTTGGCTTGTTGGGTAAGCAATGAATCCTTGCCCGGCAGCATGCTCGTCACAGAGACGCCAATCAATCGCTTCAATTATGCCACCGAGAATCCCGAGGTGGTTGCAAACGCAAAAAAATTAGCAGCGCCGACTTCAGTGCTGAGTTATACGATTTGCTTGCCTGAGGGGTTTAACCAAACATCCGATAATAAGGAGGACTGGGGCAGAGAGATCACATGGCAGGCAGGCGGTGATGAAAATCAGCTTGCACCACAGTTTTCCCTGATTTTGCTGAAGCTGCCAGAGGACTTCTTGAAACAAAAGAGGCGTGCTGACGTATTCAGTCTTACTCGCGATCGCGCCATGCCTAAGGTGGGCGAAGTGCTCGGACTTTCCGACCTCACGCAAGACCCGCCGCGTTATGAGGAGATCAACGGCATCGAATACTCGAAAGTAACATTCGCCGGGCGCGGCAATGACGTGCCGCGCAGCGGTTTTGCCTACGTGGCCGTAAACAACAATGTGATACTGGTGCTATGCGGTGCCGATTCGGTAACGGCGACAACAGATACGCTCCCCTTGATGGATGCGAGCGTTTATACGTTCAAAAAAGCGCGCGCCGAAGACGACAACCAATTCATCGGCGCGCCCGATGCTGGCAGTCAGCCCGGCTCTGACAGCCAATAAATCTAACGGCGGATGTCGATGCCGCTACATGATTGAGGGCCCTACTTAGCGGCGTTTTGTTCTGCCACCACTAATGATGGCGGCGTAATCACCAACCCTTCCGGCGGAAAATGTTGGCGCAATAAAGCCGGCATCATCGAGGTATGAGCGAGTTGCTCACCTATTCTATAACTCACAACTGTCGGCGGTGAGATCACATCTACATCCGGCAACTTGTTGCTGCCCCGCGATGAATCTGCGGAGACCATCTGGGCAAAGCGGCTGTTGCACAAAGCCTGCCGCGAAACCACCGCCAGTGACGAATGACTTTTTGCCGATTGGAATAGCGGTATGGTGCTTTCAGGATCGCTGACTTGTTCGAACCTTCCGTTTTGTTGCTGCGTGGTCGACGGCGGCGGTGCCACCATTACGCACGAATAGACGGTGCCTTTATGTATCTCGACTATATGCCGGTCGAGCAGGTTTTTCACTATGGCGCTCCCGGAAAGCACCGAGACCTGGCTGCGTCTGGGCGAAACCTGGACAAGCAGTGTCGCGCTTGCACCGCGGATAAGCAGGGAGGGAGTGATGATGAAACTCTGGTCTTTGCGGTCACCTTTGATCGAGATGAAGTATTGTCCGTCGGTGACGCGGATGAGGTTGGCGTTGTCTTGCTTATAAATGGATCCGTCTATGGTTTGGCATCTGGTGACCGCAGCCGAGCAGCTTTGCGGAAAGGCGCTCAGCCATAGGACCGCCGCGCACGCGCAGACGAGGAAGATTAGCGGTAGTCGGTGCCTGGGTTGCATTGGCGCGAGGAAACAGCAAGTTTCAAAGAGAACGCAAGAATACGACTATTTTTTCCAACAACACAATTGGAAAAATAGGGGCTTGACGGCACATACGAATGTATGTCTTAATAGTTGTATCAAGACAATTTTTTGGTTCGCGCTCAGCAGGTTGTGAGACTGGCAGCATGGTGGAAGCTGCCTGGGACGACACACGTGTCGATCCTGTATTCGCATCTAGCTTTGCACTAAATGCGGCAATTCTGCCGTAGCAACTATAACCTCGGACGATGCCTATCGTCTGCCGGATTGTCGTGCCTGTGGTTTGTTTTGTCCTGCCCAGTTATAGAAAAGGAATCAAGTAGATGCAAGCACGAGTTTCCAATTTAAAACAACAATTCGAGCATCTATTTCCAGGCAAATGGCTGACTGGTGCTGAGCGCTCGTCGAATTTGCAGACTGGAATGCCTGAGATAGACAAGGGCATTACTCGCGGCATTGCGCGCAAACGTATCTCTGAATGGGTGGGCCCGGTTTCTTCCGGTAAGACAAGCCTCCTAAAAATTGCCATCAGTAATTGGTGCGCCGCCGGCTTGAATGTCGCTTACATAGATATGGAAGGAAAGTTGTTCGCTGCCGATTGGGCATTTACTGCGCAAGGTAAGTTCTGGATTGTTCGCCCGCCCGACAAAAATACGATTTCACAGACAGGCACTGTGGTGCCGTTGATTTCCAAGCGAGCATTATTTGTTCAGGAAGCTTTGTGGAGTGCCGATCAATTTATTCGTTGCAACGCTTTTGATGTGGTGGTGCTCGATTTCGGCAGCGCCAATCCGTCCGACAGTAAAAAACGCGGCATCGGATATGCACCAGTCCCCAGCCGCATCTATGCGCGACTGCAAAGGTCGCTCGATCGCTCGAAAGCAGCGCTCATCGTAGTCAGAGATGTCGCTTCCGGACAAGTCAGCGAAAGTTGGGGCGCCAATGCTAGATTCAATTTCGACTGGGGCACGCAAATCAATTGCGAGCCTGGTTTAGCCGGCAGTGTGATGATCACGCCGACTATCAAATGCAATGTGGTTAAGGATGGGCTTTCACAGACTGTAGAGGTGACGGTTGGCAGTTCAGTACAGAATCGCTTGTTTACGCATCCCCAAGTTCCAGATCGCCGTACATCAAAAAGATGATCCATCGGTAAAAGGCAAGCCATTTGCTATTCTCACCGGCAAAGGCAATCGGGCTCAGGTGATGATGTGCTCGCCGGAGGCCGAGCGCCAGCAGGTATTTGCCGGAATGAAGTTGTCGGAGGCAAAAGCCGCCTGCGCCGATCTCGTCTGGAAAGATCACGATGCTAAATTGTACGCACGTGCGCAGCAAGACTTATGTCGGGAGATGATTGCCTGTTCGCCGAAAGTCAGTTCGATTGAGCCAGGCATATTTGTTCTTGATGCCGCCGGCTTGAATTATTTAGGGGGTGAAAAACGTTTTTGCCTGAAGGTGCAAAAGCTGGCCGCTCGCACGGGATACAGCGATGTTCACATTGGCGTTGCCGACAGCACTTTTGCGGCTATTGTTGCCAGCACGTTCAAACGACAGCGACATTTCATCGTCGAGCAAGGGCAAGATCAGCCATTCTTGGCACCATTGTCCATCAAGCATCTGCCGCTCAGTGCAGATATGCTCGAATCCTTGCATGAGCTCGGCATTCGCAGCCTGGGACAAATGATCGGCCTCAGCCGGCAGTCATTGAGCGAGCGGTTTGGAAAAGAAGGTCTTGCCGCCTTCGAGCTGGCTTCAGGTATTGACGTGCGGCACCCCAGTTTGCCGCCTGCCGAAAAGGAGTTCAAATGTTTCGTTGATCTGGGCTCACCTATCGAGCTTCTCAATCAAATTCAATTTGTGCTGAAGTCGATGATCGATCGATTGGCACAGCAAATCAAACAAGAAGGTTTATGGGCGGAGGAGTTGGCTCTCAGCTTCTACAACGATGACGAGCTCTTCGATCAACGCCCGATTAAATTGTTGCGTCCTTCCAATCATGGCAAGTTTCTTCTGGAGGTGATGAAACTCTCTCTCGAGGCCACGCCGCTGCAGCGAGAAGTGACGGGCATCCAGCTGTCCGTGTCGCGATTCTCCCGGGAGACATGGCACCAACTCGATCTCGACAAAACTAAGCAGCCCGAAGAGCAAAGCGAGCAGCAAGTTCTGTCGGTGACATTGATGTTGCAGCGCTTTATGTCGCGGCTTGGAGAAGAATCCGTCGTCAAGTCCGTTGCCAACGATCAACACATCCCCGAACACGCCGCCGCCTGGTTGCCGGTTGCCGGCTCTCCGTCGGTAATGCCTGTGGTGCCTGTGAATATTACTTTCGCCAACGCTTATGCCGCGCCTACCGGTCTTGCCTCGGGATTGGCTTTGCGCAAGCTCGCCTCACCGCAGCCGGTGCTGGTTGAGTTTCAAGGCGAGCAGCCCGGTGCGGTCGCCTTCGAAGGCCGGTGGTACCGCATTCAGTCAATCACGACACCCGAGCGTCTATCCGGACTGTGGTGGGATCAGCCGGTTCGCCGGTCTTATTATGTAGCATTGCTGCAACCCAAGGACGATCGCCGGGTGGAAGATCGTTATGCAGATGAGCGTGGACTTGCCCGCATGGCAGACCAACGCCGACCAGCCTACATTCCGGACACACAACAGAGCTTGCTAGTCTTACTGGTCAACGATCATGAAAAAGGCGGTTGGTTCATCAATGGCACCTTCGACTGATCTACTGTTTCTATGGAGTATGCCGAGTTACATTGCCATTCATCATTTTCGCTCCTAGATGGAGCGTCCAATCCGGAAGAGCTCGTCGCGCGGGCGAAGCAAATTGGATTAAGCGCGTTGGCGCTTACCGATCACGATGATATGGGCGGCATCGTGCGATTTGCGCACGCGGCAAAAGAAGTCGGACTGGAAGGTATAGTCGGCGCCGAGTTGACATTGCAGGGTGAAACGCACCTGACGCTGTTGGCGCAAAACCTGGAGGGGTACAAGAATCTCTGCTATTTGATCACGCAAGCGCGTTCTAGTTGCGAACGCGGCACGCCCAGACTTTCTCTTGAACAGCTGACGCAACGCTCCAGCGGGCTGGTGGCACTATCGGGCTGCCCGCATGGACAAGTGCCGACCCTCATCGCTCAAGGCAAGTTTGATCAGGCACAGTCCGTCGCCGGACAGATCAAGGAAATTTTCGCCGACAACTTCTTCATTGAAATGTGGGATCACCACGTCAATCAAGAAGCGTTCGTTTGCAAGCATCTGCTCGATATTTCAAAACGACTGGACATACCGCCGGTGGTTACCAACGACGCGCACTACGCCTTCCCGGAAAAACGGATTATTCATGACGTGCTTACCTGCCTGCGTCATGAGGTGACTTTGCAGACAGCCGGCAGGCGATTGCGCCCCAACGGCAGTTGGTACCTGAAGACACCGCAGGAAATCACCCATCAATGGCGGCACTTCCCCGAGGCTGTGAAAAACACGCTGCTGGTCGCCGAGCGTTGCAAGTTTCGGCATGGGCAGCTGCATCCGGAATTGCCTGCATGTCGCGTGCCGCCCGGGCTGAAGTATATGGATTATTTGCGGCAGCTTGTTTGGGAAGGCGCCGCCGAACGCTACGGCAATAATCTTAGCGTCCAGCATATCAATCAGCTCAATCACGAGCTCACTTTGATCGAGAAGCTGAATTTGTCCGCTTATTTTCTTTTGATGCGTGAGATTGTTGATTTCGCCATCTCCAAAGGCATCGCGGTACAAGGGCGCGGCTCCGCAGCCAATTCCGCTGTTTGCTATTGCCTAAAAATCACCGCTGTTGATCCGATCGGCATGGATCTTTTATTCGAGCGTTTCATTTCTGAGGAGCGCAACGAGCCTCCGGATATAGATCTCGATATCGCGCACCAGGAGCGCGAAATTGTTTTGCAACATGTGTACGAAAAGTATGGACGAGAACACGCCGCCATGGTGTGCGAACATATTACTTATCGCGGACCATCAGCCGTGCGCGATGCGGCGCGCGTTTTCGATTTCTCTCCTGAGCAGGCGGATAGGTTGGCTGCCGAGGCGCATTTCGGCGAAGCGAGTGAGGCGGCGATTGGATTGCTGAATGGTGGCGCCGAACGCGCCGGGCTCGACATCAAAGACAGGCGTGTTCAACTGCTCATACAGGTGGTGGCAGGGCTGCACCAACTGCCGCGCCACCGTTCGATTCACGTCGGCGGGTTTGTTCTATCCGGCGAGCCGCTCGGACAAATTGTACCGATCGAGCCTGCCTCCATGGAAGGCAGAACGGTAATTCAATGGGACAAAGACGATCTGGACATTGCCGGTTTGATTAAAGTTGATTTGCTCGGACTGGGCATGCTCACTTTGATACAAGAAGCCGTAAAACACGTGGAGAAACATCGGCAGTTTAAATTGGATCTTGCTCAACTGGACATGCACGATCCCAAGATCTTCAACATGCTGCAAAAGGCTGATACCATCGGACTCTTCCAGGTGGAATCGCGCGCGCAGATGAGCATTTTGCCGAAGCTGAGACCGTCTTGTTTTTACGATATCGTGATCTCGATTGCTCTGGTGCGCCCTGGTCCAATTCAGGGCAATATTATTCATCCATATTTAAAACGACGACGCGGGCTCGAGGAAGTGACCTATCTGCATCCGTCGATCGAACCAATCCTAAAGCGAACACTTGGCGTGCCGTTGTTTCAAGAACAAGGGATGAAGCTGGCGGTTGTTGCTGCCGGATTTACTGCGTCGCAAGCAGATAGTCTCCGGCGCGTTATGAGTCACAAACGATCGCTGGAAAAGATGAATGAGCTTTGCGTGGATCTGGCAGCGGGCATGCGCAAAAATGGGTTGTCCGATGAAGCAATCGAAATTATCACCTTCCAGTTAAAATCGTTTGCCAATTATGGATTTCCTGAGAGCCACTCGGCTTCTTTTGCGCTGCTCGTGTACGCTTCTGCGCATTTGAAGGCATATTATGCGCCGGAATTTTTCTGCGCGATTCTCAATGCGCAACCAATGGGTTTTTACAGCCCCGCGACACTGGTGCGAGATGCGATTCGGCATGGTGTTGAAATCCGCCCGGTGGACATCAGCAACAGCTTGTGGGATTGCACGCTGGAGGATAGGGATGGTGCCCCGCCGGCGCTGCGCATCGGGTTACGCTACATTCGAGGGCTAGGCAGGCGCGCGCAACAAACGCTCGAGAACGCCTGGCAAACCGACGGTGCCTTTCTGTCTCTCGAAGATGTTTGCAAACGCAGCGGGTTGCGCCCGAAAGATCTCGAGCATTTGGCGGCAGCTGGTGCTTTCGCCTGCTTCTGTCCGGATCGCCGGCAAGCGCTATGGGAAATTTTGCGCATTTTGAAAACCAAGGACGAGCCACCGCTGCTCAAATTGCTGCGACTTACGGCCGATGGTATAGACAACGATCCGATACCACCGATGAATGACATTGATTGCACCATCGCCGACTATAAACGCACCGGATTATCTTCCGGCAAGCACCCGATGACTTATTATCGGGATTGGCTGCAGAAGAAGCGCATCAAATCATGTGGTGAACTCGAACATCATCCTGACGGTGCGCATCTTATTGTTGCCGGCGGAGTCATCTGCCGCCAACGTCCCGGCACCGCCAAAGGCTTTGTGTTTCTCACCCTGGAGGATGAAACCGGCATGGCGAATATTATCGTCAAGCCGGCATTGTTCGAAATGTATAAACAGGTATTGTTGAACAATCACTTCCTGGCGATTCAAGGACGGCTGCAATCGAGCGAAGGCGTGATCAATCTGCTCGCCGAAAAGATTCACGCATTGCCGCAAATCAATAATGAACGTTCCCTGCACTTGCACGCGCGCAACTTTCACTAAAGATTGTAGCGGCGGGCGGAAGCCCGCTTTGCGAAGCCATCAAAACCGTTTATGCTGCTTCGGCTCAACGCCGGTTTTGATTCGTTGGATCTCGCGACGAAAAGTCGTCGCCTCGCCGCGGCGATTCATGGTGTCCATCAGGTGCGCACATTCCTTAAGTATAGAAATCACAAGCGGGTTGGACTCGCCGCCCTGCTGCTTGGCGATCGTCAGCGCCCGGCGCATGGACTGATCTGCTTCCCAGCGCTTGCCGATGCGAATGTAGAGGCGCGCGACCTTGCGGAGATCTTCAATCATCTCCGTCTCGGAATCCAATTTGATTTTTACTTCCAGGTCGCGTATTTGTTTGCGCCAGTTTTCTGCCAGCGGGCTTTTCGGACCCATGAAGAACGAATACACTCCGCCCAATACAACTATGGCGATAATGAGTTTTATTCCGAGGATTTCCCACCAATACATGCCGTACATAATGGTGCCTCACTGATTGAAGGATGGATTATCAGTCATATGCGGTTGACACCACTGGCGATGGCTGGCACGATTCTGACTACTTCCATCTATTTTAGCCTGCTTCACTAGAATCGAGCTTCTAATCGCTGTATAGTGAACCTATTCAGTCAGGTGAATTGTATGTCAATAGCAAGATCTGCCGGAATTCTGTTTGCACTTTTTGTGTGCGTTTCCAACGCTGCACCGACCAACGCCGATTCGCGGGCGACTTCGGTAAGAATGCCGACATTATCTGTAGTCAGCACATTCAAAGATGGACAGACCATTCCCAAACAATTTACAGCCGACGGCGGAGATCGTTCGCCGGCATTGCGATGGAGCACGCCACCATCTAATGCCAAAAGCATTGCGATTATTGTTTCAGATCCGGATGCGCCGCGCGGTACCTGGTATCACTGGTTGTTGTATAACCTGCCCGCAAATATTACATACTTGAACGAAAACGTTCCCAAAACGCCCACGACTGTCGGCGGCGCCATGCAGGGCACGAATGATTTCAATCGCATCGGGTACAGCGGGCCGGCACCGCCGCCAGGACAAAAGCACCGGTACGAGTTCAGAATCGCCGCCCTGGACGCCATGCTTTCACTCAAGCCGGGAGCTCGCAAGGAAGAAGTGCTCAATGCTGTGCGCGAACACGAAATCGCCGAAGGTCGATTGATGGGAGTTTACTCGCGGTAGTCTGCGATCCTAGCGGGCTTACGCCCGCCGGTACATGATCGTGGACTAGCACCGCCCACGATACCAACAAAAAACTGACCTGCAGAAGCTCGCGCTCTGCAGGTCAATTACATTTTTCGCGCATCATATGCGCGTTTAGCTTATTAGCTAGTCTTTTTTAGGAAACTATGCAGTTGTGGATTGACCTTTCCGGTGACCTCCAAACTGGGTTTCTTTAGGGTTCGGTCGTGGTGTGGAACGTGAATTCCACATGCAGAAAAATAACAAAATTGTTTCTAGTAATCAAGGGGAAAATCCCACGTTGATCGTAAATTGCCGCCAGTGCACGGTTTCGAAATCCGGGCGAAGCCGTGAGGCGTCCCTACGCAATTTTGTGGTAGATGAGAGCACCGCATACACGCCGCCCTACTGATATATTTTGTTGGATGCACGAATTCGACGTGATTATCATCGGCGCAGGCGGCGCCGGCATGATGTGTGCGATGACGGCGGGCGCAAGAGGGCGGCGCGTCTGCTTGATCGATCACAGCCCAAAAATCGGTCGGAAGATTCTCATCTCCGGCGGCGGTCGCTGCAATTTCACCAACATATATGCCGGCCCGCAAAACTACGCTTCTCGAAACCCGCATTTCTGCAAGTCGGCGCTATCGCGATACACACCCGAAGATTTTATTTCGATGGTGCGAAAGCACAGAATCTCATATCACGAAAAGAAGCTCGGACAATTGTTTTGCGACGGCACCGCCGATGCCATTGTAAGAATGCTGGTCTGCGAATGCGAAAACGTAGATGTGGCTTTCCACAGCGGGCGCTCCGTTTCTGAAATCAACCGCGACGACGACGGCTTTGTGCTAAACGTCGGCGAGGACAAATACAAGTGTCAATCACTCGTGATCGCGACAGGTGGACTCTCCATTCCCAAAATAGGGGCCACTGGATTTGGTTATGATGTGGCCAAAAAGTTTGGGCTGTCCGTCGTCGAGCCGTTTCCCGCGCTCGTCGGTTTCAATTTTTCTCCCGACGATTTGCACAAATTGGGCGATCTAGCGGGCGTTTCATCTGATACCACAGTCACTTGCAACAAAGCTGCGTTTCGCGAGAATATTCTGTTCACGCACACCGGACTTAGCGGTCCGGCGATTTTGCAGGCGTCTTTATACTGGCGCGCCCATGATGCACTGTCAATCGATTTGCTGCCGGACAAGGATGCCGGCGAAATTTTGCAGAGTGCCAAGCGTGATAACTCAAAAGCTCTATTGAAGAACGTGCTCAGTGACTTGCTGCCGCGGCGATTAGCGGAACGTTTTGCACAGCTTTATTCATCGGGGCGACCGTTGGCTGAAATATCAGATCAAGTTTTGCAAGAATTCGCCGGGAAGCTGCAGGCATGGTCGATTCGTCCGCACAGCAACTTTGGCTATGCCAAAGCCGAGGTGACCAGAGGCGGCGTAAACACGGATGGATTGTCGGCAAAAACCATGGAAGCAAAAGCGGTGCCTGGCTTGTTCTTCATCGGCGAGGTGGTCGACGTCACCGGACAACTTGGCGGTTATAACTTCCAATGGGCGTGGGCCTCGGGCCATGCGGCCGGGCAGGTAGTGTAAGACTCACACTTTTGAGGAATAACCCGCAAAGAGGAGCCGTCTGATGCATAGAACCTCTTTCGCTGTGATAACGCTGAGTTTGATGGTGGCGCCTGCCTGTGCGCAAGGTACTGATGCGGGTTCGGCTTTCGGGTATCAGCAAGCTCCGAATGCATACGGCTATCAGCAAGCGCCCAATGCTTTGGGGTATCCGCAAATTCCGAATGGATTTGGCTATCAACAAACGCCCAGCAGCTTTGGCTATCAGCAAATGCCGAACGGCTTTGGCTATCAGTCCACGCCCGGCGGCTACAGCTACCAGCAAATGCCAATGACCCAGCAAGCGCCCGCCTACCAACAAGCACCTATGAACTTTGGCTACCAGCAAGCCGCGCCGCAATGGCAATCGATTCCGCAGACTGGCGGCTCCATGCCCTTCATGGGAGGTGGTGCCCAGCCATCAGCCGGAATGGGCTTTGCGCCTAGCACGCAGCAGTCAAGCTCGCCTAACCTGTTCAATATGTTTTTCGGTGGACAGCAGCAGCAGCCACAGCAGCCGGCGCCACCAGCCAATCCATTGCAGTCGATGCTGCGGGCGTTCCTCGGCGGCTCGCCGTCTGGGAGTGCGTCTAATAATTCGGAAGCGCTGGGCAATGCGCAATCTAATCTGCAGCAGGCGCTGGATCAAGCGTCGCAAGCCGAATCTGCGGCAAGCCGCGCATCCAGCGGTGAGAGAGATATGCGATCAAGCGCTGCGGAAGAGGCCCAAAATCACGCTAATGAGGCACGCGCTGCAGCAGACCGCGCGACGTCAGCAGCCGGGGCCAACTCCGCAGCCGCAAGCGATGCCGCCGCTCAGGCACGCGCCGCTGCCGCAAGGGCCCAAGCCGCTGCCGATCGAGCACGCTACAACGCCAGTGTAGCCAATTGAAGCAAACGCTTTCGCTTATTCCTACTTCAATCGCAGGTTCTGGCGTAGTCGTGATTGGCTGGTAATCGTGTAGCGTCTGGCAGAATCGCCGTCACAGGATTTCCAATCGACATGTTTACTTATTTTGAACGAGCATAGCAGTGCGTTGCATCCTCTTGCTTCCGCTGAGGGATTGGAATTCTATGGAAAACGATGAGTTAGCACGTCATGGTCTTCGCGCTTATGAATTTGGCGAATTCCCAGTAGCAGTCGATTTTTTGAAGACATTGCTCGACCGCGAGCCCAAGTTATGGACTTGCCGGCTGTATCTCGCCATGTCGTATTTGCGCATGGGCGAAGATTCGCACGCGCGACAAGAATTGAATTCGATCAATCAATATTGCACAGATCAATCGGTGAAGAAAAAAGCTCTCGACGCACTGCGTTCTATGAATGGATTTAACGAATCGACGCAGCGCACAGGTTGACCTACGCAGGACGAAACGGTTGAAAGGCGAGGAACGGATTGCCTTGCCACATCTGAAGCGTTATCCTCAGCAAACCTACTTTATCCAATTGCAGTTGAGCATCTTTCTCCGACACCTTTGCGGACATGATGCTCGAGCCGATAATCCAGCTCCAATCGACCTTGCAGACGGCGTCCGCTTCTTTCGGGAGTGCGGATGCTTGGACGAGTTGTCCGCTTATCCATGGTTGTGCAGCGTCCATTGCCTTTACTATCAATCCGGTGCCGTCGGTGAATTCGCACGAAAATGTAGTGAGGCTGCTCACCGCGGATTTGATCTGCTTGCCGATAAGTTCTGGTTGGCTCATTACCTGGGACCCGCTGAGTCTATCGGTATTTCAATCATCGTGTTGCCGATGTTGATATCTATTTGAGCGCGATCGAATCGCTCTTGTTGGAAAAACACGAGTCCGGTTTTTGATTCGCCGGGATCCAGATACGTTGGTCGATAGCCGTTGCTGCCGCGACTGAGGAAATTGATGGTTGAAATGTCCGGAAGTGGATGTTTTCCATAAAGAAACTCTTCGCGAGTGACGATGGGGGTTTCGTCATTGGCAATTACCGGCCAGTTGCCGAACTCTCCGAATTGATTGTTGCCGAAGAAGTTGTCGACATCGAGCGCATTGTTTTTCAAGAATCCCGGAATGTACCGATTTTTCTCTATGTGATTGAGCCAGCGTCGCCTCCAGGTGAGGTCCGTGATGTGTTCTTCTTCCAACGGAATGTCCAACTCTTGAGGTGCCACATATAGAAAGTCTTTGTGCTTCGGCTTCATCTGCTCGAGACGAGTGGGTCCGACAGCAAGTTGAAGTCGCGAACGACCGCAATTGGCCAATGAGATGAGCACGCCAATCACATTCTCGCTGCGCACTGCGGTGGCTGCCACACGAAGATTATCGACGAGCAGATACTTCAACGGGTATTCATTGTCGGCAATCAAGCGCGAACGCGGGCTGCCTTGCTCCCAGCGCAGCGTCAAGCGTGGCGCCGCATATAGTGGCACATTGAAATTAGCCTCGCGGTCCAGTTGGTCGAATGCACGCTCGAATAGCGGCGCCGCTTCCTCGTTGTTGCCGTCGTTGTGAAGTTGCACCGCCAATTTGCACGAGATCTCGGCGGCGTCGTGCGCGTCGTTGGCATCCGATTGTGCCAACTTCAGCGCTTGCCTGTAAGCATCGACTGCTGTTTTGTCCAGCCCGTGGGCGGACATGATCGCTGCTTCTGTCGCATACACATGCGCCAATGCTGCCGGTGAACCGCCGCGTAGCTGGCGACCGTCAGCGATTGCTTGTTGGCAATATGTATCGGCGCGTTTGAGATCGCCGAAAAGGCGCTCTATCTCAGCCAACCCTGCCACTGCCGATTGGTGAATCTGCAGATCCGTTGCTCTGGCACGAGCCGCCACATCGGACAATACATGTTCTGCCGCTTCCAGTTTTTCTTCGCCAAGAAAAGCTTCGCCGAGTGCCAGTCGCGTCTTCAGCCAACGCTTGTCCGTGATGTTGTGCTGGCGAAGCTCTGCCGAGGCTGCGCTGAGTTGTAGCTCAGCTGGTCCGTATTCGCGTTGCTCGAGCGCCTCTAACCCTGATTGCAGATGCTGTTCAAAAGATGAGCTTCCGATCGCCGCATGTCCATAAAACTTGCTCATGGGATTTGCCGGCACGGTGGTTGCCATTGACACCGCGGCTTCGCTAGGTGCGGCCACTCCGGCGATCACCAGAGTGACTGCAAAAGGTAAGCTCAGCAGTTTGGGCTGCAAGATGCACATCCCTTAATGAAGGCGGTAGTACAGGCGAGAAGCAAGCATTGAAGCTGCGCTAACAGGTTAACACAAGTCAGGAGGCGTTGGATGATGCGCTGATAAGCGAGGAACCGCTCAGCTTTTTACTCGTCCCAAAGGCTGCCATCGGAGGAAACACCCGTGAAAGCAAAGATGCCTTCCAGCCAGAAGCCGCAGGAGCCCGGCCAATACGAGTGTCTCTGGTGTGACACCGTCTTTTGGTACCAGGCGGCGCCGGGCAGCAAGCTGGCATGTCCCAGTTGCCGCAACGCAGATCGGCGCGACCTCGTGCCTATTTACATGGAAAACTCACCAAGCGAGCAAACGCTGTACACTGCTGCTGATTGGCATGGTGGTTAGGAAATCAAGAATTGAATAAGACAACCGCATTTCTCGGCTTGGGGATAATGGGCGGATCCATGGCGGCAAATCTGGCGCGACATGGATTTGAAGTAAAAGGTTGGAACCGAACACCGGGTAGGCAGAGCGCACTGCGTGCTGCACAGTCCGGCGTTGAACTCAAGGAAACGGCCGCCGACGCGGTGGCGGGCGCGCAAGTCGTATTTATATGTCTGACGGACGTGCAGGATATCGAACAGGCATTGTTCGGTGAGCGTGCCATTGCCAAAGCCATCGACAAAGGCGCACTGGTGGTCGACATGAGTACGACAGGCCCGGCATGCGCGCGCGACCTGAGCACGAAGCTGAATGCGCTCGGGCTGCGATTTCTGGACGCGCCTGTGTCCGGTGGCGACGTCGGGGCGCGCGAAGGTACGCTCACGATCATGGTTGGTGGTGCGGAGGATGATTTCAATCAATGCCGCCCCTGGTTCGAAGCGATGGGAAAGAATATCCGCTACTGCGGGCACTCAGGAGCGGGGCAGGCGGTGAAGCTTTGCAACCAGATTTTGTGTGCGGTGAATATGGTGGCCATTTGCGAGGCGTTTCACCTGGCTGAATCTCTGGATATTGATCCCAAGCTTGTTGTGGAAGTTTGCGGCACCGGCGCGGCCGGATCTTGGGCTCTTTCCAACCTCGGACCGCGCATTCTACGCGGCGATCTCGGACCGGGCTTCAAAATAAAGGACATGCTAAAGGATTTGCGCCTGGTCGGCGAGGCTCTTTCGAATGGAACCACCAAAGACATTTTGCC
The DNA here is from genome assembly GCA_036703785.1 of Candidatus Obscuribacterales bacterium. Classification (GTDB taxonomy): domain Bacteria; phylum Cyanobacteriota; class Vampirovibrionia; order Obscuribacterales; family Obscuribacteraceae; genus JADYXS01. Next base: position 31,038 of record DATNQY010000256.1, read on the forward strand.
GGGAACCACGCTGGCTGCGGAAAAGTTCGTCACCGCCAGAGATTGCGACGGCACCAATGGCGGTGACCAGGGCACGCAGGCAATGATTAGCGCCTATCGATAACTGCATTATTGGTCGGGCATGCGGCCGCGCGCTCAGTTTTTGTAACGGCGGGCGTTAGCCCGCTGGTTGTATTATTATTCTCCTGTTATCAGGTTGCCCCAAGCGGAATTGCCATGCCTTACGTTGCTGAAATCAGTCGTGCCAACCCATCTTGTTTCCTCTTTGCAGTCGACCAATCGGGATCGATGCAAGATCCGTTCGGAGCGGAAAGCAAAAAGACCAAAGCCGCCGGACTTGCAGACGCCATTAATCGTCTATTGCAAAACCTCGTCATCAAGTGCGCCAAATCCGAGGGCATTCGCGATTACTACTATGTAGGCGTGCTTGGATACGGGGGCAAGGGCGTGCGCCCGGCATTCAGCGGAGCGCTGGCGGGACGAGAGCTTGTTCCGATCAGCGACATCGGCAACAACCCATCGCGCATTGAACAGCGAACCAAAAAAGTTGATGACGGAGTCGGCGGAATTATCGAACAAACCGTCAAGTTTCCCATCTGGTTCGATCCCATGGCAGATGGCGGCACGCCGATGTGCGAGGCGTTGGGTCGCGCCACGTCGACCGTTGTCGACTGGCTCGGCAAGCATCCCAATTGTTTCCCGCCGATAGTGATAAACATCTCGGACGGCGAGCCGACTGACGGAGACCCGCTACAGACGGCTTACGACCTGATGAATTTGACCAGCTCCGATGGCAGCGTGCTGCTCTTCAATTTGCATATTTCCTCCAGCAATCATCGTCCCATCGAGTTTCCCGATACTGAAGCGGGACTGCCGGATTCACACGCGAAGCTTCTCTTCAACATGTCGAGCCCACTTCCCGAGTACATGCGCAATATGGTCAGCCAGGAAGGCGTAGCGGTTTCATCCAATACGCGCGGCTTCGTTTTCAATGCCGACTTGATCTCGGTGATCCGCTTCCTCGACATCGGCACACGCCCGAGCAATTTGCGTTAGCTGACATGAAAGTCGTATGCAATACGCTCTGGCTGCCTAAGAAAGGCAATTCGGATGAGGAGTATGAGGACGCAGCGGCTCCCATCGAATCAGTCACAGGCGAGATGCAGTCTTTTCGCTGCGCCGTCGCGGATGGTGCCACCGAAACGTCCTTCTCACGCTTGTGGGCAAGGCTGCTTGTCGATGGTTTTGTCGAGGGCACGGATCGCAACGAGCTCAAAGCGCGGTGGCAAGACCAAGTCTCCGGTAAGCAGCTTGCATGGTACGCCGAAGAAAAAATGCAGAGTGGCGCCTTCGCTGCTCTTGTATGTTTGACTTTAAAGGCAGGCGACGGCAAAAATGGTGGCACCTGGGAAGTTGAAGCGCTCGGCGACAGTTGCCTCATTCTCATCCGGCAATCCGAGTTTATCGAAAAGTTTCCCCTCACTCGTTCAGATGAATTCAACAGCTCGCCGGTTTTGCTCTCGAGCAATGCCAATGATCCCGTCGCCGATGAAACGATGCTGAAGCGCAGTGGAAATTGGCAGCCCGGTGACGTCTTCTACTTGCTCACCGATGCGATTGCTCGCTGGACTTATCGTCGCCAGGAGGAATATGGCGATGCGGCGTTTTATCTGCAATCGATGAAGAAGCAGAAGGACATCGTCGAGTTTGCAAAAGTGCAACGCGAGCTTATCGATTCGGAAAGTCGACCTCTGATGCGCAATGACGATGTGACTTTGATGCGAGTGGTTGTGGACTAGCTGAATCATTAATTCAGATGCCAAGCATGACTTTGCGTTGAACTTTTTTCGCCAGGCGAGCGTTTAAACACTCGTACATCGAATGAAGGGGGAGGGCACGCTATGGCATCCATAGAAAAGAGCAGACGCCAGCCCGATGCTGAAATGGGCAGTGGGCGAGCGCCGTGGTGGCAAGGGCCGCTCGCGGTTTTACAGCGGACGCGAAGGAGGTTGTTCGGCAGTTCCGGCAATCGCCTCAACCGTCGCACCAGGGATAGATTGAGGGACAAGGGCTCGGTTGTGCGCGCGATTCGTCCTGATCCATCAGCTAGTTGGGCGCTTGTGGCGTTGCGACAGCGGGTGCTGGTCGGTGTTGTCGCTGACAAACACCGCGTCTACGGTACTGGTCGGATAAGAAAAATCGATCGTTAGCTTTACCGCGACTGCTCCAAACGGGTAGCTCTGGTGGGCGTGTGTCAACCGGGGGGACGGCACACGCCCATCGAGCGATCCTGACGGACTAGCGTTGTTGTTGATTATAATGACAGCAGCGAGGAGTTTGCGATATGACGAAACGAGAGATGTCCACTGTGGTAGCCGCCATGCTGACATTGATCGGCAGTAGATATTCTCCGGCTTATGCCGAGGCGGGCACCCAATCCAGTTCGCGGTCCAACAGCAACCAGGCGAGCAAAGGCAACCAGGCTGCGGCCTTAATCGATTACGCACCATTCATGCGATCACTGCAGCATCATATAAAGGAAACATGGAAGTTCCTTCTCAAGAAGGACTATCATTTTGGACGCACAGTAGTCCGCTTTAAGGTCCACCCAAATGGGGAGATTAGCGATGTCGGCATCGTGACGTCCACTGGCAACAAGCAGGAAGATGAAGCCGCGATCTTGGCCGTACAAAAAGCATCGCCTGTTGATCCCTTGCCGGCCGGTGCACCGCCAGTGGTTGAAGTCAGGTTTACCTTTGATCGCAACGCCGGCAACATGATGGGATCGGACGTAAGCATGACCTCGAGCGCAGAGACTGCCGCGGCCGGAGCGGATTCAAAGCGCCTGCTGGCATTGCTCGACAACCACGGCATTCGTGCCCTGAATGCGCATGAGTACAATGTCGCAGTAGAGAAGTTCTCGGCAGCTTGGAAATTAGAGCCTAAAGATCAAACAGCTATGGAAGGACTTTCCAACGCGTTTTTGCACATTGGGCTTGGTTCGTCAGGCGACGAGGCGATTGCAGCGTTGCACAGCAGCTTGTTCGTCAATCCGGACAATGTGAACGCGCGGGACGCATTGACACAAGCATTGGCGGCGCAGGGCACCGATGCCACCAAATCTGATGCACGCATCGCATTGGCTACCAAGGCACTTGATGCCAAACACAACGTTGATGCTTACGTCGAATATAAGGAGGCTATGCGACTATCTGCCGATGCGGACGTCGCGCTTAAAGCAGATTCCATCTATAACGCTGCGAAGAAAGAATTGATCTCAATTACCGGTCCACAGCCGTCCGCAGCATTTGCCACTCAGCCGGCCGTGCCGTTTATACCGAGCACTTCGAAGGAAGCTGCCGAGCTTAACAACGAGGGCGTTCAGGCGATCAATCGTCGAGATTATAGTCAAGCAATCGAAAAATTGCGCAAGTCTTTGAGCATAGATCCTAACTACAAGTTCGCTCAGGCGAATCTAGCAATCGCGTATAACAACTTTGCGTTGGCCTCGCCTCCGGACAAAGCGATCGAATTGCTGCATGAATCAATATTGGTCAATCCGCTCAATGAAACCACGAGGAAAAACATCAAAGCATTGCTTCTCTCTTCAGCTTATTCTCCCGCTTGGATCACACCGATTGTCGAAGCCGGTGAGCAAAAGCTTAAAGACAATCCACAATCAGCGGCGGCGCACGCTGCCTTAGGTCATGCTTATGAAATGCGTGGGGACTGCGGATTTGCAGAAGCCGAATATAGGGAAGCCCTGCATCTCGATAGCAACAATCTTGTTGCTCAAACACTTCTTCCACAGCTTCCAATTTGGAAGCGCACCATCGCGGAGATCGCGCAGTTGCGACAAGGCGATCAACTAGTGGCTAAGAAACAGTACGACGAAGCACTGATGCATTACACGGTCATCCTGAGCGTAGATCCGAATTCCTTTGAAGTTTTCGACAGACTCGGAACAGTCTTTCTGGCAAAAGGAGACGTCGTGCGAGCCAAAGCCGCATTTACGAAAGCTCTCAAGTTCCACCCAAGCGATAAGATTGCGGCAGACGGCATCAAGAAATGCACCGATCCAACGCAAAAGATCGTTGCACCGGCAACGGCGCATTAGGGCGAATATGACATTAGCTCGTTGAGTGATTTGGCGTAGAGAGAATCGGCTTTGTCACCATCCGCGGTATCTGCCGATAAGCGTTGAGCTTCCTTGTATTCTACGTAAGCCTCGAGATTGTTATTGTTTGCGAGCGCTTTCTCGGCAAGCGCCCGCCTGTCTTCGGCCGTGGCGGCCGGCAACCCGGCGGCGAGTAATGCTTTTCTAAGTCCTTCACGCGCATCACCGTTGTCCGAACTGAGAAACAATGATCGTCTGAAGCTGCTGACGCAAGCCACGCCGTCGAGTTGTTGGGCGTATTGCGCGAAGGCGAGAGCCAGTTGTTCTTTAGCCGTCGTGTCGTTCGCGGAAATTTTGAGCGCCGCCAAAAACTTCGAAATGGCGGTGCTGTAATTTCGGTTGTTTAATGCACGGATGCCTTCGTTGTTGAACAGTGCCAACTGATTCACATGATGGCCGTTATCGATGGGCTTGCTGACGTCGACTTGTTCGGTATTGAAGCGGACGGAAGAACTCTGTGCGATCTGTCGTTTGCGAGCAAAGTCCTGGTCGGCGGGCAAATGTTTTATCCACACTCGCTGTAACAAGTTCACCATATGCGTGGCGTCGCCGGAAGTTATTTCATCGTTCGCAACGGTGTCGGTGGACAACCCTCCGAAAACTACCGGGGACATTATGTCCGCTCGCTGGGTTGAATGCCCTAGCCCGAGCGCATGGCCGATCTCGTGCAAAATCACATGGTGCAATTCATGCTCGTGCACTTTGTCTTCACCGACGTAGTGCACAGCATGTTGAGACGTATACGTCTTGCCGTCGGACGTTTCATTGGTGGCAATGTAAACGTCGACGCACACCAAGGCATCCAGTCCAGCGATGGGCTCGACTTTCGGCTGTGTCAGTCCAAGTGGCTCTTTGCCTGGCAGCACGATCAGTGGCCGCCAATGTATATGGATATCGCGACCGGCGGATCGACTCTTAGCAGAATAATCTCGGCTCGCGTCTCTGCCTTCATATGTGCTTCTGGGCAGCAGCTCGAAACTGAGCTCATTGTTGGAAGCGCGTTGCCAGCTCAGCAAAGCATTGACTACTTCCTGGCGCAAGCGCGGCTCATATCCGGCGACTCCTCGACCATCATCAATGTAAATCTGCAACGGCATTCGATCCTTCTGCCAGCATCCAAGATCGATTACTTTGCCGAAGTAACTGCTAGACAAACGGTCTCGGGCAATGCCTGATACCGGCGACCGACTGCGGCCTGATTTGGCGTAAAAACCTTGGGCTACGGTTGATTGCCCGAGTCCGTCATATATTTCTGCTGCGAGGAAATTTACGGATGCGTCGTTTGGCGCCATGACCAGGGGCTGGGAAATGTACACCTGCGCCTGCCGGAAGTCACCCTTAGACTTAAACGCCAAAGCGAGCAAAAAGTTTACTCGAACGGCATCTCTATTACCTTTGGCAGACGCAGCCAATTCCTGCAGCGTAGAGATCGCCATGTCATATCGCTCCGCTCGTATTTCGCTTTGTGCGTATTTGAGCTTCGGTTCGAAGGTGGAGTAGTCGAAGGCGGCATGCGAAGCCCCGGAGTTTGCTAAGTTGAACAAACACAAGGTAAGAACATGCGTGAAGAACTGTCTGATTTTCACTTGCAGTACGCCTGTTGCCTGTCAGCTATATTCCACAATGCCGCGCTGCTTATGCGCGGCCCACGCAAAGAATTCGACTACGGCTGTTCCTCGGTGGTTGTAGTGCTCGTGGAATCGCTGTTGTTGTGACCGAGACCGCTTGAGGTCGAACCCTCGGAGTTGGTTGTCACCCTGCGATGGGTCGTCGACACGGTGACGCCTTCGCCGGGTGCCGGCACCGAGGTGGTGCCGTTGATCACACCGGAGATCGCTGCAGCGCGTTTGCGGATATCTTGCATAGCGTCATGAATGAAAAACGCTTCGCGGGCGATTTGCTTGTTCGACAGATCTTTTTCAGCGAGTAAATCTTTGAGTCTTTGCAAATGGAGGTTTGCGAAGTCGACGACGCCACGCAACTGTGTATAAGCCGGCTCGACTAACCGAGCTTTCCCAGGAGGAATAATCAGACCATCGACGTACGACTGAAGCATGCTGAAATTCTGTTGGCTGGCGGACAGCCAGCGCTCAACCTTGGTTTTATGGATGGGCACTTCGCCGACGGGCGTCATGCTGTTAATGGGCGGGATTACCGTGCCGTTGGGAAGAACATTCGGACCACGCAGTACCATTGGTTGCTGGCGCATCGCATCGCGAATGATAAGTTCTGTGGCGCGCTCGATATTCATTGAGGCTGAGTTTATATAGCTGACGCCTTGATCGAAGCTGACGGCAGTTCCTTTGACGCCGCCTTCGATGGAAAGCGGCGTTGATTTGGCCGACTCCTCAGCATACGCGCTCAACTGTACAAGATAAGGAATTGCCACCAGCATAGCGGCCAGCAGTCGTCGTGCAAACGGAAGTTTCATGATGCGGACCTTTCCGCGACTATTCTGCGAGCCCAGATAGCTCGCCAATAAAGGGAAGCTCGCGAAACTGTTCTGCGTAATCCAAACCGTATCCGACCACAAAAAGATCATCAATGGCGAACCCAACATAGTCTGGTTCGATGTCCACCACGCGGCGTGATGGTTTGTCGAGCAGAGCCGCCAGCTTCAGCGTTTTAGGATCGAATTGTCCGCGCAAATAATCCATAAAGAATTTGGCGGTTCGTCCTGAATCGATTATATCTTCGACGACGAGAATATTGCGGTGCACGATGTTAGGCAGATCGAGATAAGGCGTCTGCACTACCCCCGAGCTTTCCGTGGCCGCGCCGTAGCTTGCCAGGCGAACAAACTCGAGTTGCAAGGGATCTTTGCACTCGACCTCGCGCAGGAGATCGGCGACAAACAGCATGGCACCTTTGAGAACGCCGATAATCACCGGACGCTCGAGATCGTTGTAGTCCTTGCTTATCTGCTTGCCCAGCTCTGCCACACGCTTGTGCAGTTGCTCTTTCGTGAACAGTGTTTTGATGTTTGCACTGCTGGCCGTTTTCTCGTCAGGCTTGTACAGCCGTCTCGACAGTTCCACGCTCATACAATCTCCTGATTTCAAACGACATCGGTTGCGATTATCGTAGCGAAAAATTTCGGCGCTGTGCCCATTCATTAAAGAAGACAAGTGGTTGGTTACGTTAATCCCCGCTAAGCGGGCTTTCGGCCGCCGCTACCGACTCGCCTGAAGGGCTACTCCAGCGCAGCGCACTACCGCGAAACGGCTGCGGGCTTAACGGTTGGAAGGTGCTCAGAGCGGTAAATGCATCGCCCACGCACGTAGGTGGCGGCGACCATGCGGTCGTCGCCCACATAAATCAAACTCGACAAAATGTCGTGGGCCGGCTTATCGAGCACATCAGCAATGACGCTCGTCTTGGCGCCCGGATCCACAACTATGAAATCAGCCTCCTTGCCCGGTTCAAGGCTGCCGACCTTATCGTGAAGATTCACCGCGCGTGCGCCGCCGAGGGTGGACAGATAGAAAAGCTCCGCCGGGGACATCCAGAGGTCTGGCTGAATGTACGAGGCATCCTTCATGACGCCCATTATGCTCATCTCAGGTCCGGCGGCAATGTCGGATCCCAATCCAAAGTTCACGCCTGCTTTCCGCATGCGGGCATAGGGAAAAACACCGCTCTTCAGGAAAAAGTTGGAACTCGGGCAATGGGCGACCCCACAGTCGTCGTGGACGAGTTTGCTGATTTCATCGTCAGACATGTGAATGGCATGGGCGAAGAGGCTATTGCTACCGGTTAGTCCATGGCTGCCGTATACGTCGAGATAGTTGGCTGCTTTGGGAAACAGGTCTTCCACCCAGCGTATCTCATCCAGATTTTCCGAAAGATGAGTTTGCATGTACGTGCCAGGCTGGCTTTTCCATAGCTTCGACACGCCATTCATCAAATCCGGCGAACATGTCGGCGCGAATCGCGGCGTAAAGGCGTAAAGCAACCGGCCGCTATCGTAGCCGTGCCATTTCTTGCATAATGCTTCGGATTGTTGCAGCGAGACTGCCGTCTTTTCGGTCAGTTCATCAGGCGAATTTATGTCCATCATGGTTTTGCCCATGATTACGCGGCTGCCGAACTCGGCAGCGGTTTGGAATGCGACGTCTGTTGCCTCGGAGTGAATGCTTGTGAAGACCGCACCAAGGGTAGTGCCATTCTTCGCGAGCTCATTGAAGAACCACCTGGCCAATTTCTGCGCGTGCGGTTTTTCCTTAAATCGCATCTCCTCCGGAAAAATGTATTTGTCCAACCAACCGAGCAGCGTGTCTCCGGAGCGCCCGGTTTGGGCAATTTGGACCAGATGAACGTGGAGATCGACAAAGCCCGGCAAGAGCAAACACTTGCCGAAATCGATTGTTTCATGCGCCTTGTGCTTGCTGAGTATTGGCGAGCGAGGTCCTACATCGACGAGTATCCCCTGCTCATTGACGACCAGCGCCCCTTCGATGTATTCATCATATTGGTCGAAGGTTTTTGGACTGAGGATATGCCCGCAGTAAACGGTTAATTTTGAGCCGGCTGATTGGCTGTCGCCATTACTAGAAGCCATAATTGAACTCACGAAGAGCGAAACGTAGCAAAGGTCATCATTTTAGAGCATAATTCCCTGAAACGGCCGGGATGACTATGACAACAGCGACAGCGAAACGAACTGACCTCCAAATTGCAGACGGCGCGGACATTCTCGAGATTCTGCGCGAGCAATATTGGTTGTGGGGCTGCGGCATGCCGCGCGGAGACTACCACGACTGGTTGCGCATGCAACTGCGCCAACCGTGGGCACGCCGCAACTTCCGCTACTTTGTCCGACGCCATAAGGACAAAATAGTCGCAAGCGCCAAGTTGTACACCCTGCAAGCGCAGGCGCGCGGCGTGCAATATAAAGTAGGAGGCGTCGGTGCCGTTTATACGATGCAACAGCACCGCGGGCGGGGTCATGGCTCGGAGTTGATGGACAGCATCCGGCAACTGGCGGAAGCAGAAGGATTCGATGCTTTGATGCTGTTCTCCGATATCGATCCCAGCTTCTATGAGCACCTGGGATACGAACAGCTTTCGCACCACGATTTCTATCTATGGACCAACCAGCCGGAAATCGAAAAGTACATTATGTCAGACCAATCTTTTGTCGAGGATCTGCACGAACACACTCCCGAGTTGTGCTTTCCGGATCCCGCTGACGTCGACGGCATGGTCAGGCACCATATGCGGTATCTTTCCGGGTTGCCGTTCGGGATTCGGCGGTCTGAAGCATACTGGCAATACAAGCTATTGCGCGAACAGTTCTTGCAGCAGCATCCTGACACGAATCGGCCTTACCTTGAGATGATGGCAATCGATATAGATTTGCCGTCGGGCGGTTATGCGCTATTTGAGCATGCCGGCAAGATTTTGCGCGTGCTCGAAGTGGTCGGCCGTGAGGAGACACGCGAGGTTTTATGGCGCAACCTGCTACGCGCCGCGTTGCTGCGACGCGTGCACCTTGTCAGAGGCTGGGAGTCGGTGGCGCCTGCGTTTATGAAGGGCGTCAAATATGTAGAACGTGATGGCGCCGTCCCTATGCTGTTGCCGCTGACTGACGCCTTAGAGACATGGGCTGAGCGCGTGCCCTGCCCGCTGCTGGAGTTGGATCATTTTTAAGTACTTGGCGACTTCGCCGGACTGGAAAAGCGGGCTTACGCCCGCCGCCGGTACAGAGGAAGCGCGGGCTTAGGCCCGCCGCTACAAGATCGTCACAAAGCGCGGCCGTTACAAGATCCTTAGCAGATCTGGTATGAGCCGCTGCCAACCTTAATATTGCGATAAAATCGATAACCGTCCATCGGCATCTTTGCAAGAAGACAAGGTAATCGAAAGTGAAAACTCTAGCAGCTGACACCGCCCAGAAAACCGAACAGGGGCGGATTGTCAATGACTTTTCCATACAGGTTGCGACGGTTAATGGCTCTGGTAGCCAATCGTCAAACAACGTTCTGATGCGCTCCATCTTCCAGATGGGCGTTCCGGTAAGCGGCAAAAACCTCTTTCCGTCCAACATCGCCGGGCTTCCCACCTGGTTTACCATTCGCGTGAACAAGGATGGCTGGATCGCCCGGAAGAAAGAGATAGACATCCTGGTAGCCATGAACCAGCAAACGGCCGTCGAAGACGTTCGCTCGCTGCCTTCCGGTGCGGTTTGCATCAGCCCGGTTGAATTCAATCTCAACACTGTCCGCGATGACGTCAAACATTATCAAGTCCCGTTTGCCCAGCTGGCCAATGAAACCACCGACGAGGTCAAGCTTCGGAAGCTTCTGACCAACATGATTTATGTCGGTGTCGTCGGTGAGCTTCTCAGTGTCGACTTTAAAGAAGTCGAAAAGGCTATCGCCACCCAGTTCGAGGGCAAGAAGAAAGCCATCGATCTGAACCTGAATGCTGTGCGTAAGGGCCGCGACTGGGCGAAGGAACATCTGAAGAAAGAAGACAGATATTTCGTCGAGCCGATGAACCAAACGCAAGGCAAGATCATCATCGACGGCAACGCCGCCGCCGCGCTTGGTTGCATGTTCGCCGGAGTGACGGTTGTTACCTGGTATCCGATCACACCATCGTCTTCATTGTGCGAACAACTGATCGATTACATGCACGAGTACCGCGTGGACGAAACCGGCAAGGCGACGTACGCGATTGTCCAGGCTGAGGATGAGCTCGCCGCAATCGGCATGGCCATCGGCGCCGGCTGGGCCGGTGCGCGGTCGATGACCTCGACGTCTGGTCCCGGTATTTCCTTGATGGCGGAGTTTGCCGGACTCGGCTATTTCTCCGAGATTCCAGTAGTCGTCTTCGATGTGTCGCGTGTTGGTCCGTCTACCGGATTGCCGACACGGACATCGCAAGCCGATTTGTTGTTCCTCAACGTGCTGTCGCACGGTGATACCAAGCACCTCGTGCTCTTGCCGGGCTCTGTTGCCGAGTGCTTCGACTTTGCCGTCGAGGCGTTCGACCTGTCCGAGCGTTTTCAGACGCCAGTATTCGTGATGAGCGATCTGGACATCGGCATGAACAACTGGATGAGCGATCCGTTCAAATACCCGGAAAAACCGTTGGATCGCGGCAAGGTTCTCAATGCCGAACAACTGGAAAAGCTGGGCAAGTTCGAGCGCTATCGCGACGTGGACGGCGACGGTATTCCGTACCGCACGTTGCCCGGCACCAAACACCCGTTGGCAGCGTACTTCACTCGCGGTAGCGGTCACAACGAAAAGGCCGGCTACACCGAGCGTCCCGATGACTACGTAAATCTGATGGATCGCTTGCTGAAGAAATACAAGACTGCCGAGCAGTATGTGCCCAAGCCGGTGCTGAATAGCACGAAAGATGCGAAGGTCGGCATCATCGCCTTCGGTTCATCCGATTTTGCGGTTCTCGAATCGCAAGAGCAATTGCAAGCGGCAGGACTGCCGACTAACTATCTGCGCATACGTGCCTTGCCGTTTACGGATGAAGTTCGCAAGTTCATCGATCAGCATGAGCGCGTGTATGTGGTCGAGCAAGATCGCGACGCTCAAATGCGCGATTTGCTCCGCCTGGATATGCCTCAGCACTCCATGCGGCTGCGCTCGGTGAGACACTACAATGGATTGCCGATTGACGCTCGGTCTATAACCGACGGCATTCTGGAGCAGGAGAAGAAGTAACATGGCAGTTGAAGCAAAATCGAATCGTCTCGGATTGTCGCTCGCCGATTACAAAGGCGCGCCTTCCACTCTCTGCGATGGCTGCGGTCATGACGCCATCACATCGCAAATCATCAAAGCCGCTTTTGAACTCGGACTTGATCCCCACTCGGTGGCAAAACTGAGCGGCATCGGCTGCTCTTCAAAAACCCCAGCTTATTTCATGAGCCAGTCGCACGGCTTCAACGCTGTGCACGGGCGTATGCCTTCGGTAGCCACCGGTGTTTCGATGGCTAACAAAACGTTGAAGTTGGTTGCCGTCAGCGGTGACGGCGACACGGCATCGATCGGCATGGGACAGTTTGTCCACATCTTGCGCCGCAACATTCCCATGGTTTATATCGTGGAGAACAACGGTGTATATGGATTGACCAAAGGTCAGTTCTCCGCCACAGCAGATTTGGGTTCGAAATCCAAAGCCGGCGTTGTGAACGACCTGCCGCCCGTCGATCTTTGCGGATTGGCAATCGAGCTTGGCTGCGGATTCGTAGCGCGCTCGTTCGCCGGCGATCCCAAGCAACTGGTGGCATTGCTCAAGGCCGCGCTTTCTCATGAGGGCACCGCTTTGCTCGATGTAATCAGCCCCTGCGTCACCTTCAACAACCACGAAGGATCGACGAAGAGCTACAAGTACGCTCGTGAACATGAAGTGCCTCTGCACGATCTGGGATTCGTTCCGTTCTTCGAGCAGCTCACTGCCGATTACGAAGCGGGCAAGAGCCATGAAGTGACATTCCACGATGGCTCTCGCATTATGCTGCGCAAGACGGCAAAGGATTACGATCCGAGCAACCGCGATCTGGCTGTGGACACGATTCACAAGTCCGCTCGCGACCATGAGTTTCTCACGGGCTTGCTCTACGTCGATGAGAAAAAACCCGATTTCACCAAGCTCGTGCACCTGGTCGACGCGCCGCTTGCGACTTTGCCGCAAGACAAGATTCGGCCGCCGAAGTCCGCGCTTGATGAGATTATGAAATCGCTCATGTAGGAAGCGCCAAGTGGTGGCAATCGATTGGAACTTAGTGGCTGTCTGGGCGCAAGCCATTGCCAACACTGTTGTGCTGGTTTTGATCTGGCGACAAATCAAGCAAGCTAACACGCAGATTATCCAGAACGACCGATATGAGATATATCGCCGGTCGTGGGAATTCGTGCGGTTCTATCGCGATGAGGTGCGTGTCGACGACTCGCATCTTGTCACGCTGGATCAAGACTTCGACCCCACCACCGGCGAGCCCGGCTCGGCACCATTAACCGAGTACATGCGACACTTCTATGCGCCGCGCTTGCCATTGTTTGCGCTCTTGAATTTTCTCGTCGAACAGCAGCAGGTGGATGAGCAACTTTTGTTCGGCTATCTGAAGGACGACTTCAACCGCTTTGTTGAATTGGGTGTTCGCCAGTTCGGCGCGGAGGAGTTCCGCAAAGTCTGCGGCGCTCGTTTAAAACTGTTGTTGACTCTATGGGGATCCCACGTCAGTTCGACTCGCCTGCTTTTTGGAACGGGAAATTATGTTGCACAATAAAGCGCCGGAGTTCACGTTGATTTCAACAACGGGACAGGAAGTTCATCTCAGCGATTTGCACGGCTCGTATGTTGTGCTGGTATTTTATCCCGCCAATGATAGTCCGGTATGCAATAAGCAACTCGCAGAAGTGAATGTCGATTTGGACAAGTTTCTCCAGCACAACGTCCGCGTCTTTGGTGTGAATACGTCATCAGTTGCAGCCGCGAAAGGTTATTGTGAACGGAAACGATTGCAGTTTCCGATATTGAGCGATCCGGGCGGCAAGGTGGCGCGCGATTACCATGCCGCCTATCCGCTGGTGCCCGTTATACGCAGAACTGTGGTGGCAATCGACCCTCGAGGCGAAATTTGCTTCTTCCAGTACGGCAAGCCGGATCCTGAACTGGTGCTCGACGCGATTCGATCGCACCAAGATCAGTCGGGCGCGGTGGTGTGACCATGTGGGGACTGCTGAAATGGTTGTGGTTTGCAGTAAGCGGCAAGAGAATCTTGTGGATCGCCGCCATGCGCGACGCTGTCGGAGCCAGAAATGCCGGTGACTTTGCGGCGAGTGCGCAGCACTTCAAGCTGGCTTACGACATTATGCGCGGTTGTTTCGGAGTCAACGATTTGCGCACGGCGACGGCCGCCAACTCGCTTTCGCACGCCTACGAAAAGATTGGAAAGTACGACGATGCGGAGCGACTGCACAAAGACGCACTAGCTGCGGCGGAGAAGTGTTGTCCGGCGGACAGTCCGAAGTTGATCGTCTTTCTCAATGGATTGGGCGTCATTTACAGCAAGCGCGGTCGACATGACGACGCAGAGCCGCTGTATCGGCGCATGCTGCACATTTACGAACTTCATCCTGATACCAGACAGGTAGGGCTTAGCGATTGCTACGTGAATCTGGGGAACGTCCATCGCTCTCGGGGGAAGTTTGCGGACGCGAAGCAAATGTATGTCCGAGCATTGGGGATTTACGAGCGATACTTTGGTGCCGATTCTCCCTATCGTGCTTCCGTTTTAAACAACCTTTGTTCCGTGTCGATCCACCTCAATGCTATGGAAGATGCGGAAAACTACGCAAACCAGGCGCTCGCGTCGCGCAAGGCTGCTCTCGGCAATGACCACCCGGATTTGGTGCCTGTCCTTAACAACCTGGGCGAAGTTTACCGGCATCAAAAACGGTATCAAGAGGCTCGCAGCGTGTTCGAACAGGCAGTGAAGATTTGCGAGAGTCGACTCGGACCCGACAATGACCGTCTTGCCTCGCCTTTGACCAACCTGGCTGCCGTCTTGTGTCAAACTGATGAGCTTGAGCGCGCCGAGGCGTTGTGCGACCGTGCCATCGCAATTCGCGAAAAGATTTTGGGTAAGAGCCACACGTATCTCTCTGCGAGTTATCGCGTGAAAGCTAACATACAAGCGAAGCGTCAAAATTCCGAGGCGGCGGAAAAGTACTACCGGCATGCGATTTCCATGGCGAAGTTTCCGGAGATAAAAGAAATCGTGAAGGACTTCGGCGCCTTTTTGCGCGAGCACAACCGCGCACCGGAAGCCGAGGAAGTCGAGCGCAAAGCGGTGCCGGTGTAGCGCGGACAAGTCGGACGTATCGTAGCGGCGGGCGCAAGCCCGCTGACCGGAGGCTCCGCAAAGCGGGCTTCCGCCCGCCGCTACAGT